>DATITS010000047.1:0-31214 GCA_035467535.1 Desulfobacterales bacterium
GAAAGCAAAGGAGATGCTCAAAACCGCCAGCGTGAGCGCAACGCCGAAGCCAGGGAACCATTTTCGCACGGAAAAACCTCCTCACATGCAGCCGAAAAATTTTAAAGTTTCATCAATATGGCAAACATCGGCGTAATGCAAGATACTTGTTTGTGGATATCGGCTGGTTTTATTTGGAACTTAAGATCTTCCGGTTCGCCGGCCGCCCAGACTGGTGAGCCCCAGGGATAATACCACCAGAAAAAGGGCTATCAGCTCGGTGGCCGTCACGGGCTCTCCCAGGATCAGGGCGCTGCTGAAGACGCCGATCACCGGGATGCCCAAGGTGCTCAGCGCGGCGACATTGGCCGGGAATATCTGAACGACCATAAAGAACGCCCAATGGCAGAAGATGGTCGGCAGTGCGACCACGAAAATCAGGGCGGCGATGGCCTTCCAGGAGACCGCGGCGATCGTGGTGCCGGGATCGATCAGGATCGCACCCACGATGATGGGTATCCCTCCGATCAGAAGCTGCCAGCCCATGACCAGGGTTCCGGGCATGTGCCATTTGAAGAATTTGACCAGCACCGTTCCGGCCGCCCAGCAGACGGCGGCGCCCAGCATCATCAGGGCTCCGAGCGGCGCGGCGCCGACCGCCTGCATGTCGGGGCCCAGCAGCAGCGCCAGCCCCGTGGATCCGATAGCGAGGGCCCACCAGCGGGTGGAGGTGATGCGCTCCTTCAGCAGCAGGCGGCTGAGGAGGATCGCCCACAGGGGCATGCTGTAGGCGATGATCGCAGCCCGCCCGGCGTGCAGCAGGGTGAGACCGTAGGCAGAGAGGATGTGCCAGCCGGTGATGTTGATCAGGGACGTGATGACGAGCGGCCTGAGATCCCCGGCCGGCACCCGCAGAGAGGCCCCGCCGGCGCGGGCCAGCGCCAATAGACCGGCCCCGCCGGCTGCAAGGCAGATGGCCCTGAAGGTCCAGGGGCGGATCTCGCTCAGGACGATCTTCATGGCCGGCCAGGCCAGGCCCCAGAAAAGGCTGAGCAGGGCGAGAAGCACAATGCCCTTCAGGGGGCGTGACGGCCTATCGTTTTGCGCAGGTTGCATCCAAATCGGCCATCATTCGATCGTCAGCACTTCGCTGATCTGGCGTGTGGGTGTCACATCGGTGAAATTGGGGATATCCGCGCGCAGGACGCCGCCGGAGGCCGCACCGCCCTTCTCGTAGCCGTCGGCCGAGTCGAAATAGAGGTTGCCGATGCAGACGTAGGGGGCCGGCTGACCGCCGCCGCCGGAGATGCCTCGCAGGACTTCCGTCCGCAGGAGGCCGAAGGGCTTCAAATGCTTTTCCACCAGGGCCATGTGCGTCGTGCGGTAGTATTCCAGATCGAAACGGCTGCCCTTCTGATTCGGGTACATCACGCTCACTTTGTACATGTCGATCTCCTTTCGGGGCTATTTCATGTTCCCGCGGCGGCCCGCGCCGGCCCGCTTTCATTCCAGCGGTGTAACTGCTCAGGTGTTTAGGCTGAAGGCTATAGGCACGGCTTAGGCCATTATAGACTTTCTCGTGTTAGCCTTCAGTCTTCAGTCTATCTGTCTGCCCATCGACCCGGATGCGGTGGCGCCCGCCGCCCGTCCGGATGAAGTAGGCATCCTGCTCGAAGTCGATCCGGTCGGCCAGCTTCAGCAGCGCCCGGTCCGTGAACTTGATGCGTTCGCCCGCGTCGGTCAGGTAAAGGCCGTCGTTTTCAATCCAGAGGCGGCCGGTTTCGAGCGCAAGGCGCCGCCGGGTGTTCAGGACGAGCGTGATCTCCTCCCCGATCTGCACGTCGACGACGAACAGGGCGGTGTCCTCGTAGGGGAAATACACTTTTTCGACAATCTGATCGCGCTGCTGGCTGACATAGTAGCCGCCTTCGTCCTGGCGGATGGCGGCGTTGAAGTAGTCGATGATGCGCCGGTTCTGGAAAGGGCCGGACGCGTTGCGCCAGCGGCCGTTGCGGTCGAGCCGGAACACGGCCTTTTCGCGTGGGATGACGATTTCGGTCGGTGTGTCGGTCATGGGCGGCTGCGGGCAGGCTGTCAGGAACGGCCCTGTTTGCGGGGTTTGCGCCAGAGGGCCTTGCCCATCTCTTCAATGTAGCTGACCGCCTGGAAGACGGCGTTCAGACTGATGGGGGGCAGTACACGGTCCTGGTCGCGGCAGTCGCTGAACCGCTGGTGTGAGACCTGTGCAAGCCCCCGGCGGCGGCAGACGACGAAGGCCGCTGCATCGGCTTCGAGGTCGATCCGGTTCAGGTCCAGGTCCTTGCGGTCTACCCACCAGGCGTCGCTGTCGATGCCCAGGTGCCCGCAGAAAATGCGGCTCAGCTCGAGCACCAAGGCGGCGTATTTTTCCTCAAGGCTCAGGCCGGCGTCGACGAGGACGAGATAGCGAGTGCTGGCCTCGAGTTCCAGGCCTGCGTATTTTTTGCGGACCGGGGCCGTGATGCGGACCACCCGTTCGGCGGCGGCGTTCAGGGGCGGCACCTCGCGTACGGCGATATGCTGAATGCCGCAGTTGTGCAGGGTGGCCTCGTAGATTCGGGCCGACAGGCGGTCCCGGCTCGCAAGCGGTCTCAGGGCGGCCTCGGCGACCGGGTAGCCCTCGGTGTCCTTGAGATCGAAGACGAAGAGCACCGGCGACATCGGGGCCAGGATGAGGATCGGCCGGGCGCCCGGCTTCAGCCGTCGCCGGTGCTTTCGGGACCAGGTTCTGGCCGTGGCGACCTGGGTGGCGGCGGGGTTCTGCAGGTAGATAAGGAACCCGTTGAACGGCGAATAGGCCGGGAAGCGTGCGACGGATTCGAGCAGTTCGAGGAATTCGCGGCACCCCCGCCAGCGGTCGCTCAGGCGGAAAAGCTCGTCGAGTGCACCGGTGCCCGCGTCAAGGTCTGCGGGCAGTTCCTCGCCGGGGCTGCCCGGCCCGGGGGTATCGGAGGCCTGAAACAATTTGAGCTGTTCGGACATCTGCCTGCATCACTCCATGTGATGGCCGCTGCGGCCGGATCCCCCATCGGGTCCCCTGGCCGGTTCCGGGAATCCTCCGGAAAACGTTCACACCCGTTCCGGCTGCTGGACTCATAATCCGAAAATCATTGCGGAGTCAAGGTGATCGCCGCAATTGACAAAAACCGCGTCAATGCTAACCATAATGCCTTCCAAAAAGTACGGTGATGACGTGCGCGCCTCTAACCTTTAACAAGGAGACTGAAAAATGATCGGCAAAAAACTCAACGATGCGATGAACGAGCAGATCAAGAACGAATTGGAGTCCTACTACATCTACCTGTCGATGGCCGCCTGGCTGCACTCCAAGGCGCTCGACGGGATGGGGAACTGGATGCGCGTGCAGGCCCATGAGGAGATGGTCCACGCCATGAAGTTTTTCAATCACCTCATCGACCGCGGCGGGAAGGTCGCCCTGAAGGACCTCAAGCAGCTCAAGGTCCAGTGGAAGTCGCCGCTCGAAGTGTTCAAGGACGCCTTCGAACACGAGAAGTTCATTTCCAAGAAGATCAACGACCTGATGTCGATCGCGCGCCAGGAGAAGGAGTACGCCTCCGAACCCCTGCTGGACTGGTTCACCAACGAGCAGATCGAGGAGGAGTCCAACGCGAGCAAAATCACCGAGCAGCTGGAAATGGTCGGAGCCGACAAGTCCGGGCTGCTGATGCTGGACCGTGAACTGGCGGCGCGGGTCTACCCCCCGGGCAGCCCCCTCGACCCCGTGGCGGCGCCGGCCGCTTAGCAGGGCGTTGAAAAACTGCGCCTGAGGCCGTGATCCGGCGTTGTGCGGCTTTTGTAAATGCTCACATGCAACTGCTGGATGCTTGAGGCGAGAAGCTGGAAGCGAACGGGATGGTATCTGTTTCCTCGAGCCTCGAGCCTTGAGCCTCCAGCTTCAGGCTTCAAGCTTATGAGCGCCTTGGCTGACGGCCTGACGCTTGTTTTTTCAACACCCTGTTATTAGAAGCGATCTATGCGGATGTGAACGAAACGGCCGGCGATCCGGCACGGACTCACGGCACGATGATGCGGGAACCTGCGCCCTGGATGATCGGCGGCTGCTTTTCTTCCCGCATCTTCTTGGCCTCTTCCATGAGTTTTTCCATGGAGGCCTGCATGGCCTCCGGGAAGCGCTTGAATGCCTGGGGAAGGTCTTTGGCCGTGATCACGTTCTGAATCGGCAGGGGGCCATGCGGCGTGTAGACGCTGGTCTGGCCGACGTAGACGGGATGGCGCTCCTTGTCCGGGGATCCGTCGGTCTTGACGGGGGTAAACCGTTTGACCGAGCCGACCTTGAGGTCCGTGAACGACTCCTCGAGGTAAAGGTTGGAACGGTCGAGATTGAAGTCGAGGGTGTCTTCCGTTTCTTCAGCCATTGGCAAGCGCCTCCATGCGTTACGGGCGGCGCTAATGGCCGCCCGGTCAGTGGGGGGCACCGTAGCAGATCGGCATTCAATAGGCAACAGGGCTCCGGCCACGCAGGGCCTTTTATTCGTGCACGGTTTTAGCAGGGTACCAACGACGCCCGTCCGCCGGATGGCCGTCTCACCCGATCCAATATTATTGAAACCAGGAGGAAACGTTATGGCAAAGCGAGTGGTGATCGACGCCGATGAGTGCGTGGGATGTCAGACCTGCGTGGAGTTGTGCCCGGATGTGTTCGCGTTTAACGACGATTCGGAGAAGGCGGAGGTTGTCAAGGAAGAAGGCGGGCCTGAAGACTGCATTGAAGAGGCCATGAGCTCCTGCCCGGTGGAATGCATCAAGTGGGAGGAGTGAGGATCAAGGTTTGTTGAGACCTGGGTTGAGCGATTCCAGTTTTGGTTTTTGCGGAAGGGCCCGATGGGGTCTGCCGTCCGCAGGGGCCGCCGTAAAAGACCCCCAGGCTCCGACAACGCCCCCGGGGTTTCGATAACCCCCTCACAGGCAGCGGCGGCAGGGGCTGTCGTGGGGCACTGTCTTCCGGGGCTTTCTGTCACTATCTGAGCGGTTCTGCTGCCGTTGAGACGGCCGGGGAAAAAATTGCGGCGTCCCCTGCGGACGGCAGACCCCATCGGGCCTCGTGCGAATTGGCGGAATCGCTTAATTTAAATGAGACTTATTTCCCCGCACCCGGGGCACGAACGTCACGGGCTCTTGTCAACCGCAGCATGACGCGCATCGTGGCGGCGGAGACCAGGCTGCCTATGGTCAGGCAGCCGGCGCCGATGAAGTACCCCGGCACCGTGAGGCCGAGGGCGGCCAACCCGGCCCCGGCGATGGTCGCGAGCAGGGCGGCATGGCCCGTGAGGACCGCAAAGGGCTTCTTCAGCCAGGCGGCCATTCCTTCGCTCTGGGCGCGGATGGCCACGGCCAGCGGAAACAGCACCAGGGCGGCGGCCGTTTTCCGCACCAGGATTAGGTCATCCGGGGGCAGGTGTTGCAGCTGGATGTAGTAGAGTTCGGCAAGCCCCGGCAGAATAAACGTGAGCGGCAGCAGACCCATGACCAGGCCGGCCGCCAGCGCGAAGCGCAGCGTGCGGCGCTGAAACGGTGCGGTCAATGGAAACGCCAGCATGACGGTTTGGATGCGGGTCGCGGCAAAGGCCAACGGGTTGACCAGGCCGAGGGCCAGATAATAGGCCGGCAGTACCCGCTCGGGGTCGGCCGCCCGCGCGATGAACGCCGCAACGGTGATGGTTGCCAGCACGAGAAAATATCCCCCCACGGTGAGCGGGGCGTTGAACCACAGGATCTCCCGCACCCCTGGCTGGGTTGCCGGACTTGGGGGCAGCGCACGGATGAACCTCCGGGCAAAGCAGCCTGAAACAACGGCTTCCAAAGCGACCGGGATGGTCAGGGCCACCACGGCCCACAGCGGCCCCACGAGGCCCGCCAAACAGAACAGCGGCGACAGAGCGGCCGTCAAGACCACCCGGCCGATGGTCGCTATGCTCGCGATGCCCGTGGCTCTGCCGATATACAGGACCACGAAATACGGAATGCGGGAGAAGAAGATCACCTGCAGCGGGATGCTCAGCAGCAGTGTGCTCTGGGCCGGCGCTTCGATCGAGGGCGGCAGGCCGATCAGCTGCGCGAACAGCGCGTGCGATAGTGCCGGAATGCAGAGCAGCGCCTGGATCGTCGTCATGGCGAAGCCGATGGCCATCGTCAGGCGGTAAAAGCGCCGGTACCCCTCGCGGGTCTGGGCGTAGACCATGCCCGTCGGCACCAGGCTGATCATGGAGATTCCCAGGAAAAACAAGACGGTGTTGGATTGGGCCAGGCCGGCCAGGTCCAGCGGCCCGCCGGGGCCCCGGGAGGCCACCATCGCCACCAGCGGGTAGCACAACGACTGGGAGGCCGCCTGCACGGCGAGGGGGATGAAGAAACGGGTGAGCCGCCAGGCGTTGGGGACGGACGCCTCTTCCGGGTCGAGTCGTTTTTCGTTCATTCTTCGAAGTCGCCCACCAGTCGTACTTCCCGCTCCAGCCGCACCCCGAAGCGCTCGAAGACGCGCTGTTCGATGCGCCGGATCAACCGGTGGACATCCGTTGCCGTGGCGCCGTCGACATTCAAAATGAAGCCGGCATGCCGGCGACTGACCTCCGCGCCGCCGATGCGCTCGCCCTTGAGGCCGGCCGCCTCGATGAGGGCTCCGGCATAGTAGCCGGGCGGGCGTTTGAACACGCTGCCGCAAGAGGGGCAGTCGAGCGGCTGCTTCTGTGCGCGCAGCTCAAGGATCTCGTTCATGCGGGCCGCCAGGGCTTGGCGGTTTTGCGGCTGGAACCGGAAGCGGGCCGAGGTGATGACGACCCGCTCCAGTTGCGGCGCACAGCGGTAGCCGAAGTCCACATCGTGGCGCCGGGCGGTCAGAGGCGAACCATTGGGCAGGCAACCGGCGACCTCAACGGTTAACGCCTCGATCTCGCGGCCGAAGGCGCCGGCGTTCATGCGCAGGGCGCCGCCGATCCCGCCGGGGATTCCCGCCATGAGTTCCATCCCGCCCATGCCCCGGTCCACGGCGTCGCGGATCAGGTCCATCCAGAGCGTGCCCGCCCGGACGGCGGCCTCTTCGTCGTGAAACTCCCAGCCGCTGAAATTTTCACCCATGTACAAAGTGACGCCCTGCCAGCCCCGGTCGGAGACCAGCAGGTTGGACCCCCGGCCCAGGATGAACAGCGGCACGCCTGCCGCGTGGACGGCCGCGAGCACGCGTCGGACCGCTTCCTCCGAGCGCGGGGCCGCCCAGACGGCCGTCGGGCCGCCGATGCGGTAGGACGTGCAGGGGCCGAGCGGCTTGTCCGTCTCGACTGCGACCTGTTCGATCGAGGACAAGTGCGTCGCCAGTTCTCGTAACTCAGGGGGCATGGAGGTCTGCCTCATTGCGCATCATAAACCACATCAGCGGTGGAAAAGCAATTTGACCGGTGAGGCGGGGAGCGCCACGGATGGCCTTGCCGGTGCGTTCCCACACCGGGTGCGACAAACCATTCAAGCTGCGGCCGGATTCGGCCGATATCCTTGACGACTTCGTAAAACGCCCAACTTCGGCGTTACGCTGCATCGCGTTGTCACTGCGGCGTACGATGAGCACGCCTTGTGACACGCGACTTGCGCGCCTTGAATTTGGAACTTTTTACAAAGCCGTTTGCAACTTGAATTTTTACGAGTCCAGCATCCTTAAAGATTAGCGAGGATGGCACCGTGAGGGGGGGGGGACGACCATGGAAGTCGAAGAATTTCTGAGCGTCATCAACGAGTGCGATGTCCTGCGGGACGACATCGACGACATCCGGGGGCGGGTTCTGCTGACCAAGTCCGAGGGGGGCAAACTCGCTCAGGCCACCGAGCATGTCGACAAGGCCAAATCCATCCTGACAGACCTTTTTCCGACGATCCGGTCGCTGGACGAAGAGGTGCGGGCAGACCTTTCAGAAGAGCTGAACGAGACCGACTAGCCCCGCCCTCGCGCGGCGGTTGACAGCCGGCCCCGAGGGTTCTAAACTGCCTTTCGCCCGGACCCACCGCCGCGGCCTTCGTGCCCGGCTTACAACCCCATGCGAAAGGACATCGTCATGACCTCCCGTTTGACTCTCTGGATCCTGCTGGGTCTGCTCCTGGCGGCGGGCGGGTGTGCATCCGGCATTTCCGACTGGCGCTATTTTCACGGAAATCTGCCGGGCGAGGGCTTCCGCAATGTGAAGAGCGGCTTCGCGATTTCCCCCGCCTGGATCTCCGAGTCGCTGCGGATCGTCAGTTCCTCCCCCGTGATCGGCCGGGACGAACAGGGCCTGGAGGTGCTTTACATCGGCACGGTCGACGCCCAACTCGTGGCCGTGGATGCCGTGGGGGGCAGGGTCCTGTGGAAGCTCGGCCTGGGCGGCCCGTCCGAAAAGGCACGGGTGACCTCCGCACCGGCGCTCGGTCCGGACGGGGGCATCGTTATTGCCGCCACCCGGGAGATAGAGGGCGGCAGGCTGCTGACAACGCTGTACAAGGTCGACCCGCAGGGCCGCCTGCGCTGGTCATACGACTTGCCGGATCAGGGTTTTTCCACAGGCTCTCCGAAGGTGTTCGTGCACGACCGGCAGACCCTGGTGGTGGCTGCGGCGGCGGTGCTCGCAGGCTCGGGGGGCGTTCGATCCGAGCTGCTGGTGCTGCGCGACCTCGGGCAACGGGTCGAACTGCTGGCCCGCAAGCCGCTGGAAAACTGCCCCGCCGGCGGCAGGGGTGCAGGGGACGCAGCCGGCCTCCGCAGGGCGTGGCTCGGTCTCACCGCGTTTCCCGGGGCGCCCGGCGGCTTTCCCGGACATGGTTTTCTCGACCCCACCCCGGCGGTGGTGGCCGGCCGTTCCAAACCCTTGATCGTCGTGGCCGACCACTTTTGCCGGATTGAGGCCTATGAGTGGGACGGCCGTGAGCTGGCCGTGCTCTGGCAGGCATCCCACGACGGGGGGGCGCTCTCTTCGCCGGCCGTGGTGTCCAGCAATCTACTGGTCATCGGAAGCGGCCGCGGGGTGCTCATGGCCCATGACGTCGAGACCGGCGTCAAAATGTGGGAATACGATGCGGGCGAACCCGTGCTGGCGACACCGGCCGGATCGTCGAAGGGGATCGTGTTCGTTGTCTCCGAGACACAAGTGCACGCCGTCTCCAGCGCCAACGGGGCTCCCGTCATCCAGGCCGGTTCCCCCCAGCGCTTCCGGCTTCCGGGGGTCAGCCGCTCATCTCCGGCGGTGACCGCCGATTGTGTTTATGTGGCCACCCGGGAGATGGTGACCGTCTCCCACGATTTCACGGCGCGCAGCCACAACACGGGGTTTGCCGGCGCCGGCCTTTCATCGCCGGCGGTGGGCGCCGACGGCTCGGTCTATGCCGTGTCCCGCAACGGCGCCATCTGGAAGTTCAAGGGCTCCAATTGATGGACTGGATGGAACCGAGAAGCCTGCGGGAATGGGCGGCCCGCGCGTTCAGCCTCCCTCCCATCCTGCTGGCCGCCGCCGTTCTGGCACTGCTGCTGACCGAGCTGAAATTCGATTGGCTGGAGCGGGGGGTGGGCGCGACCCTCGTGACCACGAACGCCGAGCGTCCGGAATCCGGCGCCATCTGGGAGAAGGGGCGCAAGACCGCGGCCGCGCGGACGACCGTGGAGCGGCTGGCCAGCGATCGGGAAGCGTATCAGCGCTCGGCCCGCAACGCCGGCTCCCTCAGCGAAGTCGTCGGAACGCTCTCTTCCGGCCAGGGCGTCATGCTGTCCGCCGAGCATTTCCGGGAACTCTACCAGAAGCTGCCCCAGGGTTTTACCGCCGAGCTGCTGTCGCCCTTCGATCTGCTGCGGCTGGTCGGCGAAGGCCGCTGGAGCCGCACCTACCTGGAAAAGTCGGCGGACGGGCTCATGGTGTATCTGCTCGCGCCGAACAACCACGTCCTGCGCCAGGTCAAGGTGGGCGCCGCATCGCTCGCCGTGCTGGCCAGGGGAAGCGCGGCGGCCAGCCGCTCCCTGGAAGAGCTGTCCGGCTTTCGGAATCGCATTTACCCGGCCGAGCGGTTTTTCGCCGTGCTGGCCTCCCTGCCGGCGGACGTGCAGCGCAGCCTGATTGCCCAGCCCGAACGGCTGCTGGAGATCTCCGGGAAGATCACCCGGGTGGGCATCTCCGATGAGTCGGCCGCGGGACTGGTCGAGATCGGCTTCGAAGCCCGTTCCGGCTCCGAGCAGCAGGTGTTTCTGGTGCAGGCGCAGGACTGGGCGGTCTGGCGGCTGCGCTCGCTCCTGGAAGGGCGCAAGGACGGGGCGGCATCGACCGAAGGCTGACATCGCGATGACGACGCGGGACCACAGAGATAGCGGCGCATGGATTGCGAGGGTGCCCTGATGCGGCGGCTCAGAGCATTGTTCTACGGGTCTCTTCTGCTGTTCGGGTTCGGGGCGGCGGCCCTGCTCATTTTTTTCTTCGTCGTCATCCGCGATCTGCCGCAGGTGCCCGAGCCGTTGAGCCGGATCATCGAAACCCCGCCGACCGAGATCTACGCGGCCACCGGGGAGCGGATCATGCTGATCGGCGGGCGGGAAGTGGTCCCCTTGAACCGCGTCTCACCCCTCTTCATCCGGGCCGTCACCGCCACCGAGGACCACCGGTTCTGGGAGCACCACGGCTTAGACAAACTGCGCACGGTGAAAGCCTTCTGGGTGACGCTGGCAAGCGGCGGAAGGGTCGAGGGTGCTTCCACCATCACCCAGCAGCTGGCCAAGAACCTGTTTTTCAGTTTTCACCGCACCTACATGCGCAAGTTCCGCGAGCTGCTCGTGGCCCTGCAGATCGAGTCGCGCTATACAAAACGGGAGATCCTCGAGGCCTACATCAACCAGATCCCCTTCGGCGTCGGCGCCCACGGCGTGGAGCAGGCTTCCCAGGTGTTCTTCGGCAAGCCCGCCCTGCAGCTGACACTGCCGGAGGCCGCCCTGCTGGCGGGCCTGCCGAAGTCACCGACCCGCTACAATCCCTTCCGCTATTTCGAGCGGGCCAAGGAGCGCCAGAAGGTGGTCTTGTCCCGCATGACGGCCGTCGGCGACATCACTGCCAAGGAGGCCGAGACGGCCTACCAGGTTCGGCTGCAGCTGCGCGAGCTGGGCGGCGGAGGGCCCGCCGGCAGCTACTTTCTGGACGCTCTCCTGAAGGACCTGGAGGAGCGCTACGGTACGGACGTCGTGCACCATGCGGGGCTCAAGGTCTTCACCACCATGGACTACCAGCTGCAGGCCTGGGCCATCGACGCGGTTCAAGCCGGGCTGGCACGCTTGGATCAGTTCCTGGGTGTGCCCGCGCCGGTCGGCGGTCAGACGGCCGGTCGACCCCAGGGGGCGCTGGTGGCGGTCGAAGCGCACTCCGGGGCGGTGCGGGCGCTGGTGGGCGGCCGCGACCATGCCGAGTCGGAATTCAACCGTGCCCTGCAGAGCAACCGTCAGCCCGGTTCCGGGTTCAAGCCCTTCGTCTACTATGCGGCCTTCGAGAAGCTGGGGATGAGCCCGGCCACGGTCCTCATCGACCGCAGGCTCGCGATCCCGATCCCGGGGCAGGCGCCCTGGACCCCTCGGAACTTCAGCGGCGAGTACGATGGGCCGATGATCCTGAAGCGCGGCCTGGCGCGCAGCGTCAACTCGATTGCGGCCCAGCTTGTGGAACGCACCGGGCCGGCCGCGGTCATCGACGTGGCCCGGCGCTGCGGCATCCGCGGCGCGCTGGCGCCGGTCCCATCGGTGGCCCTGGGGACGTCGGGGGTGAGTCCGCTTGAGATGGCGGCCGCGTTTGCCACGTTCGCCACCGGCGGCATTTACCACGAGCCCTTCTTTATCCGCCGGGTCGAGGACTACCAGGGGCGCATCCTGGAGGAACGGCTCCTCGCCGGCCGCCGGGCGCTGGACGCCGGCATTGCGTTCCAGGTCGTCGACATGATGCGCGCCGTGCTGGACGAGGGCACGGGCAGCGTGATCCGCCAGATGGGGTTTGCCCTGCCGGCCGCCGGCAAGACCGGGACCACGGACGACTTCAACGACGTCTGGTTCACGGGTTTCACGCCGACGCTCAGCGTGTCGGTGTGGGCCGGATTCGACCGTGCGGTCAGCATGCGTGACACCCATGGCCGCGGGGTCACCGGCGGCCGCGGGGCGGCGCCGATCTGGGCGGATTTCATGCGCAAAGCCACCGAGGGCGAGCCGCATCGGGAGTTTCCCGTACCCGGCAACATCCGCTTCGTCGCGGTCAACCCCGTTACGGGACAGGCCTCGCAGCCTTGGGGGTCGCGGGGCATGGAGGTCGCCTTGCGGGAGGGGCAGGCGAAGCCTGCCGGTGACCGGGAGGAGGCGCCGGGCGCGGCCGGCGGCGCATCGGAAAGAAAAACGGACGGAAATTGATGGGGAACGGGATGATACACTTTCTGCGCCACGCGGCCGCCCGTCTCTGGATGACGCTCCTGATCGCAACGGCGGCCAGCCTGTGGGCGCTTCCGCTGCTTCCGCCGAACATCGGCCTGGAGGCGGCCCCCGTTCTGGCCGTCGTCCTGCTGGCCGTGTGCTTCTTCGCGGTGGGGTGGGCCGCCAACCGCCTGGGCCTATCATGGGTCCGCCGGTGGGTGCGTTCGGCCGGCCGCGCGGAGCGGGAAGGGCTGCACGTCGAGGCCGAGGCCGCCTTCCGCCGCGCCCTGTCCGTACTCGACGGTTTCCTCGTCTCCCCGGCCGTCCGGCGCCGGAACCTGCCGCCACTGACCGCGCGGCTGGCGCGGTTTTACCTTTCACGGCCCCGGGGGGGCGCTGAAACCGAGGAGTTGATCGCCGGGTATCTGGCGGCGCATCCCGGCGACGAGGAGGTCGCCGAGCAGTGGGTGCTGCGGGTCGAACACCGGGGCGGGCTGCGCGAAGACCACCAGGGGATGGCGACACGGCTGGGGGCCGCTCACCCTCGCAACGGGACCATTCAGAGCGCCCTGGCCCGGCTCTACCTGATGCTGGAGCGGACGGATTACCCCGCGCTCCAGTGCTACCGGCGGGTGTGCGGCGCCGAGGCAGAGATGGCGCCGGAGTTCTGCCGGGACCTGGCACGCCTGCTGCGACGAGACGGCCGGAGCGATGCGTGGGTGCTGCAGTTCTACCGGCGGGCGCTGGGGCCGGTGCCGCAGGCGCCGGAAGCCGCTGCCGCGGAGGCCCCCATGCCCGTTGCCGGGCCGCACCCGGCGGTATATGAAGCGCCGGCGGAGGAGGCCTTTCCAGAAGCCACTGAGGGCGCGTTCCGAATGAGTGCCACGGCCGACGAGGTGCAGGACGAGGAAGACGAGGAACGCCCATCCGCGTGGGTGCCTCCCCGCGCGTGGCCGCCGGTGTGGGAGTGGCTGGCCCGCCGCTGGGAAGAGTGCGCCGCGGCCGCGGCGCGCGGCGTGCACCGGATGCTCCGTGGTGCGGCAGCGGTCACGCGCGCCGTCGTGCGGCCTTCCGCGGTGCCCTATGTGCTGGGCGCGGTGATCGCCGCCGGTGCGGCCGCCGGCGGGATCTGGCTTTTCGTGAATGTTGGCGACGGCTTCTTCCGACCCGCCGCCGTCCCCACGGCGTCCGAACCCGCGGCCGCCCCCGCCGAGGTGAGAGACCCTTACACGCTGCAGGTGGCCGCCTACCTCAAGTCGGAGTATGCGCTCAAATTCAGGGACGATCTCAAGCAGCGGGGGTATGACGCGTACTGGATTGAAACCGCAAGCGGCGGCAAGACCTGGTACCAGGTCCGTATCTCCCATTTTCCCGACCCGCAGTCGGCGAGGGAGTTCGGGGCCAGGCTCAAGCAGAAGGGGATCATCGAGGATTTTTATGTCACCAACTTCACCCGCTGAAAACCGGCGGCGATGGGGGAGTGACGCCGTGATCGCACCTGCTGGTGGATATCGCCTGCATGGCCTCCGGCAGCCGTCCCAGGGGCCTGCTGCGGAAAATCCCCCCACGCCCGCCGGCGCCGTTTCCGAGGAGAAAAGCCCGGAAGCGGAACCTTACATTCTCTGCCGCGATTGCCGGCACCCGGTCACACGGGCAAGGGAGCGCATCGCCGTGAACGGCGCCCACCGTCACACCTTCGCCAACCCCCATGGCATTGTGTTTGAGATCGGCTGTTTCGAGAAGGCATCGGGCTGTGCGGCCGTCGGCCCGGCGAGTGCGGAGTTCACCTGGTTTGCCGGGTACCGCTGGCGGGCCGGGCTGTGTTCTGCCTGCCTGACCCACCTGGGCTGGGTGTTCACCGCTGCGGGCGGGGAGGGTTTTTACGGGCTCATACTCGAACGCCTGATCGAACCGTCGTGACAGACGGCGTCAACATTGTTTGGGGAGGTCATTGCCGGAGCGCAGCGCCAGGCTGCGATACACGTCAAGGGCCTGGGCCCGGGTGTGCTCCCGGGTGCCGGAGTTGTCGATGACCCGGGTGGCCAGAGCTTTTTTGTGCTCGATCGGCATCTGGGAGCGGATGCGGGCCAGGGCCTCGGCCGGCGCGAGGCGGTCGCGGGCCATGAGGCGCGCGAGTTGGACGGCCTCCGGCGCCACCACGACGATCACCTCCTCCAGGCCGCGGTGCATTCCGGTCTCGAAGAGCAGCGGCACGTCCAGGATCACCACCGCATGCGGCTCGTCACTGCGGAGGCGCTCCAGGCGGCGGGCGGTCTCCTCTCGCACCCATGGATGGATGAAGCCCTCAAGCACCTGTTTTTCAACGGGGTCGTTGAAGACGATCTCGCCCAGCCGCCGCCGGTCGATCTCGCCGTCCGGCAGCAGGATGCCCCGGCCGAAGTGCGCGATGATGGCGGCGTAGGCCGCGGTGCCCTTCCGGGTCGCCTCCCGCGCAATTCCGTCCGCATCGATGACCCGGGCCCCGGCCTCGGCCAGCACGGCGGACACCGTCGATTTGCCGCTTGCGATCCCGCCTGTCAGTCCGGCGATCAGCACCTGCACTCGCTTTATGGGTTAGTTCCTTTTTCGAATTTGGTTCCGGCTTGTCCGAGTCGGGCTTTTAAAAAACGGAACCTCCGGCCGTGTTCCGGCGTACGATGTGCCCCTATCAGGGTGTTGAAAAACAAGCATCAGGCCGTCAGCCAAGGCGGTCATACGCTTGAAGCCTGAAGCTGGAGGCTCGAGGCTCAAGGAAACAGATACCATCCCGTTCGCTTCCAGCTTCTCGCCTCTAGCATCCAGCAGTTGCATGTGAGCATTTGCAAAAGCCGCACAACGCCGGATCACGGCGCGAGGCGCAGTTTTTCAACACCCTGTTAAGCCATATGCGAGGCCGGGGGGGGTTGTCAACACCACCCTGGGTGTGCCGGCTTGCATTGTTCCGATTCGGCCTTACCCTTTGGGACATCGGATGCGACAATCCGGTGCAATAACCAATCACCCTCCAAGGAGGTTACGATTATGGCCAAGGACAAACTCAAGATGGCCGCGGACGTCTGCGCATACGTGGACGAGGAAAAAAACCAAATCAACCTTGAGATCTGCGTTCCGGGGGTCAAGAAGGAGAACATCCAACTGAAGATGCTGGACGACAGCTTCAGCCTGTTTGCGACGCGGGAGGATTTCGATTATGTGGCCGCGTCGGCCTTCTGCTGCCCGGTGAAATCCAAGTCCGCCAAGGCGAACTACAAGGATGGAATGCTTAAAGTGATCGTCAAGCTGAAAGATCCCATGGCCGGCGCTCACACGGTGGCCATCCACTAACAGGGTTTTGAAAAACGGCGTCCAAGGCTGTGATCCGGCGTTGTGCGGCTTTTGCAAATGCTCACATGCAACGGCTGGATGCTTGAGGCGAGAAGCTGGAAGCGAACGGGATGGTATCTGTTTCCTTGAGCCTCGAGCCTCCAGCTTCAGGCTTCAAGCGTATGAGCGCCTTGGCTGACAACCTGATACTTGTTTTTGAACACCCTGCTGACCCAACCGGATCGCTACGGCTGAAACCGCAGGCTTACGGCCTGCGGTTTTTTTATGCCCGGGCCGCTCCCGCCTCCCCCTCGGGGGCCGAAGTTCGCACCCGCGCCTGCGCCTCAAAAAAAAGTTTGACAAGCCTCCCCTATCTTGACTAATAGAGTCAGGAAATTTCCCGACTGCATCAGTCAACAAACAACCCGTTCCCCGGTTGAGCCAAAAGCAAGGTATGGCGCAGATCACGTCCAAGAAAAACCAGTACGCCCTGCGGGCGGTATTCGAACTGGCCAAGCACCAGGGTTGCGGACCCACCAAGATTTCCCACATCGCCGATGCCCAGGCCATCCCGGCCCGGTTCCTGGAGGTCATCCTGAACAAGCTCAAGCACAGCGGCCTGATCGACTCCAAGCGGGGCTTCACGGGCGGCTATTTTCTGACCCGTTCCCCGGACCAGATCACGGTAGGCGACATCATGAACTTCATGCAGGGGCCCACCCCAACGGTGGACTGCGCCGCCTGCCTGTCCAAAGTCAGCTGCCCGGCGGGCCACCGCGGCTGCGCATTCTCGTCGATGTGGAACCGGGTCAACCGCGCCATTCTGCAGGTCTACGACGAAACCACGATCCAGGACCTGCTGGACAACGACCGCCGTCTCCAGGGCAAACGGCGGCAGTCTCCCACGCGAGTCTCCCAGACGAAACAAGGACACCGCTTATGACACAGGAACGATCTCTGCCTCTCCGGGCCGTAACCTTCATGACGGTCGCCGCGGCACTGGTGCTTGCGGCCTTCATCGGCTGCCACAATCCGACCAGCAGCCCCGAGGATGCGAACAAGCCCCGGGCCGACATCATCCGCATCGACGGTCTCAAGCAGTTCGGCGGCCTGGAAAGACCCGCGGTGGTCTATCTGCACGAGAAGCACACCCAGGCCCTGGCCAAGAAAAGCAAGGACTGCGCCGCCTGCCATCTGCCCGACAAAAAATACATGTCCACCAAATTCATGCGCCTGAAGGACGCCTCCAAGCAGCAGACGATGGATATCTACCACGCCAACTGCACGGCCTGCCACCGCCAGACGGCCGCCGCCGGCGAGAAGGCCGGTCCCGTGGTGTGCAACGAGTGCCACGTCGACAAGCAGATCCCGTCCTCCTGGACGCAGATCGGCATGGACAAATCCCTGCATTACCGCCACCTGAAGGCCCAGGAGACCAAATGCGAGGTCTGCCATCACCAGGTCGACCCGGCCACCAAAAAACTCGTCTACGTCAAGGGCAAGGAGGATAGCTGCCGCAACTGCCATCTCGACCAGACGGTCGATAACGTCATCTCCATGCGTCTCGCCTCCCACGAACAGTGCATCGACTGCCACCGCAAGCGGCTTGCCCAGAACCAGGACGCCGGCCCGGCCTTTTGCGGCGGCTGCCACGATGCCGGATTGCAGGCGAAGATCCAGAAGCTGAAAGACGTCCCCCGGCTGATGCGGGGCCAGCCGGATGTCGCCATCATCCAGGCGGTCAAGAGCGACGGGCAGAAGGTGGAACCGTTTACCCGCATGAGTGTGGTGCCCTTCAACCATATCGGCCATGAGACCTATAACAACACCTGCCGGGCCTGCCACCATTCATCGATGGACGCCTGCGGCAAGTGCCATACGCTGCAGGGGTCCAAGGACGGCAAGTTCGTCAACCTCCGGACCGCCATGCACCGCGTGTCCGCGCAGGCGAGCTGCATGGGCTGCCACGACGCTTTTCAGGCGGACAAGCGCTGCGCCGGCTGTCACGCATCGATGCCGCGCAAAGACTGGCCGGAGCTTGCCGGCTGTGTCAGTTGCCACATGCCCAAGCCCGCCGTTGTGACGCCGCAGACCGAGCCCAAGGCCATGGCGGCCATGCTGCTGGAGGCGCGCAAACCGGTGACTGCGACCTATTCGGATGAGGACATCCCGGAGACGGTGGAAATCAAGGCTCTGAGCAAACAGTTCGAGCCGGCCAAGCTGCCGCACCGCAAGATCGTCCAGACTCTGGTGAAGAACCTCAAGGACAGCAGGCTTGCCGGCGCCTTCCACCGGGATCCCGGGACCATCTGCCAGGGCTGCCACCACAACAGCCCCGTCGCCAAGAAACCACCGGCCTGCGCGAGCTGCCACGGCCAGCCCTTCGACAACCGCAACCTCTTCAAGCCGGGGCTCCAGGCGGCCTATCACCTGCAGTGCATGGAGTGCCACAAGGACATGGGGATCGAAAAGCCGGTCGCGACCAACTGCACCGGTTGCCATAAAGAAAAACTCTAAGAGAGAAACTTTATTCAACGTTCGAGGGGAACCGTCATGTCAATCTCACGCAGAACGTTTCTCGGGTGGTTGGGCGCCGCGGGGGTCGGTACGACCCTGGGCCGGCCGGCGCATGCCGCCGGAACGGCGAACTTCACCGGGTATCCGGATTCCCTGGGGGTGCTGTTTGACGCCACCCGCTGCATCGGCTGCCGCAAGTGCGAGGAGGCCTGCAACAAGGTCAATGAGCTGCCCGCGCCCGTAAAACCCTTCGGCGACCTCGCGGTGCTGGAGCGCCGGCGCCGGACCGACCCCAAGGCGTACACGGTGGTCAACCGCTATGAGAACGTCCCCGGCGCCAATGGACCGCTGTACCGCAAAATCCAGTGCAACCACTGCCTGGAGCCCGCCTGCGCCTCGGCCTGCTTTGTGCGCGCTTTCACCAAGAACGGCAGCGGCGCCGTGACGTATGACGAGTCGGTGTGTGTGGGCTGCCGCTACTGCATGATTGCCTGCCCCTTTGAAATCCCGACCTACGAGTACGACAAGGCGTTCACGCCGCGCATCATGAAGTGCACCTTCTGCCAGCCCCGGCTCCTCAAGGGCCAGCTGCCGGGTTGTGTCGAAAGCTGCCCGGCCGAGGCCCTGACCTTCGGCAAACGCCGCAACCTGCTCAAGATCGCCCGCGAGCGCATCGGGCTGTTCCCGGCGCGTTACATCGATCACATCTACGGCGAAACGGAGATGGGCGGTACGGCCTGGCTGACCCTCTCCGGGGTGCCGTTCCGTGAACTCGGCATGCGCGAGGACTTGGGCACGACACCCGCCCCCGAGCTGACCAAGGGGGCTCTGAGTGTCGTCCCCATCGTGGCGGGCCTGTGGCCCGTGCTGCTGACCGGGATCTACGCCATCTCCCAGCGCAAGGAGAAGATCGCCCGGGAGGAACAGGCGACCGCCGTTGCAGAGGCCGTAACCCAGGTCCGGGCCGAAGCCAAGGCCAAGCTCGCCGAGGCCCTGGCCAAGGCCGACAAGGACAAGAAGGCGGCCATCGACAAGGAAGTCAAGCTGGCCCTGGCCGATGCGGCCAAGGCCAAGGCCCAGGAGAGCGCTGCCGCGCCCGCGGCCGCCCCCGAGAAGAAGCCCAGCTGAGGAGAGAGTCAGATGCCCGAGCGCAAATTCACTATCCAGAAGCCCGCGTTGACGCCTTTTAATGTGGTGGCCGGCATCATCGTGGTGATCGGTGTCGTCATCACGGGGATCCGGTTCACCCAGGGGCTGGCGGCCACCACCAACCTTTCCGACTATAACCCGTGGGGAATCTGGATCGGCTTCGACCTCCTGGTCGGTGTGGCGCTGGCGGCCGGCGGGTACGTCACCTCCGCGGCCTGCTACCTCTTCGGCCTGAAGCGGTTCCACTCCGCGGTGCGGCCGGCGATCCTGACGGGGTTCCTGGGCTATGCGCTGGTCGTGTTCGCCCTGCACTACGACGTCGGCCGCCCCTGGCGGTTGCCGTACCCCTTCATCGTCCAGTCGGGCACGACCTCGCTGCTCTTCGAAGTGGCGGCCTGCGTGGCCCTGTACCTGACCGTGCTCTTCATCGAGTTTACCCCGGCGGCGCTGGAGTGGCTGGGTCTCAAGCGGGCCCGCAGCATCGTGAACAAACTAACGCTGGTGCTGACCATTTTCGGGGTGGTGCTCTCCACACTGCACCAGTCCTCGCTCGGGGCGCTTTTTCTGATAGCACCCTCCAAACTGCACCCGCTCTGGTATTCGCCCTACCTGGCGCTTTACTTTTTCGTCTCCAGCATCGTCGCCGGTCTTTCCATGGTGATCTTCGAGAGCACGCTCGCCCATCGGTACTTTCACGACAAGATGGACGCGGAGCATCTCCGGGAAACGGACGGGGTTGCGCTCGGCTTCGGCAAGGCGGCCGCCTTTGTCCTGGCCGGCTATTTTGTAATGAAGGTGATCGGGCTGGCCCAGACCAATGCCTGGAGCTATCTCTCCACCGGGTACGGCCTGTGGTTCCTGGTGGAGCTGCTGGGCTTCGTGCTGCTGCCGTGCTACACATACGCCATCGGCGTGCGGGAGAAGAACCTGAAAATCATCCGCTGGACCGCGGCTTGGACGGTGCTCGGGATCGTTGTCAACCGCCTCAACGTCGGCTTGATCGCCTTCAACTGGCAGTTGCCGCCGAGCGAGCGGTATTTCCCGCACTGGATGGAAATCGGGATCTCGGTGTTCGTCATAACGCTCGGCGTGCTGGCCTACCGCTTCATCGTGACCCACATGCCGATCCTGTATGCCCACCCGGATTACGACAAGCATTGACGGAGGCGTCACCCGGCAACCCACTGAAGGACGATCGACATGACCCACAGCATCCACACTCTGCATGATTTCATGCTTCGCACCGAGGGCATCACGTATATTCTAATCGTCGTGGCGCTCGCCGGCTTCGTGTTCTTCTGGCGGTTTCTGACCGATCGGGACGAGGACGGAGATCGGCTTGGCGCCGATCGTCCCGGGGGGCATCATCATTGAAAGTACGGCCTTGCAACATATGCTGTTGGGTATAGAGTTCATCGAAACGGTTTTTGGATCTTTTGCATTGAGCATCGAGCTTTGAGCTCTCACAGGAGTCGCCCATGTACGAATTCGTGACCGGTCCGCTGGCCTGGCTGGCCTTCATCGTCTTCTTTGTCGGGATCGTCGTGAAGCTGGTCCTTTACGTCCGGGGTCTCGACTGGAAGCTGGATCGCGTGACCTACTCGGTCAACACCTCTTACGGCGTTCGGGGGGCCCTGCGGTCCATTGCCTTCTGGCTGATGCCGTACGGCACACAGAGCTACCGCAACAACCCGGGCTTTACCCTGGCGCTGTTCGTGATGCACATCGGGCTGATCCTGACCCCGATCTTCCTGCTGGGGCACAACATTCTGCTCGAGGAGCGCTGGGGTGTGAGCCTGCCGAGCCTGCCCGAGGGCGCGGCCGACGCGCTGACCGTCAGCGTCATCGTTGCGGCCCTGCTGCTGCTTCTGCGGCGGATCGCGCTGCCCGAGGTCCGCATCATCACCACGGCCTACGACGTCCTGCTGTTGGCGATCGCCGCAGCCCCCTTCGTCTCCGGGCTGATCGCCCATTACGCCCACGCCGACGGCCAGTTCTGGACGATCGTGCACGTGCTGTGCGGCGAGCTATTCCTGGTGGCCATCCCGCTCACCAAGCTGTCGCACTTTGTGCTGTTCTTCGCCACCCGGGCGCAGCTGGGGATGGACTACGGGATCAAGCGTGGCGGAATGAAGAGCAAGGGGATCACGTGGTGACGGCCCCAGGGTTGCGGGTCGAACGGCTTGCCGGGAGTTGGATGAAACCACCGAACGATTCAGAGGAAAGAGATCATGCCTGAAGGAGTTCTCTGCAACAAAAACAAGGTGACCACCCTGGAGCAGCTGCAGGCGCTGCTGGCCGACAAGAGCGGCAAGCAGTACTACCAGGAGATGAACAACCTCGACGTCGATTCCAAGGCCTTGTGGGACCTCGTTCAGAAGACCTGCAAGTCCAGGACCCGCACCTGGCTCGAGATCTGCACCCACTGCGGGCTGTGCGCCGAAAGCTGCTTTTACTACCTGGCCAACCAGCGTGACCCCCGGCAGGTGCCCTCCTACAAGATCCAGTCGACCCTGGGCGAGATCGTCCGGCGCAAGGGCCGCGTGGACAACGCCTTCATGCAGATGGCGATGGACACCGCCTTTTCCAAGTGCACCTGCTGCACGCGCTGCGGCGTCTACTGCCCGATGGGGATCGACATGGGCGTCATGTTCAGCTACCTGCGCGGGCTGCTCTTCTCCCAGGGGTTCACGCCCTGGGAGATGAAGATCGGTACCGGCATGCACCGCATCTACCGGGCGCAGATGGACGTCAGCACCGAGGACTGGGTGGAGACCTGCGCGTGGATGGCCGAGGAGAACGCCGACGAGTGGCCGGGGCTCGAGATCCCGGTCGACAAGGAGAACGCCGACATTCTTTACACCGTCAACGCCCGCGAGCCCAAGCACTACCCCGAGGACATCGCCCATGCCGCGATCCTGTTCCACGTGGCCGGCGAGAACTGGACCGTGCCGAGCGAGGGCTGGGAGGAGACGAGTCTGGCCATGTTCGCGGGCGATTGGGAGGCCTGCAAGATGCAGGTGGAAAGCGTTTACGACGCCATGGCCAAGCTCAAGCCCAAGCGCATGGTGGTAACCGAGTGCGGCCACGCCTACCGGGCGACCGTCATCGAGGGGCCCTACTGGGCCGGGCTTGCGACCGGCAAGACCCCGGTCGCAAGCCTGCACTACGTGGAGTGGTTGGCCGAGGCCCTGCGCAAGGGAAAGCTCAAGATCGATCCGGCCAAAAAGATCAAGGAGCCGGTGACCTACCAGGACTCCTGCAACTACATCCGCAACGCCGGGTTGTGGGATTCGGCCCGCTACATCATGAGCCAGATCGCCGAGGACTTCCGCGAGATGACCCCTTCCCGGGAGCACAACTTCTGCTGCGGCGGCGGCGGCGGGCTGAACGGCATCGGCCGTTACCGGGAGCAGCGCAACATCGGTATGAAGGTCAAGCGCGACCAGATTTTGGCGACCGGGGCGAAACTGGTGGTCGCTCCCTGCCACAACTGCTGGGACGCCATCCGAGACCTGGAAGAAGTCTATGAGATCGGCATCCGCTGGAGCTTTTTGAAGCCGCTGCTGATCAATATGATCGAGGTGCCGGAGGGCATGCGGGCGGAGGAGTGATGATGTCGAATTTTAAATTGCGGATGGCAAGGCCATGAACACGATTACGCTCAAACCCGACGGCTCTCTCACACAGGACGATGCACCGGTTTCCGCCGACCCGTTGATGTTTCTCGGCCACAAAGTCGAGCTCGGGCGGGATTACACCCTGCGGAGCTTTTTCAAGATGGTCGACCACTACCCGGTTTTCGCCAAGTTGAGCGCGTTTCTGCCGGAATGCCTCCAGGAGTACCGGGAGTGCCCGGACAGCGAGTGCCTCGCTCCGGGCGTCGGGCATCTGGAGCTTTACAAGACGGTGGAGATGACCGGGTTTCCGGGCGAGCCGCGGCTGGACATCTATCACACCCTGTGCGGCGTCGACGGCCAGGCCACATGCGAGATCAAGGCGTTTCCCCTGGAAAACCTGCTGGACCTGCCGGTGCGCATCGGCAAGCTCAAGCATGTCGTCTTCGGCGACAAGGTGGATGCGCTGGAGTTCGACACCATTTTCAATCTGTTCGAGTTCATCGAGGGAATCGTCTGGCAGCTGAGCTTTCACCGGAGTCCGAAAGAGTGCGCCCTAAGGAGATGATCTATGTTTAAGAAACTTCTGTTTGCGACGACGGCCTCTCCCGTTTGCGACAACGCGGCCAAAGTAGCCTTCGACCTCGAGATGAAGTGGGAAGCCAAGCTTCTCATCCTGCACGTGATGGGGGTGCCGGGCCGTTCCTTCAGCCTGCAGTTTACCGACGTGCGTACCGGCGAGCGCGAGGACATCAACCCGGATTACGCCGAATGGGTGAAGGAGGAGATGAACAACACCTACGGCAAGCTGCTCGAAGACAGCAACGCCAGCATTGTGACCGCCATCGGCGACCCCTACCGGGAGATCCTGCGGCTGGCGCGCAAAGAGGACGTCGACATGATCATCATGGGCGCCCACTCGCGCGAAGAGGATGTCGGCGCCACCAAGCACCGGTCTATCACCGGCAGCACCATGCGCAAGGTCGCCAAGGCGGCGCGCTGCGCCGTGGTGGTCGTCAACCGGCCCTGCACGACCTGCTGGCGGCTGTTCTCCAACATTGTCATCGGGACCGATTTCTCCAAGGCCTCGTTTTCGGCATTCCTCTGGGCCTTCAAGCTGGCCCGCGAAGTCGGCGCCAAGTTGCACATTTTTCACGCCATCGACATCACCGCGGAGGGGCTGACCCTGCCGGCCGGCCAGACGACCATCGAGCAGCGGGTCAAGGAAGCCCGGCGGCGGATCGAACAGACCTATATCCCCAAACTGCAGGGCTACGACAAGTACAGCATGGAAGTCTGGGAGGGGATCCCCTACGTCGAGATCCTGAAGTTTGCCCGCGAGCGCCAAGCCGACCTCATCGTCATGGCGCACCACACCCGCGAGATCGACCCCGAGGAGGCCGAGCTCGGCAGCACGGTCGAGCAGGTGGTCCTGCGCGCGGCCTGCCCCGTGGCGAGCGTCACCCACGCGGACAAGGTGGCCGACCTGGCATAACGAAGCGGTCTTTGTCCGCGTTGCGATGCGTGGGTGTGCGATCCGGGAGGCTTGCCGTGGAGCAGCAAACGATCCTCTTCGTAGACGATGAGCTCGATATGCGGATCTTCCTTTCCACGGTGCTCAAATCCGCCGGGTATGCCGCCGTTTCCGCGCGCAACGCGCTGGAGGGGTTGGAGCGGGTGCGCGAACGCGCCCCCGACCTGGTCATCATGGACGTGATGATGCCCCAGGCCGGCGGAGTCACCATGCTCCATGAGCTCAGGAGCGACACCGGACTGCGACACATCCCGGTCATCATGCTGACGGGGGTCAACCCCAAGGCCTTTGCCCACCACCTGAAGATGGTCAACGCCCGCTCCGGCGAAGCCCTTCCGCCGCCGGATGCCTACCTGGAAAAACCGCTCGACCCGGAGATGCTGCTGCGCACCATCCGGCAGCTCTTGGCGTAGGTCGGACAACGTCATGGACAACACTCTGCTGCTGGCGGACGACGAAGAGGGTATCCGCCGGGTTCTGGGCATTGCCCTGGCGGACAGCGGTTTCGAGGTGCTGACGGCTGAAAACGGCCTGGAGGCCCTGGCAACGTTCCGCCGCGTCATGCCGGATATCGTTTTGACCGACATCAAGATGCCGGGGCTGGACGGGATCGGGCTTCTGCGCGCCATCAAGGCGGAGCGGCCGGAGACCGAAGTCATCATGATCACCGGCCACGGCGATGTCGATCTGGCCATCGAGAGCCTCAAGCTCGAGGCGACCGATTTCGTCACCAAGCCCATCAACGACGACGTGCTGGCGATCGCCCTGAAGCGTGCCCGGGAACGCATCTCCATGCGCCGGCAGCTCCGGCAATACACCGAAAACCTGGAGGAACGGGTCCAGCAACAGGCCGAACGCTTGGTGGAGGTAGAGCGGCTGGCCGCTATCGGACAAGCCATCGAAGGGCTCTCCACGGCCTTCCGCGACATGGCGGGCGACCTGGAGGGCAGCGTGCGCTATTTCAACGAGATGCCCTGCTTCGTGTCGGTCCATGACCGCAACCTTACAGTGGTGGCCACCAACGCTCTCTACCGGGAGCGCCTGGGCGACATGGTCGGCCGCCGCAGTTGGGAAATCTACGGCGGCCGGGAAGACCCGGCCGGCACCTGCCCGGTCGCACAGACCCTTGGCGCCGGCACGGGCCAGCGCCTCCAGGAGACCGTCATTCACCGCGACGGCAGCCTTCACCCGGCCATGGTGCACACGGCCCCGATCCGCAGCAGCCGGGGGGAACTGGAGCTGGTGCTCGAATTCGCGGTGGACATCTCCGAGGTGGAGCGGCTGCGGGAAGAGCTGCGCGCGGCTCAGGACCGGCTGACCTCTCTGGGCCTGATGGTGAGCTCGGTTTCCCACGGGATCAAGGGGATTCTGACGGGACTCGATGCCGGGGTGTACCTGACGGAATCCGCGCTCCGCACATCCGACCTCGCCCAGGCCCGGGAGGGTGTTGCCACGGTCAAGGAGATGGTGGAGCGGATCCGCGGAGTGGTGCTCGACGTGCTCTATTTCGCCAAGGAGCGGCCGCTCGAGCGCAAGCGCACGGGCGTGAGGGCCTTCGCCGAAGAGCTGCTGGCCGTCTGCGCCCCCAAGATCCGCAAACGTGCGATCGATTTTGCCGCCGACATCGCCCCCGGCCTGGGTGAATTCGAGGTCGATGCAGCAATCGCCGCGCCGGCGATCAACAATGTCTTCGAAAATGCCGTTGACGCCTGCTTTGAAGACCGGTCCAAGGCGTCGCACCGGATCACCTTCCGGGTCTGCGGGACCCCGGAACACGTCATTTTCGATGTTCAGGACGACGGGGTCGGCATGAGCCGCGCCACCCGGGCCAAGATCTTCGACCTGTTTTACTCCTCCAAGGGCCGGGCCGGCACCGGCCTCGGGCTCTTCATCACCCGGCAGGTCATCGCTCAGCACGGGGGCCGCATCGAAGTTGAGTCAACCCCCGGTGAGGGCTCCCGTTTCCGGATAGTTCTACCTCGCCGCGCAACCCTGGACCTGAACACAACTCCGCCCGGACCCGATCGGGATTGAGACCTCCGCCGGTTGCAATATTTAAGGATCTCCGGTATTCTAAAATCCTCCCCGCCGGGTCGGCAGGGCCGCTTTCGGGGGAACGCCGTCCCGTCGGCATGCGTTCCTCAGCCGGGCCGGCAAGGCTTCAATTTGCGCCCGCGCCCGTTGCCGTTCGTTGCGGGCGGATCATCCGGGAGACAGATCACACGATCCGTCATCGCACAGGTGTTCATCCATGGCCCCATTGATTCGGAAGATCCGCAGCAGCCTGGTTTCCAAACTCATTCTGAGCGTCGGGTTCACCATCCTGCTCACGATTTCCACCTGGTCGTATTTCAGCATTGCCTACCAGAAAACGTATTTGCAGGATGAGGTCGTCTCCCAGACCGAGCGGCTCGGCAACACCATCAAGCTCGGCACGCATTACGCCATGATGCTGAACTCCCGGGACGACATCAACCAGATCATCACCAACATCGGCCGTCTGGAGGAGATTCAGAACATCCGCATTTACAACAAAGAGGGGGTCATCAAGTTTTCCAACCATGCGCAGGAAGTCGATCAAATCACCAACATCAAATCCGAGGCCTGCCACATCTGCCACCACTCCGAGCCGCCGCGGGTGGATGTCGGCCTGGCGGAACGGACGCGGGCCTTCACCGCCGCCGACGGCCAGCGCCTGCTCGGCGTCATCACCCCGATCCATAACGAGGCCGGCTGTTCCGCCGGCGATTGCCATTTCCACTCGCCGGACAAGAAGGTCCTCGGAGCCCTGGATGTCGTGGTGTCCCTGGAGAAGACCGATCTGGAAATCCTTTTCATGGAAAAGGGGGTCATCGGGCTCGCGTTGGTCGCCTTCCTGGTGACCGCCGCGATCATCTTTGTTTTCGTCCTGAGATTCGTCAACCGGCCCATCCAGAAGCTCATCTCCGGCACCCGCGCTATCTCCCAGGGCGACTATTCCGCCCGGGTCGAGGTGACCCAGCAGGACGAGATGGGGCAGCTGGCGGCGGCGATGAATCAGATGGGACAGGAGATCGGGGAAAAGCAGTCGGAATTGAACCGGCAGCGCGACGAATACCAGAGCCTCTTCAACACCGTGCCATGCATCATCACCGTCCAGGATCGCGACTACCGGCTCGTCGGCTACAACCGCGAATTCTCAGAGCTATTTGACCCCCGGCCGGGTGATTTCTGCTACTTCGCCTACAAGGGCCGATCGAGTAAGTGCCCCAACTGCCCGGTGGAAAAAACCTTCGCGGACGGCCAATCCCATTACAGCGAAGAGACAGGCATCAACAAGGACGGCACACCGGCCTACTGGATCGTCAAGACCTCGCCGATCCGCAATGCCACGGGCGAGGTCGTGGCCGCCATGGAGGTGAATCTCGATATCACCCACCGCAAGCGTCTCGAGCAGGAACTCGAGCGCTCGGAGCGCAAGTACCACGAAATCTATAACAGTATCCCCAATCCGGTTTTCGTCCTGGATGCCGAGTCCCTGGAGATCCGCGACTGCAATGAAGCGGTGCAGGCGGTGTACGGGTACGCGAAAGACGAAATTCTCAACCGCTGCTTCGTCGAGTTTTTCCCCAAGGAGGAGCAGCCGCAGTCCGTCGCCAAGGTGATGCGATCGAGCGTCGTCCACCAGACCCGGCAGATCCACAAGGACGGCCGCACCCTGTTTGTCGACATGTGGATCTCCCCGGCGGAATACCCGGGCCGGCGCGCTCTGCTCGTCACCACGAGCGACATCACCAAGCGGCTCGAGGCCGAGCAGCAGCTGATCCAGGCGAGCAAGATGGCCACCCTGGGGGAGATGGCGACCGGCGTCGCCCATGAGCTCAACCAGCCGCTGGCCGTGATCAAGACCGCCAGCCGGTATTTCATCAAGAAGACGCGCCGCCAGGAGCCCATCCCGGACGACATCCTGTCCACCATGTCCGAGGAGATCGACAGCCACGTCGACCGGGCCACCCGGATCATCAACCACATGCGCGAGTTCGGCCGCAAAACCGACCTGAAGCTGGACGACGTATGCCTCAACGAGGTGCTGAAACGATCTTTCGATATTTTCAGCCAGCAGCTGAAAGTGCGCGGCATCGAGGTGGTCTGGGATCTGGCGGCTGACCTGCCGCCGATCAAGGCCGACGCCAACCGCCTGGAGCAGGTCATCATCAATCTGCTCATCAATGCCCGGGACGCGATCGAGGCCCGGTCCGAGGGGAAAACCGTGCAGCCGGGCGACAAGACCATTACCCTGACGACCCGGCGGCTGGACGGCCACGTGCAGGCGTCCGTCCGCGACACGGGTGGGGGGATTCCGAGTTCGGTCATCGACAAGATTTTCGAGCCGTTTTTTACCACCAAGGAGGTCGGCAAGGGGACCGGTCTGGGGCTGTCGATCAGCTACCAGATCGTTCAGGATTTCGGCGGCGCGATCCGGGCCGTTTCCCGGGAAGGCGAAGGGGCCACCTTCCTCATCACCTTTCCGGCGGCCGATCGCAGCGGGACCTAGCGAGCCATGGACAATCGGATTCTACTGGTGGATGACGAGGCCGGGATCCGCAAGGTGCTGAGCATCGCCCTGACGGACGGCGGCTACGCGGTAACGACGGCCGAAAATGGGGCGGAGGCCTTGCGGGTGTTCCGGGACCTTGCGCCGGCCATCGTGCTCACCGACATCAAAATGCCCGGCATGGACGGCATCGAGCTTTTGCGGCACATCAAGGCCGAACGCCCGGACACCGAGGTGATCATGTTCACCGGCCACGGCGACATGGAGCTTGCCATCAAGAGCCTCAAATACGAGGCCACCGATTTCGTCACCAAGCCGATCAACGACGAAATCCTTGAAATCGCCTTGAAGCGGGCGCGCGAGCGGATCCTCATGCGCCGGCAGCTGCGGGAGTACACCGAAAAACTGGAACACCTGGTGGAGGAAAAGGCGCGCAAGCTGATTGAGGCCGAGCGCATGGCGGCGGTCGGGCAAACCGTCTCCGAGCTCGCGCACACGATCAAGAACATCGCCAACGGCCTGAAAGGCAGCATTTTCGTGCTGGGACAGGGGATCGAGCTCGACGAGAAAGAATACCTGCTGCAAGGCTGGCGCATGGTGGAGAGCAACGTCGAGAAAATCAAGAACCTCTCGCTGGATCTCCTCAACTTCGGCAAGTACGCCACCGTCAGCCCCTGCCTCTGCGACCCCAACGGGCCGGCCGCCGAGGTGGTCCGGCTCTTGGAGAGCAGGGCCCGGGAACTGGGGGTGGAGATGACGGCGGAGCTGAGCGTGGGCCTTCCGCCGGTGCCCCTCGATGCCGGCGGCATCCACTGCTGTCTGCTCAACCTCGTCGGCAATGCCGTCGACGCCTGCCGTGCCGGCGCGGGCGGCGGCGCGGACCGGCGGGTCGTTGTCCGCACCCTGCCGGTGCCGGGAGGAGGAGTGGAATACCAGGTCGCCGACACCGGCTGCGGCATGGACGACGACGTGCGGCTGCGGCTGTTCCAGAGCTTTTTCAGCACCAAGGGGACGGAGGGCACCGGCATCGGCTTGATGGTGACCCGCCGCATCGTCGACCAGCACCAGGGGGTCATTGAGGTGCGCAGCGAAAAAGGCAGGGGGTCGACCTTCACGATCAGGCTGCCCGGCAAAGCTTGAAGCCCGAATCCCCTTGACACCGCTCATGGCCTCTAGTAAGCATAACCTCTTTTGGTGCCTACTAAAATCGGAGATCCGTGATGGCTGACTTCACGTTTCAGGAGATGTTCCCCCTGCCGGAGGACGCGACCGAATACCGGCTGCTCGGCACGGAGCATGTCGGTGCCGGCACGTTCGACGGTGCCGAGATCCTCAAGGTGGCACCGGAGGGGTTGACACTGCTCGCCGAGCAGGCGTTCACGGACGTTTCGCACTTGCTTCGGTCGTCCCACCTCAAGCTCCTCGCGCAGATTTTCAAGGACCCGGAAAGCTCGGTGAACGACCGTTACGTCGCCCTGGAGCTGCTGAAGAACGCCGTCATCTCCGCCGAGATGGTCTTCCCGATGTGTCAGGACACCGGCACGGCCGTCATCCTGGGCAAGAAGGGGCAGCGGGTTTTCAGCGGCGACCGTGACGAGGAGGCCCTGTCCCGCGGCGTCTTCAACGCCTTTACCCGGGGTAACCTGCGCTATTCCCAGAACGCGCCCCTGACCATGTACGCGGAGCAGAACACCGCCTGCAACCTGCCGGCCCAGGTCGAGATCTACGCCGCCGGCGGGGGCGAGTACACGTTTCTCTTCATCGCCAAGGGTGGAGGCTCCGCGAACAAGACGTTCCAGTGCCAGGAACCCCCAACGGTTCTGAACCCGAAGACGCTGCCCGAGTTCATGCGCGCCAAGATGAAGACCCTGGGTACCGCGGCCTGCCCGCCCTACCACCTGGCCTTCGTCATCGGCGGGACCTCGGCCGAGTTGAACCTGAAGACCGTCAAACTGGCCTCGGCGCGCTACCTGGACGGCCTGCCCACGCACGGCGGCGCGGGCGGCCACGCCTTCCGGGACCTTGCGCTAGAGGCCGAGGTGCTCACCATCGCGCGCGACATCGGGCTGGGGGCTCAGTTCGGCGGCAAGTGGTTCTGCCTGGACGCGCGGGTGATCCGGCTGCCGCGGC
>DATITS010000048.1:0-3089 GCA_035467535.1 Desulfobacterales bacterium
TGAATTTGAGCGGTTCACGTGAGGAGGCTTCATTTTTTTCCCGGATCTGTCAAACTCCGGGAGTCCACCGGCAGAGCCGGTGGTTTACCTAAAGGAAATTATATTCTATGACGGGCCCCTTGTCCAATCAGCAGGGCCGGCTTTCTCCCTAACAGCGTTTTGAAAAACAAGCATCGGGCCGTCAGCCAGGGCAGATACAAGCTTGAGGCAAGAGGCTTGAGGCTCGAAGCTTAAAAAAATCAGCCACCGTCAGCCAGGCTTCCAGCTTCGAGCCTCCGGCTTCCAGCCGATTGCATGTGCGCATTTACAAAAGCCGCACAACGTCGGATCACGGTCTCAGGCACCGTTTTTCAACACCCTGTTAATATCTTCGAAGACAACCTGCCCGCCCACCATGGTCGACACCACCCTGCCCCGCACGGTCATACCGCAAAAAGGCGAGTTGCGGCTGCGCGATTTGAACATGGAGGCGTCGATGACATATTCGGCGCAGGGATCGAGAATGGCGATGTCTGCGGCCGCGCCGACCGTAAAACCGCAGGGCACTCCGAAGATCCGCGCCGGGTTCAGGGTGAGCTTGGCGATCAACTGGGAGAGGGACAGGACGCCTTCGTCGACGAGCCGCAGGCTGATGGGGAAGGCGGTTTCGAGCCCGATGATGCCGTTCGGCGCCTGGGAGAGCCCGGCCGCCTTTTCGTCGGGCGCGTGCGGCGCGTGATCGGTCGCGATGCAGTCGATGGTGCCGTCGGCAAGCCCTTCCCGCACAGCCAGGCGGTCCTGTTCGGAGCGCAGGGGGGGGCTCATCTTGGCATCGGCCCCGTGGCGCAGGACCGCCTCGTCGGTGAGCGTAAAATAGTGCGGCGCGGTCTCGGCGGTCACCGGCACTCCCCGGCCTTTGGCGTCCCGGATGGCCCGCACGGATTCCCGCGTGCTCACGTGCGCAATGTGCACGGGTGCACCGGTAAGCTCGCTCAGGGCGATGTCACGCAGCACCCCGATGCTCTCGCTGGCGTTGGGAATGCCGGCCACCCCCAGCTTCCGGGCGGCGGCACCCTCGTTCATGACGCCGCCCTCGGAGAGGGCAAGATCCTCGCTGTGGGAGATGACCAGCAGGTTGTGCTGGCAGGCCTGCTCCAGAGCCAACCGCATGATCCGGGAGTCCAGCACGGGTCTCCCGTCGTCGGAAACGGCGGACGCTCCGGCCTGTTTCAGCTCCCGGTAGTCACAAAGAGTGCGGCCCTCCAGCCCCTTGGTCACGGCCGCAACCGGGTATACCCTCGCCAGGCCGGCCTTCGCCGCCTGCGCCAGGATGTATTCGGTGACGGCGGGGCTGTCGTTTACCGGCCGGGTGTTGGCCATGCAGCACACGGCGCTGAAACCGCCGCAGACGGCCGCCCTGCATCCGGTCGCGATGGTCTCCTTGTGCTCGAATCCCGGTTCGCGCAGGTGCACATGCAGGTCGATCAGGCCAGGAACCACGATTTTCCCGGAAGCGTCAATAACCCGGTAGGGCGGTGAGGACCCCTCCGGCGGAGCAGCCCCCGAGTCGCCTCTGTGGACGGCGACAATCTTGCCGTCCACCACGAGGATGTCACCGGGCCCCTCGTAGCAGCCCGGATCGATGATCCTGCCGCCGGTGATCCTCAAATTCATGGAGGCTCCCTGAAGGAACGGGGGGGTCCAATCCCTTGTCAAGCGCCTTTCGATTCGCCCGCGAAAACGGGCAATTTGATTTTTCGGCCTACAGCCGAAAAATCAATGCAAGAGGTGCGCTAACCTGCCCCACCTCACCCTCATATCATCGCTGTCCCAGGACCAGTAGATGATAAAAGCCTTCCCGCTGACATCCCGCAGGGGGACAAAACCCCAGAAGCGGCTGTCAAAGCTTTCATCCCGGTTGTCGCCCATGACGAACAGCCCGTCCTTGGGCACGGTGATCGGGCCGAGATTGTCGCGGGGCCGGACATTGCCCGGGATGGAGCGCGGGTCGGAAAACACGACGAAGTCCTGGTCGACACGCTTGCGGTTGACGTAGACGGCTTTTTCGCGCACCTCCACGACGTCGCCCGGCAGCCCGACCACCCGCTTGATGAAGTCCTTTTTCGGATCGAGCGGGAACTTGAAGACGACGATGTCGCCGCGTTGGGGGTCCTTAAACGGCAGGAGGACGGTGTTCAAATAGGGGATCTTGACGCCGTAAATGAACTTGTTGACCAGAATGTGGTCACCGATAAGGAGGGTCTGCTTCATCGAACCCGACGGAATCTTGAACGCCTGAACCACAAATGTCCGGATGAACAGCGCGATGATGATCGCGATGAGGATGGCCTCGACATTTTCCCGGAGGCGGCCGCGCTTGAGCGTGTCACTTTCCACAGAGGCCGAAGATGATTTATTCAAATCGGTTTGCCGCCTTTCTGGGTAGCTACCTTTTTTTTGCCGCAGACACACGCAGACTGACGCAGACGAGCGCTGAATGCTTTCGTGTATTTCGTAGTTCTCTCTCCACTATACATCATAGTTTCCTGAGTAGTTACAAAAATAGATCACAAACTCAAGTGCGTTCAGGTCGGGTTGAAAAAAACCGCAACGAGCCGCAGGAGAAGGTTGGCGTAAATCCCGGCCACCACGTCGTCCAGCACCACCCCGGCCCCGCCGCTCATCCGGGTATCGATCAACCGAGCCGGAAAGGGTTTCACGATGTCCAGAATCCTGAAGGCCGCAAAACCGGCCGCCGCGTTGAAGAGGGTGAACGGCAGCCCGGCCAGCGCGATGGCCGTGCCGGCGATTTCGTCAATGACAATCGCCGCGGCGTCCTTGCGCTGGAGAATCGCCTCCGCCCGGCCGGCAATCCAGATCGCAGCGACGCTGAAAAGCGCCAGCACCATGAACGCGACAGCAGGGTCGAGTCCGGCCAGACCCCAGGCCAAAGGCAACCCCAGGATGCTCCCGAAGGTGCCGGGCGCAAACGGAACCCGGCCGGCACCCAAACCCGTTGCCAGCCAGATCACCGCTTTGTCCCGGGAATTCATGGGCCGCTTCTATCCGGCAGGGGCACTTTTGTCAAGCTGAGGACTTCGTAGGAAGGC
>DATITS010000049.1:0-10683 GCA_035467535.1 Desulfobacterales bacterium
GAGCGGCGGCATTCCCTCGCGGTCGAGCTTGTTGATGAAGGTCAGGATCGGCGTGTTGCGCATCCGGCAGACCTCCATCAGCTTGTGGGTCTGGGTCTCGACCCCCTTGACGCTGTCGATGACCATCACGGCGCTGTCCACTGCCGTGAGCACGCGATAGGTGTCCTCTGAAAAATCCTGGTGCCCCGGCGTGTCGAGCAGGTTGATTTCGTAATCACGGTAGTTGAACTTCATCACCGAGCTGGTCACCGATATACCGCGCTCCTGTTCGATGGCCATCCAGTCGCTGGTGGCATGCCGGTCCGCCTTGCGGGCTTTGATCGCCCCGGCCATCTTGATCGCTCCGCCGTACAGCAGCAGTTTTTCGGTCAGGGTCGTCTTGCCCGCGTCGGGGTGGCTGATGATGCCGAAGGTGCGACGGCGTTTGATTTCCGTCTTCGGCGCATGATGTTCGGATAACGGTTGATCGGTGGTGTTCATAACCGCGTGCTGCCATCTCCAGTGGGTGAACTCAAAACAACCATTCCGCCGGCCGGGCATCGGAAAGCGTTTACGGGAAAAGAGGCGGCCCGGAGGGCTACCACGGGCTCCACGGCCCCGGGCCCATCGCGGCATCATCGCCCATCTGTGCTGCCATATCGCGCTCGGCGGCGAGCTTTTGCTTGATCGCCATCCGCTGATACCGTTCATGGGCCGGTTCGTCTCCAACGTAGACGCACTGACAATAGTCGCTATCGGCGTAGACGAAGCGCGGCCCGTCCGCGCCGGCGACGCTGAAGACCTTGCGCTGCGGCACGACACGCTGCAGCGCTGCCAGCTGCTCCGGTGTGTCGGCCATCTGCATCTCGAAGCCGGCTGCCTCGAGCAGCTGTTGCGTCTGGGCGGCCTGTCGTTTTTGGATCGCGGTGCATCCCGCCAGGGCAATGGCGAGGACGGCGAAAAGCCATCGGTTACGATGACGTTTTGCGAGTCCATCCATCTTGATCTTGCCGGTGTCACGCATGCAGGTCGTTTCGCCGATCGCGGCGCCGGAACTGTTTTTCGCAGCAGCCCGCATCGGCATCGTGGTGGCTCGGAACGGTTGCAGTCGATGGCCGCAGAATAGGAGACGCGGCTTGCCGTGTCAAGTGGGCCCGCATGAGATGATGGCGCTCGGATGGGCGAGGATGCCGACTCAGAGTGCCCAGGCAGGGCGGGTCAATTATAAATAGGGGCACCAGGTGCACCCGGTGGCGGTGAAGTTCGCGGTAAACCGATTGGCGGGGCATCAGCTGCCTGCCGTCCCGAAGAGGCTGCCGCCGGATTCCCGGTCGATTGTGACCTGAACGATGGTGTTTTTCAAACTATCGCTGCCGGCGAAGAGCACCGGGAGGTAATTGGATGAAACGCCTTTCATCAGACCGGTTGCGGGCTCCCGCCCGGCTTCCGCCAGAACCGCCACGCGGTGGCCGATGAAGCTGCGGTAAAACCGGGTGCGCTGTTGCTGCGCAAGCTGCCGCAACCGCCGGCAGCGCTCCTTGATCGCGCCTGCCGGGACCCTGTCGGGGAATTCGCAGGCGGCGGTCCCCGGCCGCGCCGAGAACGGGAAGACGTGCAGGTAGGATACCGGAAGGCCTTCGATCAGGGAGGTGGTGTTGGCGAAGGCCGCTTCGGTCTCGCCGGGAAACCCGACGAGAACGTCCGCGCCGATGGCGGCATCCGGCATCATGGAGTGGATTTTTTCCACGAGTTCGCAAAAAAATTCGGGCGAGTAGGGCCGGCCCATGCGTTTGAGGATCTCCGGGTCGCCGCTTTGAAGCGGAATGTGAAAATGCCGGCAGAAGCGGTCGGATCCGGCCACCAGGCTCAGCAGGTCATCGGTCAGCTCCAGCGGTTCGATGGAGGAGAGGCGCACCCGGATCGAGGATTTCAGCCCCGCGATGGCCTGCAACAGCTGCAGCAGGCCGCATGCCGGTTCTAAATCACGGCCGTAATGCCCCAGGTGAATGCCCGTCAGCACCACTTCGCGGACACCTTGCGCAACCAGCCCGGCAATGCTTTCCAGCACGGCCGACAACTCCATGCTGCGGCTGCGGCCGCGCGCATACGGCACGATGCAGTAGGTGCAGAAGGCGTCGCAACCGTCCTGGACTTTCAGAAAAGGCCGGGTCCGGTGTGCGGACGGAACCGGTTTGGCGGCCGTAAACGCGGGTGCAGCGCCCGGGGCGGGTTGGAAAATGACGGGTCGCGGGCATTTTTTGAGTCTGCCGCTTCCGATCATCTCGGCCAGTCGTTGCCGGCCGGCCTGGTCGACGATGTAGTCGAGCCCCTCAATTTTCGCGAGCGCCTGGGGCTCGGTCTGGGCATAGCAGCCGGTTGCCACCACCTGCGCCCCGGGGTTGGCATGGATGGCCTGACGCACGGCCTGCCGCGACTGCATGGCGGCTTTCTGCGTGACAGAGCAGGTGTTGATGATGTAAAGCTCGGCTGCTTCCGAGGCCTCGGCAGGCTGCCAGTCAGGGGTCGCGAGCGCCTCTCCCAGCGCTTCGGACTCGGCCTGGTTGACCTTGCAGCCGAGGGTGATGATTTTAAATTTTTTCATGAACCATGGGCTCGAAAAAGGTTGATTTGCCGACGACTTTGTAAAAAGTTCCAAATTCAAGGCGCGCGAGCAGCGTGTCTCGAGGCGTACCCATCGTACGCCGCAGTGACAACGCGATGCAGCGCAACGCAGAAGTTGGACTTTCTACGAAGTCGTCATGTCGCGATAAATCCTCCCCCCAGTACCTCCTCGCCGTCATAGAACACCGCCGCCTGGCCGGGGGTCACGGCGGCCTGGGGTGTGTCGAAGGTGACGACCGCGGCCTGCTCATCGGCGGGGGTCACGGTCGAGGCGACCTCCCGGGTGCGGTAGCGCAGCCGGGTGTGCACCCGGATGGGACCGCGGGGCGGCGGTGCGATCCAGTTGATTCGCGCCACCCGGCAGCCGGCTGCGAGCAAATCCTCCTTGGCGCCGACCACCAGGCGGTTTCGTTCAATGTCCCGGCGTAGGACATAGTAGGGCTCTGCGGCCGGGCAGTTGATGCCGCGCCGCTGGCCGATCGTAAACGCGTGCAGCCCCGGGTGCTCGCCGATGACGTTTCCGCCGATGTCCTCGATCTGGCCGGGCTCGAAGAGCTGTTTTCCCCGCCCGGCGATGAAGTCTTTATAAGAGCCTTCCCGAATGAAACAAACGTCCTGGCTTTCCTCTGCAACGGCGGGCGTGAGCCCGCGGCGGGCCGCGATCGTCCGGACGTGCGCTTTCGTCAAGCCACCCAGAGGGAAAACGGCGCGCGCGAGCTGGTCCTGGGCCATGCGGGCCAGGAAGTAGGACTGGTCCTTTTGCGGGTCGGCCCCCTTGTACAGGCGGAATCGGCCGGAAGGATCTTCAACCGTGCGGGCATAATGCCCGGTGGCCAGGGCCGCGGCACCGGCGGCCTGGGCGAAGCGCAGCAGCGCCCCGAATTTGATGCGGGGGTTGCAGACGATGCAGGGGTTCGGCGTTTCGCCCGAAAAATAGCCGGCGCTGAAATAGTCTACCACGTCGCGCTGAAACTCCTGCCGCAGGTCGACCACGCGCACCGCGATGCCCAGCTGCCGGCCCACGGCGTGGATCTCCCGCGGCGTCGCGCCCGGCTGCGGCGGGCAAGCGTCAGGCGCTTTTTCGAAACCGGTAACGAAGTGGACGGCAAAGACCTCGTGGCCCTGCTCCTTCAGCAGGTGGGCGGCGACCATGGAGTCGATGCCGCCGCTGATGGCAACGGCAATCGTGCGGTTCATTCAAAATAGGAGTTCTTGATCGGCCGGGCTTCCATTGCCCGGGGCGGGCAGGCGGGTACGCACAGCTCGCAGACGCTGCATTTTTTCTGGTCGAAGATCACTTCCATTTCCGGGCGCCGGATCGACAGCGCTCCGGTCGGGCACACCGCCGTGCAGGCGCCGCAGTGGGTGCACTTCGCCTGGATGCGTTTGACTTCCTGGGAGGCATTCTGGACCTTGATGCCCTGGTCTTTCAGAAACTTGACGCCGTCGCGGAAGTTCTTCTTGGAGCCCGACAGCTCCAGCACCATCACGCCCTCCCGGCGCGGCAGGATCGTTGCGTTCAGGATGTTGAAAACCAGGTCGAAGTCCCGGGTCAGGCGGCAGACGACCGGCGTGTGGGCAACTTCCTGCGAGAAGCGCAGGATCAAAATTTTCGAGTACACCTCGTACCTCCCGGGTAACGCACGAAATTTCCAGCCAATTTAACTTCATTTGCAGGTGGTGTCAACATGTGCGCCTGCGCCCGCCGCCTCGCCTGAGAGGGGTCGAGCCCCGCGTCAGGCCCACTCACCGGTTGAGTATGAGCGCTTTTTCATCTATACTGATCATAGACGCTGTTCCAAAACCTCTTGCCCGCAGACCGTCCATGAACCGATTCGCTTATCGCACGACCGGTCTTGCCATCAAGACCCTGTCCAATCTGTCGAAAGCCCGCACCCATCTGCACGGGCAGGACAACATCCCCGGCGGGCCGATCGTATTCGTCATCAACCACTTCACCCGCCTCGAAACCATCCTGATGCCCTACCTCATCAACCGGGCCACCGGACAGACGGTCTGGTCCCTGGGAGACGCGGAGTTGTTCCAGGGCACCCTCGACACCTTTCTCGATGCGATGGGCGTGGTGTCGACCCGGGACCCGGACCGCGACCGGCTGATCGTGAAATCCCTGCTCACCGGCGAGGCCAGCTGGATCATCTTCCCGGAGGGCGGCATGGTGAAGAACATGAAGATCGTCGAAAAGGGGCGCTTCATGATCTCGTGGGCCGCCGGGAAGAAGCCGCCGCACACGGGTGCTGCCACCCTGGCGCTGCGGGCGGAATTTTACCGCGAACGGCTGCGCCGCCTGTCGACCGCGGATCCCCCCGAGACCGAGCGCATCCGGCGCCTGTTTCAGCTGGGCGCGCTGGAGCCTGTCCTGAACTGTCAGACGAGCATCGTGCCGGTCAACATCACCTACTACCCCGTCCGGGCCCGGGAGAACATCCTGAGCGATATCGCCCGCCGGATGGTGGACAACCTGCCGGAGCGGCTGGTCGAAGAGCTCATGACCGAGGGGTCGATGCTGCTGGCCGGGGTCGACATCGACATCTGCTTCGGAAAGCCCATCCCGGTCCACGAGCGCTTGCAGCGCCTGGCCATCGTGAGGGACATTGCCGCTGCGTCCCCCATCGGTTTCGACGACCCCATCCACTCGCGCAAGGTCATTCGGCGCGAAGCCGTCAACCTGATGAAGCAATACATGGCCGCCATCTACGGCATGACCACCGTCAACCACGATCACCTGTTTGCCTCCATCCTGCGGCGGATGCCCGGCATCCGGATACACGTCGACGATCTGTGCCGCCGGGTGTTCCTGGCGGCCGTCGAACTGCGGAGCATGCCGGGTATCCATCTGCACCGCGGCCTTTCCGGGACCCAACTCCACCTGGTGTGCGATGACCGCCTCGGCATCGTCAAGGATTTCGTCGAGATCGCCCTGGAGAAAGGCAACCTCTGGAGGACGGAGGATGGCCTGCTCAAAGATCGCCGAAAATTTTCATCACCCTACAGCTTTCACCGCGCCCGGATCGACAACCCCCTCGATGTGATGGCCAACGCGGTCGAGCCGCTCAAGGATCTTCAGCGCTGCGTGCGGCGGGTCGCCTGGCTGCCGGCCTTCTGGGTGCGCCGAAAGGTCAGGGAACACCTGCTGCGGGAGGCGGTCGAGCAGTACACGGCCGACTACAAGTCCTTTTTTGTTGAAAACGAATCCAAGCCCATGGACGTCGGCATGCCGTTGCTCGTCAAGGGCAAATCGCGCGACCTCGGCGTTGTTCTCTGCCACGGTTACTTGGCCGCCCCGCTCGAGGTGAAGGGGCTGGCCGAATACCTCGGTCGCCAAGGCTACTGGGTCTATGCCCCTCGGCTGAAGGGCCACGGCACGTCGCCCGAAGACCTGTCCATCCGCTCCTTCCACGACTGGCTCCGGTCGATCGAAGCCGGCTACGCCATCATGAGCAGTATCTGCCGGCGCGTCGTGGCCGGGGGATTTTCCACCGGCGCCGGCCTGGCCCTGCATTTAGCTTCGCGCATGCCGTCGATCGCCGGCGTGGTCGCCGTGTCCGCGCCCATGAGCCTGAGGGATTTCGCGGCGCGCTTCGCGCCGGCGGTGGATCTGTGGAACCGGCTGATGAACAAGACCAAGAGCTCGGGGCCCAAGATGGAGTACGTGGACAATCACCCGGAAAACCCCCACATCAACTATGTCCGCAACCCGGTGTCCGGCGTGCGCGAGATCGAACGGCTCATGGACGATCTGGAGCCGCGGTTGAGCCGGATCACCGTTCCGTCGCTGCTCCTTCAGGCCAGCGGGGATCCGGTGGTCGATCCCAAGGGGTCCCGCAAGATCTTCGACAGACTCGGCAGCGTGGACAAGCAATTCATCCTGTTCAACTTCAAACGTCACGGCATTCTGGTCGGTGATGATACTGCCAGGGTCTATCGCACGATCAGTGATTTTCTGGCCCGACTCTGAAGATCCTGCCCGCGGCCGCCGAACGCCCCAAGGCGGCTCAAATATCGTATATCTTACTTAAAATATAGGAAATATTGTTATTTCGGGCTTTTAATTTTTTGACAACGTCGGCGACTTATTGTAGAATTAATAACACTATTAGAAAGATTGCCGATCGACGGGCTGGACCGCGCACCGCGCAGCCGTGCCGGTGAGAGTGGGGAAGGGCAAAGAGATTGAGATCGACCGGGTGCAGGATCGTGTGGCTGTTTCTGTTCGTTTTGATGCTGGGGTGCGCTAATACCGAGCCCTACAGAGTGGCCGTCACCATGGAGCCCATGGTGCGGAATTGCACCTGTCTCGGCTACATTTCTGAAATATCCGACATGGGGGCTCCCCAGATAACGCCCAAATTCACTTACGATGCCCAGGAAAGGGTGCTGAGAAAAGCCGACATGCTGAATGCCACCCACCTGGTCTGGATCGGAGATTATTCGTTTGCAGCGACGGCCATGATCTACCGCTGCAGCAATTGAGTCTGGCGCCAAGCGTTCAACGGGATACCGGAGAGAATACGGACTTTATGGGACTTGACACGGCATATGCCATGGGCAAACGCAAGATGTACAATACCACCCTGGATGCGGACTTGATCCGGCAGGTTAAAATTCTGGCCGCGCAGCTCGAGAAGCGCCAGAACGACCTACTGGAAGAGGCGATCAAGGATTTGTTGAAGAAATATAATTTGGGTAGCAACTGAGAGCCCTTCCATCCGCCCCTGCGAGATCGCGAGAGCCCTTCAATGCCAGAGCAGAACACTGAAAACCGATCCGGCGTCCGGCTGCATCACTCGACCCGGATCGTCCTGGAGGATTTCGAGGGCGGGCTGATGTACGAGGCCCGCATGGTCAACTACAGCAAGAAAGGCATGTATTTCGAATCCGACTTCTACCTGGTGCCCGGGACCGAGATCTACGCCGGGATCAACAACTCGCCGTTCGCCTCCGAGTCGAATGTGTACGAGTGCTATCGGGCCCGCATCAAGTGGCGCAAGTTTCTCGAAGGTTCCGTCTTCGACTACGGGTACGGGATCGAGCTCCGGTCCCGGGTCGACCGCCGGAAGCAGGCGGGCGAAGGCGCCGAATCCCGTCGGCATGCGCGCCAACCGTGCGCCATCCCCACCCTGATCGAAGACAAAAAGCGCCGCGTCCGCGGCGAGATCCTGGATGCCAGCCTGGGCGGCGTGTTCGTCAAGTGCGAGGAGTCGGTGTCCGTCGGGCAAAAGGTGTCGGTGATGATCCCTCTCAAGAAGAAGCAAAAACTGGTAGTGCGCATCGGCGAGGTGGTGCGCTCCGACGCGAAAGGCATCGGCGTCAAATTTCAGCCCCACCCGCCGGACAAGCCGAACCGCTCCTGAATTTGTTTTGTGCCTCGAGCCTCAAGCCTCTTGCCTCAAGCGAATATCCGCCTTGGCTGACGGCCTGATGCTTGTTTTTCAATAGCCGGCTATATCTTTAGCGGGCTCCTCTCCGGCACCGCCAGGCTGAGATAGGTGCCGTTCTCCTCGAAGACCAGCTTCTGGGCGATCATCGTGTTCAGAAAATCCGTGACGGCGTTCTGCGAGAGGCTCGGGAAGCTCTCCAGGATCCGCTTCAGCGGGCGGTGGTGTTCGCAGAAAAGGTATATCAGCCGGGATTTCCCCTCCAGGCGATGGCTGGCGGATTCCCCCTCGGGCCGGCGTTCGCGGATGATCATGAAATCCCCCCCGTCCCGGTAGGTCAGAATGGGATCGTGGAAGGGGGTTTGGTGGAGGTGGCTGTAGGCTTTTTCCCAGGCGCTGATTTTTTGCCGCACGGGTTGCCAAAGCGTGCGTTGCCGGGCAAGGCCGCCGCGGTAGGACTGGACCGCGAGCGGGAGGTTGCGGAAGACGGGTGGCGGAAAGAGCTTGCGCCAGTGGGGGTGGTTGGCGACATCCCGGATCCCGTAGTCCCCCGGCCGGTTCCAGACCGGGCTGCCCGGGCCCAGCCAGAAGCTGACGAACTTGGGGGGCCGGAAGGCAAAGGCGAACTCGATGGCGCGCAGCGTTTCGTTTACGTCCTGCTCGTCGCTGCCCGGGAAGTGGGCGATGATGTTGGCCAGGTTGGCGATGCCCAGAGCTTCGCAGTGCTTCATGATTTCGAGGTTCTGAATGGCCGTCGTCCCCTTGCGCAGCTTGCGGAGCAGCCGGGTGCTCAGGGCTTCGATCCCCACCTGCACCGTCCGCAGGCCGGCCGTGCGCATCAGCTTCAGCTCCGCAAACGGCGTGGTGGCCCGGATCTCCGCGAACAGGGCGATGTCCTTCGGCAGCGCGGAGAGCCCCCGCAAGACGTCCGCCGTCGATTCTTTCGGCAGCACGTTGTCCATGATCGCCACCGAAAGCGTTTTATAGCGGCTGGTGAGGCGGTCGATCTCGGCCACCACCCGGTCAGCCGACTTCGCGCGGTAGCCGTGCCACTGCAGGTTGAGGTTGCAGAACGCGCAGCCTTCCGCCGGCCCGGGGCCGGTTGCCCGTTGCCACCAGCACCCGCGCGAAATCTCAACCGGCAGGGTGGGGAAAAATCGCCGCAAGGGATCGAACCCTGAAAGGAGCTCGAAAAAGTCGTCGAAATCCGGGTGCGGCAGGAGGTTCATGTTTTCCAGCTGGTAGAAGTCGGGCGGGGTTCGATCGGAAGCGGGCCGGCCACGGATCAGGATCCCGTTGGCCGGGGGAAGGGCTGCCAGATCGACCTGTTCGAGCACGTGGTGCTGGACGAGATGGGCCAGGGGGAGCTCGCCTTCGCCGAAAACGACCACGTCGATTTCGGGGAAGAGCTTCAGGGCCGCCGGGGCAGACGTGGCGCTGAACGCGGATCCCCCCACGACCATGGTGAGCTGCGGATAGCGCTGCTTGATCTTCCGGATGAGGTAGAGGCAGGCCGTGAGCTGGCAGAGCACGCTGGTGAAACCGAGCAGGCGGAATTCGCCCCAGTTCGTGGAGGAGATCCACGTATCGGTTACCTTCTCCACCCGCGAGACGAGGCGGGCGAAGTCCATGCCGCGCAGTTCGGGGTTGCCGGAGGCCTCCCGGCGGAAGAGTTTTGCGATCATCTCGGCCCGGTCGGGGTAAAGCAGGGCCGCGAACACGCTTTCGGCCAGCCAGGTCCGCTCCGAGATCGCGTGATACCGCTTGTAGCCGATGGCTTCGGCGACGCGCAGGTAAACGTGGTGGGCGGAGACGTCGACGGCCGGAAAACGGGACCGGACAAAGGCTTTCAGTGCCCCGATCTGGATCGACGGCCGGGTGTAGATCGGCCACGGGGGCGAGACGAGGGCGATGCGATCGGGGGGCGCGGGTCGGTTCGTTTCCATGACGGACAAGCCGGTCTCAGGTCACGTCGCGGGTGAGGTCGATGTGATGTTTCTTCATCCGCTTCCACACGGTGACGCGGCTCACCCCCAGCTGCCGGGCGGCCGCGGACTGGTTTCCGCCCACCTGGCGCAAAACCCGCACCAGTTCATCCCGCTCGCGCACCTCCAGGGGCTCGACGCAGGGCAGGCAGTCGCCTGCCGGTGCGATCGTGGGCGGCAGGTGGTGGGCGCCGATTTCCCCGCCCGGGCACAGCACCAGGGCGTATTCGATGGCGTTGCGCAGCTCGCGCACGTTGCCGGGCCAGGCGTAGGACGTCAGCCGGGCGACCGCTTCGGGCGACAGGCCGGCGATTTTCTTGCCCGCTGCCGCAGGGCTCTGGCCGACGAAGTGCTGGATGATGATGGGGATGTCCTCCGGCCGCTCCCGGAGGGGCGGGATGGTGAGCGGAAAAACATGGATCCTGAAATACAGGTCTTCGCGGAACGCACCCCGGGCCACGAGCTCCTCGAGATGCTTGTTCGTGGCCGTGATGATGCGCACGTCCACCGGGATGGGCGTGTGGTCTCCGACCCGCTCGATCTCCTTCTCCTCCAGCACCCGCAGGAGTTTGACCTGGGTGGCAGGGGGGATGTCGCCGATTTCGTCCAGGAAGATGCTGCCGCCGTGAGCCGCCTCGAAGCGGCCCACCCGGCTGCGGTCCGCACCGGTGTAAGCTCCCTTGACGTGGCCGAAAAGCTCG
>DATITS010000050.1:0-2928 GCA_035467535.1 Desulfobacterales bacterium
GGCCGTGGCCTCGGGCCGCAGGGTGACCAGGTCGCCGCCGCGGTCCGCGAAGGTGTACATCTCCTTTTCGACGATGTCGGTGTCCTCGCCGATGCTGCGCTTGAAGAGCTCGGTCTTCTCCATGATCGGGATCCGGATCTCGCGGAACCCGAAATTCTCGAAAAGCCCGCGCGCCTCGCGTTCGATCTTCTGCCAGAGCTCCACTTCGCCCGGCAGGATGTCCTTGAAGCCGCGAATAAGTTGAACCATGTTGACGGGGAGTCCCTTCAGGTTTCCGAAAATGTTACCTGCCATTGCATAAACCTGGATTTTTAGCCCAAGGAGGCGCTATCCGTCAACATAATTGTGTTCTGCCGGCAATCCGGCAGAATGCCGGTTGCCGCAATGCCTTTAATCCGGTACTATACCTTGGAAAAACAGAGTCTCGACTGAATACTGTTTTGGCCGGCTTCCCGGGAAGTCGAGTTTAAAATCCCCCTAACCCCCTTTGTCAAAGGGGGAAAAAGAAGGAATGGCGTCGCAACCCGCTTCCAAGGAGAGGTAAACGTGTCGGCTACCGGAAAGCTTAATGGATTGACGGATGTCGAGGGGATCCTGGTCGGCAACTACACGGACGCGGCCGCCGTCAGCGGTGTTACGGTCGTTCTCTGCCCCGAGGGTGCAACCGGCGCGGTGGATGTGCGCGGGGCCGCCCCGGGCACGCGTGAAACCGACCTGCTCGCGCCTGTGAACCTGGTGGAAAAGGTGCAGGCCGTAGTCCTGTCCGGCGGTTCGGTTTACGGCCTGGCCGCCGCCGACGGGGTGGTCCGCTGGCTGGCCGAACGGGGCCTGGGTTTCCCGTTGGGCGGGGGTCAGGTGGCCCCGATCGTCCCGGCGGCAGTGCTCTACGATCTCGGCCGCGGCCAGCAGTTCGTCCCTTCGGTCGGCCCTGATTGGGGACGGCGCGCCTGCGACGCCGCGGCCTCCGGACCCATCGTCCCGGGCTGCAGCGGGGCCGGGACCGGCGCCCTGGCTCACAGCATCAAGGGCGGGCTGGGCTCGGCCAGCCAGATCCTCGCTGCGGGCCTCACCGTCGCGGCCCTGATGGCCGTGAATTCCCACGGCACGGTGGTCAACCCGGCGACCGGCCGGCCCTGGGAGATCGGGCTTGAGCTCGCCGGCGAGTTCGGGGATGCGGGACGGCGCGCGGTGAAGCTGCCGCCCCCGCCGCCCGGCGGACCGGCCCGCAACACCACCATCGGCGTCGTGGCCACCGATGCCGTCCTCACCAAGGCCCAGGCGCTCAAGGTGGCGCAGATGGCCCACGACGGCCTGGCCCGGGCCATCCGGCCGGCCCACACCATGTTCGACGGCGACACTATTTTTTGCCTGGCGACTTGCCGCAAACCGCTGCCGGAAGAGGCGGGACCTTTCGCCGCCGCCCAGGCGGCGGCCGTCAACGAGATCGGCCAGGCGGCGGCCGACTGCGCGGCGCGCGCCATTGTCCTGGCGGTCCTGAAGGCCTCTTCCCTGGCCGGCATGACCGCCTTCTGCGACCTATCAGGGTGTTGAAAAACCGCGCCTGAGGCCGTGATCCGGCGTTGTGCGGCTTTTGTAAATGCTCACATGGAATCAGCCGGAAGCTGAAAGTCTGGCTGACGGTGGCTTGTTTTTTTTGAGCTTCGAGCCTCAAGCCTCTTGCCTCAAGCTTCTATCTGCCTTGGCTGACGGCCTGATGCTTGTCTTTCAACACCCTGATAGAGGAAATGCGATGCGGACACCCTCCAGCGCGCCGGGTTATCGGAGCGGGTGCAACGCACAATTTTCTGGACTCTGACAAGCGGGTAGACTATAGATCTTCGGCTGCGGACACGGCTGGACAACCAACCGACGACGACGGATCCGGACCGGATTCAAAACCGTGCGAAGGAGGTCACAAGTGAAGAAAACATTGCTGATTTGTCTGATGGTATTGCTCATGGCACCGGCGGTGTGGGCGGCCGGCGAAACACCCAAAAAGGGCGGCAGCCTGGTCCTGTGCGTCGGCGACGAGCCGCCGGGGCTCGACCCCACCGCGAGCGCCTCGGCCGCCATCGACCGGGTGGTCTATTCCAACATCTTCGAGGGCCTGGTCAAGGTCGACCGTCACGGCAAGTTCGTGCCTGGACTTGCCACCAAGTGGGATGTCTCCGCCGACGCCAAGGTCTACACCTTCCACCTGCGCAAGGGCGTCAGCTTCCACAACGGCGAGCCCTTCAACGCCGCGGTCGCCAAGTGGAACCTGGAGCGCGCGGCGGCCGAAGGCACCAAGAACGCCCACCCGGAGTTCTTCCGCGTGATCGAGAAAATCGAGACCCCCGATGAGGCCACCCTGAAACTGACCCTCAAGGACGTCGACGCCTTGTTCATCGTCCACATGGCCGAAGGCGATGCGGTCATGCTGCCGATGAAGGGCTTCGAGAACACCGTGGCCGCTCCGATCGGCACCGGGCCCTTCAAGTTCACGGAGTGGAAACGCGGCGACAGCGTCGCGATGGAGCGCAACCCGAAATACTGGAACCCGAAACTGCCTTATCTCGACAAGGTGACCTACCGCTTCATCAAGGACCCGAGCGCCCAGGTCGCGGCGCTTAAGGCCGGCGACGTCGACATTCTGGGATGGCTGCTCGCCCCGGAACTGGCGGCGGACATCGCCAAGGACAAGCGCTTCAAGGTGCTGGCCGGGGCCTCCACCTCGGAAGTCGTCATGTCCACCAACAACAAGGCCAAGCCCTTCGACAACAAGCTCGTACGCCAGGCCATGGCCTACGCCATCGACCGCATGGCGGTGATCGACCTGGTGGTGTCCGGCTACGGCACCGTCATCGGCTCCCACTGGCCGCCGGTCACCACCTACTACAAGGACATGACCGGCTTGTTCCCCTACAACCCGAAGAAGGCCAAAGAGCT
>DATITS010000051.1:0-25461 GCA_035467535.1 Desulfobacterales bacterium
CAGCATGTTCTCGCCTTTGGCCTGGGGGCTCAATGCACTGGTGGAGATTGCGGTGCGCGAGGGCACATTGGGGTCGGTCCGGCACGAACTGCTCTACCTGGCGGCCTTTTTTGCAGTGACCATGGCCATCGCATGGACCCGCTTCGGTTGTTTCGACCGCCAGGCAGAAACATAGCAGGGTGTCGAAAAACCGCGCCTGAGGCCGTGATCCGGCGTTGTACGGCTTTTGCAAATGCTCACATATGACCGAATATGCTGCGCTTTCCAAAACGCCTCACGCCTTGGCTGACGGCCTGATGCTTGCTTTTCAACACTCTTGTTAGAACAGATAGGCCCGGAGGAACCACCCCCAGCGTCACTTCGAGATATCGCCCAGGATCGATTTCGGCGGATGGCCGTTGCCGCCGATGATTTTTTCGATCTGCTGCGTCAGCTGGATGCGTTCTACGATCCGGGCCAGGGACTCGACGCTTTTCTTCAGCCGCTCCATGCTGGATGTCATCTCGACGAAACGCTGCCGCTCCTCGTGAGTGAAGCCTTCCAGGGCGGCAATCGCAAACGAGAGCGTCTTGGGGTCGGACAGGGCTGCGGCGTCGATCGGTTCGGGCAGAAACCCGCTCTCTTCAAGTTCCTTCATCAACGATTCCTTTCGTCTCGAAGGTCTAAAAAGGTGCATGGGGTAACGCCCTGATCCTCCTGCTGGCGCAAGTCCCTGCGGAGCATACAGGCCATGGCGGCCGTTTGCAAGGCCGAGAGGAGCACGAAATACGCGATCCAGAGCGGCACGCCGAAGAAAAACGGCCGGCTGGTTCCCCATGCCCAAAAATCCATCGCCAGAAGAAATATCGCGACCTGCACCAGGACATAGCGATCCGTGAGCCAGCCGGGCAAGCCGATCGGCCGGTGACCCCGGCGTGCGCTCATCAGCACGTGGACGGTCAGATACACCCCGAAGGCCACCAGCATCACCCAGATCACCGGCAGGAAACCACCGGGTGAAACCCACTCCAGATGGAAAACCAGCAGGGTGGCTTCCCCGCAGAGGATGGACAGGATGGCCGCAGCCGCATGCGCCCGCTTGCAGTAAAGACCGAAAAACACGGTCGGAAACAGGACGGCCAGGCCGGTGAAGGCCGCGGTGGCAATTTGCAGGATGGTCGCCGGCGGCCGAAAGGCAATACATAGGCCGGCCAGGCTCAGGCCGATCACGAACAGCCGGCCGGGCAGGCTGGTTGCCGTCTGGTTCCGCCGCAGCAACGGCAGGATGTCGCGGGTGAAAATCGAGCTCAGCGTCAGGAGCTGGGAGTCCATGGTGGACATGAGTGCGGCCAGGCCGGCGGCGATGACGATCGCTGCGAAAAAATCCCCGCCGACGGCCGCTGCCACCATGGGAAGGATACGGTCCGCCTGTTTGCCGATGAGTCCCGGAAATGACAAATGGCCCAATACGCCTACCGCAACCGGTGCGAAAAACACAATGGTGCAGACCACCGGGTAGAAGAGCATCATGCGGCCGAGGGCGCGCTCGTCTCTTGCCGCGAAAAAGCGTTGGAACAGCTGGGGGAACATGGGGTCGCAGAAAAACCAGAGCGCCATGTAGCTGAACCAGACACCCGGAAGATACTGGGCCATGCCGCCCGGCCGGGAGAACAGCTCGGGTTTCATGGCCATGACGTCGCCGTTGGCTGCAGCGAACCCGCCGTGATGGCTCGCGGTGATCACAATCGCCACAATGAGCAGCGCCATCATCAACAGCCCCTGGAAGAGATCGGTCCAGGCCACCGCCCGCATCCCCCCGTGGAGAGTATAAAGAACGATGATGGCCGTCACCAGGACACTGCCGTAAAAGTAGGGCAGCCCCACGAGCTCTTCCAGGGCATAGCCGGCCGCCATGGGCTGCAGCGCCAGGTAGGGCACCGTGAACACGATCATGACCAAGGCAAACAAGGAAGACAGTGCCGGGCTGCCGTAAAGCGAATTCACGAGCTCGGAGGGTGTGATGGTCCCGCGCTCGCGGCCGATCCGCCACGCCTTGCGGCCGATGACCCAGAAGCTCAACGCCATAAAACCGGTGCCGAACCCCATGATGGGGAAAAAACTCCAGCCGTCGCGGTAGCCGGCGCCCGAGACCCCGAACACCGTAAAGGCTGAAAAATTGGTGGCGGTCATGGTGGCCAGCAGGATTACGGTGCCGAGCTTGCGGTCGGCCAGGAAATAGGAAGCCGGTGAGGATTTCCAATGCGTGCGCGTATACCAGCCGATCACGAGCATGACCAGAAAATAGGCGGCCAGAACTGAAATTTTGGTAACCACGACGTACTCCTTTCACGCTCTCCCGGCCGCCTCCGTCAAGCGGGTAGCCGGAAAATGGCATGATCTCCCGCGTGCGGGCTATTGCTGTTTTTATCTCCCTCCCCTCGCGGGAGGGGCAAGGGGAGGGAGATAATTGAAGGCCTGCTTCACCACGCAAAAAAAGCCATCCAGACTCGGTCTGGATGGCTTTCACCTGACATAACCATAGTTCGCACGGCGCAGCAGGGCGCCGGTATGTATGGGGGCCTATTAGCCTGGCCGCCCTGGAGGTGTCAAGCGCGATCTTGCAGCAAGTAGAATTACCGGTTCAGGCGGCCGCCTGAACCGGTAATTCTACTCTCCCATGGGGATGCTGATCTCCTGGCGGGCTTCCGCGCCGAAGGCCACGGTCATGGCTTCGTCGATGCGCTCCACCAGGGCGAAGCGCAGGCTGTCGCGGACCTCCTGGGGGATCTCCTCCAGGTCCTTCTCGTTGCGCTTGGGCAGGATCACCGTGGTCAGCCCCGCGCGGTGGGCGGCCAGGACCTTCATCTTGATCCCGCCGACCGGCAGCACCCGGCCGCGCAGGGTCACCTCGCCCGTCATGCCCACGTCCCCGCGGACCGTTTTGCCGCTGAAAAGGCTCGCCATGGCCATCGAGAGGGCGACCCCTGCGGAGGGGCCGTCCTTGGGGATGGCGCCGGCCGGGACATGCAGGTGGACGTCGGTGGCCTCGAACACATCCGGGGAAATCCCCAACTGCTCGGCCTTGGACCGGACGTAGCTGTGGGCGATCTGGGCGCTCTCCCGCATGACGTCGCCCAGCTGCCCGGTGAGGGTGAGGCCGCCCTTGCCCTTCATGCGGGTGGCCTCGACGAAGAGGATGTCCCCGCCGACCGCCGTCACCGCCAGCCCCGTGGCGATGCCCGGGATCTCGATCTGCTCGGAGCGCTCGGATTCGAATTTTTCCTTCTTGAGCTGCTCCCGCACGAGCTCCTCGGTGACCACCACGTGGGACCACTGCTGCGCGACGATCCTGACCACGCTCTTGCGGCAGATCGCCCCGATCTGCCGCTCGAGGCTGCGCACGCCTGCCTCGCGGGTGTAATCCTGGATGATCTTGCGCACGGCGTCGTCCGTGAACGTGATCTCCTCGTCTTTCAGGCCATGGGCCCTGAGCTGGCGAGGAATCAGGTGGCGCTTTGCGATCTGGAGTTTTTCGTATTCCGTGTAGCCGTCGAGCGTGATGATCTCCATGCGGTCCCGGAGGGCCGCCGGGATGGTTTCGAGCTGGTTTGCGGTGGTGATGAAGATCACGTCGCTCAGGTCGAAGTCCACGTCCAGGTAGTGGTCCCGGAAGGCGTGGTTCTGGGCCGGGTCGAGCACCTCGAGCAGCGCGCTGCTCGGGTCTCCGCGCCAGTCCATGCCGATCTTGTCGACCTCGTCCAGGATGAACACCGGGTTTTTGGTGCCGGCGCGCTTGATGGCTTGAATGACGCGGCCCGGCATGGCGCCGACGTAGGTCCGGCGGTGGCCGCGGATCTCGGCCTCGTCCCGCACGCCGCCCAGGCTCATCCGCGTGAAGCTGCGGCCGAGGGCCCGGGCGATGCTCTTGCCCAGGCTGGTCTTGCCGACGCCGGGGGGGCCGGCGAAGCACAGGATCGCCCCCATGGCCTCGGAAACCCTTTCGGTATCAGCCTTTTCGGGGGTGGTTTTGACGCCGCGCGCGGCGACGAGCGTGCGCACGGCGAGAAACTCGATGATGCGCTCCTTCACGTCCGGCAGGCCGTAGTGGTCCTCGTCCAGCACCGCGCGCGCGTGGTCGATGTCGGTCTGGTCCACACTCGTCTTGGTCCAGGGCAGGTCGACGAGCCAGTCCAGGTAAGTCTTGATCATGGAGGCCTCCGGCGCATGAGGGGACATGCCGGCCAGCCGCTTCAACTCGCGCTGGGCTTCCTTGCGGGTCTCCTCGGGCAGATCGGCCTTTTCCACCTTCTCGGCATAGCCGTCGGCCTCGGAGCCGCTCTCCTCGGGCTCACCGAGTTCCTTCTGGATGGCCTTGACTTGCTGGCGCAGGTAGTAATCGCGCTGGGCCTTGTCCATGCCCTCCCGGGCCTCGCTCTGGATTTTCTGACCCAGGGAGAGGACCTCTTTTTCACGGGTGAGATGGGTGATCAGCGCGCGCAGCTTGCCCTTGAGGTTTTCCTCTTCCAGGATCTCCTGGGCCTTGGCCATTTCGAGGCTGGCATAGTTGGCGACCAGATAGGCCAGGTAGCGCGGATGCTTGACCTGGGCCAGGAAATCGCCGGCCTCCTTGGGGTAGTTCGGCGAAAGGGCCACGACCGCCTGCGCCACCTCGAGCAGGCTGCGCTGCAAGGCGTCGGTTTCGAGGTCCGCCTCGATCAGGTCCGGCGCCGAGTGGATGGCGGCCCGCAGGTAGGGCTTGTCGGCGGTCCAAACGTCGATCTTGAACCGCTCGAGGCAGTGCACGATGACGTTCAGGTGGTTGTCGGGGGTCTTGGCCACGCGTTCGATCCGGGCGAGCGTCCCCACTTCGTAGACTTGGCCCGGCTGAGGGTCCTCGATCTCCGGAAACTTCATGGCCACCAGCCCGATCAAATGGTCCCCGTTCTGAGCCTCTTCGATTAGCTTGATCGAGCGCTCGACGCCGACCGTCAGCGGTAGAATCGTGTACGGAAACGCCACCGTGTTGCGCAGCGGCAATATCGGCAACTCTGCCGGAAACTGGATCTTCTCCGCCCCGTTGGGGTCGGCTCCGGAATCGGCCGGAAAGATGATCTTCGTGGTTGTTGTCATGGTATCGGCTCCATCGCATGGTATCTGCAGGAATTTCATTATTCATGCATTTTTCAGGAGAAAGGTAATGCCTGCGTGGGGATTGTAAAGCGGGGCAGGTGAAGGTATAAAAATAAAAGGAGATGCGGTCATGCAACGTTTTTTTTTCAGGCTGATCGGCGCGGCACTGCTGCTGGCCGCCTTCGGGTGCGGGAGGTCCGTCCCGGGGGTCCCGATCGACCCGGTCCCCGCCAATGTTCCCGAGGCGTATCGCGTCCTCTACCGGGAGCTGGAGGCCGAGCTGTCCCGGCTGAACCCGATCCTGGCGTCCCGGGGCCGGCAGAGCGGCCCCACGATCTTCGGGGTCGAGCTGCTTGCTGCCAACCGCAACCCGGGCGCGGAACGGTTGAATGAGCAGGTGCTTCAGGCGGCGGCGCTCACGCTGGATCGGCTGAGGCAGATCGGCGTTACGAGCGTCTCCCTTTGCATTCCATACCCGATCCTCACGCGCAGCTTCCCCGGAACCCCCGCCTACACGGAATTCTACCGCAAGCTTGCCGCGGAGGTCCGGCAGCGAGGGCTGCTGCTGGTGGTCGAAATGGGGACGATGTCCGGCGCGTCGGGGGTGAGCCGGTTGACGGCGGGCGACAGCAAGCTGACCCGGGAGCACTTCAACACGGGGTTGCACGAGATGGCCGCGGCGGTCCTCGCGGAGATCCACCCGGATTACTTGACCGTGCTCTCGGAGCCGGACACCCAGACGCGCAACACCGGCCTCGCCTTTTCCGCCTCGCAGTTTGCCGCCACCGTCAAATCCGCGGTGAAAGGACTGGACCCGGGCAGCACCTGGCTGGGGGCCGGCGCCGGCACCTGGATTGCGCTGGACTACTTCAAGGCCCTGGCGGATGTCCCGGAGTTGAACTACCTGGACCTGCACATCCGCCCGATCCAGTTGGGATTCGCCTCCGACCGGGTTCTCAAGGCGAGGGATGCCGCCAGGGCCCGCGGCAAGGTGATAGCCATCGGCGAGGCCTGGCTGTCCAAGATTTCGAGCCGCGAGTTCGGACGGATCGACCCGGAGGAAGCCTTTGCCCGCGATGCGTACTCGTTCTGGGAGCCGCTCGACGAGCGGTTCGTTGCAACGGTGGTGAACCTCGCCCGCTCGATTCCGGCGGAATTCTGCTCGTTTTCCGGGACGGATCTCCTCTACGCCTACGTGGACTACACCCCCGAGGCCAGCCGGCTTGCGCCGGCGCAGCTCCTTCTGACCAGCCATGCGGCGGCAGCCGAGAAGATCCTGGCCGGCACGCTCAACGGCACCGGGGAGCGGTTGAAAGGCCTGATCGCACCATAGCCCGAGCCTATCAACTTTACCTTGACAGGCTTTGGAAATTGCCTTAGAGTTTCGAAAATCGAACAATCCGAAAGACAACAGGTTTAGAACATGCGTGGACGCTTCTTTTTCTGGTGGTTTAGAAGCGTCCATCCGGTCGGGTAAACACACAGAGCCGCAACATACCCCCGGATGGATCCGTCGAGGTCCGTCCGGGGTTTGGATTCGAGAAGCCCCGGGTCAATTGACCGGGGCTTCTCATTTTGGCAGCCGGCCTTACGGCAAAGGAGAAAACGCGTCATGATCGTTGAGCTCGAAAAAGATCTGCCCCCCGAGGCCAAGACCGACCTGATCCTGAAACTCAAGGCGAACCGCTGCGACTGCCGCGAGCTGCCGCCGCAGGAGGGCGAGCGCATCGGCATCCTGGGCAAGCCCGGCTGCAGCGAGGAGGAGCTCCGCCGTCTGCCCGGTGTCGCCCGGGTCCTGCGGGTCAAGACCCCTTTCAAGCTGGTCGGCCGTGAGATGCACCCCCAGGACACCCGCGTGCGGGTAGGGGACGTGGTCATCGGCGGCGAGAACATCTCCGTCATCGCCGGGCCGTGCGCCGTCGAGAGCCTGGAGCAGGCGCTCACCATCGCGCGCGAGGTCAAGCGGGCCGGTGCCGCGCTCTTCCGCGGCGGGGCGTTCAAGCCGCGCACCTCGCCCTATTCCTTCCAGGGGCTGGAGGAGCAGGGCCTGAAAATCCTGGCCGAAGTGCGCGAAACCCTCGGCATCGGGGTCGTGACCGAGATGACCTCGCCCTCGCAGGCCGACCTCATGATGAAGTACATCGACGTGGTGCAGGTCGGCGCCCGCAACATGCAGAACTTCGAGCTGCTCAAGTGCGTCGGGCGCATGGGCAAGCCCGTGCTCCTCAAACGCGGCCTTGCGGGCACGCTCGAGGAGTGGCTCATGTCCGCCGAGTACATCCTGGCCGAGGGCAACCACCAGGTGATCCTGTGCGAGCGCGGCATCCGCACCTTCGAGCCCTACACCCGCAACACGCTGGACCTGTCCGCCATCCCGGTGCTCAAGAAGATCACCCACCTGCCCATCATCGTCGACCCCAGCCACGCGACCGGCATGCGCGAGAAGGTGAGCCCCATGGCCCGTTCCGCCATTGCCGCGGGCGCCGACGGCCTGATGGTCGAGGTGCACCACGACCCGGATCACGCCATGTCCGACGGCCCCCAAAGCCTCTACCCCCAGCAGTTCCGTCAGCTCATGCGGGACCTCTACGTGATCGCGCCGGTCGTCGGCAAGCAGCTCGACTTCTCCCATCTGGAACGCGTCCGGCTGATCGAACGCAAGCGCCAGGGCGGCAGCGCGCGGCAGCGCGCAGGCTTCATGGGGCGGATCGGCACCTTCAGCCACAAGGCCTGCCTGCAGTATTTCGGAGATGCGGCCGAGGCGGTGCCGCTGCCGACGTTTTCGTCCATTTTCGAGGCGATCAAGGCGGGCGGGATCGACTACGGGATCGTGCCCCTGGAGAACTCGCTTTCCGGAAGCATCCACGAAAACTACGACCTGTTGCGGGAATACGACCTGCGCATCATCGGGGAAGTGACCATCCGCATCATGCAAAACCTGCTGGCAAAGCCCGGGACAGAGCTGTCCGACATCCGCCGGGTGCTCTCGCACCCCCAGGGCATCGAGCAGTGCCGCCAGTTTCTCTCCCAACACCAATGGGAGCTCGTGGCGGTGAGCGACACGGCCGGTGCGGCCGAGCGCGTCAGCGTGTCGCCGGATGCGGGGGTGGCCGCCATCGCCGGCCTCATCACGGCCGAGATCTACGGGCTTTCGGTCATCGCCGAGGGCATCGAAACCAACCCGCGCAACTACACGCGCTTTGTCGTCGTCGGCCGGGAGCCCATCGAAAACCGTGCTGCCTCCAAGACCTCGCTCATCCTGTCGGCCAAAAACGAGCCGGGCGCCCTGTTCGCGATCCTGCAGGTGTTTGCCGAACAGAAGATCAACATGATCAAGCTCGAGTCCCGGCCCATCCCCGGCGAGCCCTGGCGCTACATGTTCTACATCGACATCGAAACGGACCTCGAGTCCGAAGCGCTCACCGCGGTGCGGGCAACCCTGGTGGAGAAGAGTGAATTCCTCAAGGTCCTCGGCTGCTACTGAGGAGGGGACAGGCCGACCGGTCGTGCCCGCAGCGCGCGGCGCCGGAAGTCCGGAAGGGGTTTCTCTTGCTTCAAGCTTTCAGCCTCGAGCTTCGAGCTATAGATGACACGCCACCTGGTGGCCGCCGCCGATCTCCTGCAGGAGCGGCTGTTCCAGAGTGCAGATGCCTTTGCGCGCGAAGCAGCGGGGGTGAAAGCTGCAGCCGGAAGGCGGGTCGATGGGGCTCGGCACGTCCCCCGAAAGCAGGATTTTCTTGCGGCGGGCATCCGGATCGGGAAGGGGAACCGCCGACAGCAGCGCCTGGCTGTAAGGGTGACAGGGGTTTGCGTACAGCTCCTCGGAACTCGCTATCTCCACGATGCGGCCGAGATACATCACCGCCACGCGATCGCTGATGTGCTCCACCACACTCAGATCGTGGGCAATGAAGAGATAGGAAAGATTCAGCTGCTCCTGGAGTTGCGCCAGCAAGTTGATGACCTGGGCCTGGATGGAGACATCCAGGGCCGAGACCGGCTCGTCGCAGATGATGGCGAGCGGATTCAGGGCCAGGGCCCGGGCGATGCCGATGCGTTGGCGCTGGCCTCCGGAAAATTCATGGGGGTACCGGCGCATGTAGGCCGTATGGAGACCTACGCGTTCCATGAGCAGGACCACTCGGTTCTGGATCTCATTCCTGGACAGGTTCAGGTGGTTGCGGATCGGCTCGGCGATGATGTCCGCCACGTTCATGCGCGGGTTCAGGGACGAGAACGGGTCCTGAAAAATAATCTGCAGCGACGCCCGGACATTGCGCATCTCCTTGCGGTCGAGTTCGAGGAGGTTCTGCCCGTTGAAATTGATCCGGCCTTCCGTGGGCTCGATCAGCCGCAGCAGGGAGCGGCCGACGGTCGTTTTCCCACAGCCGCTCTCACCCACCAGCCCCAGGGTTTCCCCTCGCTTCAGACTGAAACTGACACCGTCCACGGCCTTGACGTAACCGACGGTTCGGGACAGAATCCCCTTTGGGATCGGAAAGTATTTTTTCAGGTCAGTGACTTCAAGCAGTGCCATAAGTGTGAACATGCGCCGGCTAAAGCCGGTGACTTAAGGGTTCAAGGGTTCAAGGGTTCGAGTGAAAAATAAATCCATGCCTTTTCATCCTTTCTAATCCGCCTCCAGCCAGCAACTCACGCGCCGGTGTTCGGCCAGTTGGATCATGGGTGGGGGCTCGCTGCAGCAGACGGGCATGGCCTTCGGGCAGCGCGGGTTGAACCGGCATCCGGACGGCATTTGAAGCGGGTTGGGGACCATTCCCGGAATTTCCTGCAGACGCCGGCTGGACCGTTGCCTGCGGCCGATGACGGGGACCGACCCCAAAAGCCCCTGGGTGTAAGGGTGCCGAGGGTCCTTGAACAACTCCCTCACCGGGGCTTCTTCTACGATTTTCCCGGCGTACATGACGATCACCCGGCTGGCCGTTTCGGCGATGACCCCCAGATCGTGGGTGATAAGGACAATCGCCGTCTGCAGCTCCTCCTTCAGTTGCATCATGAGGTTCGTGATCTGGGCCTGAATGGTCACATCGAGCGCCGTGGTGGGCTCGTCCGCCAGGATGAGCTTGGGGCTGCAGCAGAGCGCCATGGCGATCATGGCCCGCTGCCGCATCCCGCCGGAGAATTTGTGCGGGTACTGGGCCGCCCGGCTTTCCGGGCTCGGGATCTGGACCTTCCGCAGCATTTCCACCGCCCGTTGCCAGGATTCCGGGCGGGTCAGCCGCTGGTGCAGGCGGATTCCTTCCGCGATCTGCTCGCCAATCCTGAGCACCGGGTTCAGGGACGTCATGGGTTCCTGAAAAATCATGGAGATCTCGCGCCCGCGCACGGCGCGAATGGTGTCCGGGTCCAGCTGCAGAAGGTCGCGGCCCTCGAAGAGAACACGGCCTTCGATGGCGGCCGGCGGGCATCGCAGCAGCCGTAAAATCGACAGGGCCGTAACGCTCTTGCCGCAGCCGCTTTCGCCCACCAGACCGAGCGTCTCGCCCGGATAGACCTCGAAGTCGATCCCATCCACGGCGGTCACCACCCCATCCATGGTGCCGAACCGGGTGTAGAGGTTCTCGATGCGCAAGAGTGGCTTAGAATAATCGGTCATATATCGGCACGCCCAAGGATTGCTCTTCTTCCCGGACGGCCTTGACCAAAGCCCAAGCTCAAGGCGCGCGAGCCCCGCGGCGCGAGTCGTACTCCCGGTACGCCGCAGTGCCCGCGGGGTGAAGCGCAACGCAGAAATTGGGCTTTCGGCGAGGCCGTCATATCTTGAACCGCGGATCCAGGGCATCCCGCAGCCCGTCGCCGAGAAGATTGAAGCTCAGGACGGCAAGGAAGATGGCGAGTCCGGGGAAGGTAGCGACATGCGGCGCATGGAACAGGTAGTTCCGGGCGGAGCCGAGCATCGTCCCCCACTCGGGGGTGGGCGGCTGCACGCCGATCCCCAGAAACCCGAGACCGGCGGCAAACAGGATGGCCGTCCCCATGCTCAGGCTGGTTTGCACCGTGATCGGAACCATCACGTTCGGCAGGATGTGCCGCCAGAGGATCATCCCGTCGCGGGTTCCGGCCGCCCGTGCGGCCTCCACGTAGACCTCCGCCCTGACCGTCAGCACGCAGGCCCGCACCAGCCGGATATACTGCGGAACCATGCTGACCCCGATGGAGATCATGGTGTTCTTGATGCCGACTCCCAGCACGGACACGAATGCGAGCGCCAGCAGAAAGCCGGGGAACGCCAGGAGGGCATCGGTGGCGCGCTGGATTGCGAAATCGATTTTCCCGCCGAAATAGCCCGACACCAGGCCGAGCGGCACCCCGATGAAGAGGCCCACGGCCACCACCCCAACGGCGATGAGCAGCGACACCCTGGCTCCGTAGATGATGCGGCCCAGAATCGATCGGCCCAATTCGTCGGTGCCCAGGGGCTCTTTGGCCGAAGGGGTCTCGAGGGCCCTGATCAGGTTGGGTGCGGACGCATTGCCCTGGACGAGAAGCGGTGCCAGCAGGGCCGCCGCAAGGTAGACCAGCAGCAGGACCCCGCCGGCGAGGGACGCCTTGTTGCGCTTCAGTTTGAACCAGAAGCGCCTCAGGCCGGTGTCGGTTGAAAATTCATGCGGAGCCGGGCATACGCCCTTCTCGGTCGCCTCAGTCATAACGGATTCTCGGATCGATCAGGGCGTACAGGATGTCGACGGCCAGATTAACCAGGATGTAAAGCAGGCCGAAGATGAGGATGGTTCCCTGAATCACGGGGTAGTCCCGCGCCAGGATGGAGTCCACGATCAACCGGCCAAGACCCGGCCAGGCGAAGACCGTCTCGGTGAGCACCGCTCCGCCCAGCAACAGCCCGAACTGAAGCCCGACCACCGTGACGATGGGGATCAGGGCGTTTTTCAGGGCATGCTTGATGACGACCACATTTTCCTTCAGCCCCTTGGACCTCGCGGTGGTCGTGTAATCCTGGTTGAGGGTTTCCAGCATGGTGGAGCGCGTCATGCGGGCGATGAAAGCCACCACGAACGCGGCCAGCGTCACGGACGGCAGGATCACATGCTGCCAGCTTCCGGTTCCGCCGGCCGGGAGCCATTTCAGGATGACCGAGAAGACCACCACCAGCATGATGCCGAGCCAGAACACGGGCATGGATATCCCGCAGAGCGAGGCCATGGTCACGAGATAGTCCACCCAGGTGTAGGGGCGCATGGCCGAAATCACACCGGCCGGGATTCCGAACAGGCAGGCCATGCCGATGGCCGCCACGGCCAGCAGCATGGTGTTCGGCAGCCGGGCCCAGACCTCCTCGATCACCGGGTTCTGGGTCCGGGCGGAGCGACCGAGATCCAGATGCGCCAAGCGGCTTAAATACGACAGGTACTGCTCGTAGATCGGCCGGTCCAATCCGAGCTGGCGTCGGATGGTTTCGATCTCCTCGGCAGATGCCATCTGGCCGGCCAGCACCTGGGCGGGGTCTCCGGGCAGCATCCGCAGCATGAAGAACAGCAGCAGCGAAATCCCGATGAGCACCGGTACCATCGAGAGCAGGCGTTTGACGATGAAATTGAACATCGGACTCCGGTCTTCAACCGTAGAAGGCTTGCGCAAGGCCGGGCCGGGGCAGTGGCCCCGGCCCGAAGGGTCTCATCACTTCATGCTGATGTTTTGCGGAAAGAACTTTTCCGTGGGGGTGACCACCATGCCTTGGATCTTGCTCGAGTAGGCCAGGACAAATTTTTCGACATGCAGCCAGAGCCAGGGGCAGTCGTCCCAGACCTTGACCGAAGCCTTTTTCAGGATGGCCAGCCGCTTCTGGGGATCCTGCTCCTCGCGCGAGGATTTCATGATGGCGTCGTACTCCGCATTGCAGTAAAACGCAGATCCCAGGCCCTTGGGCGGGTTGACCTCGCAGGTGAACTGCCCGTACAGGCCCATGTCCGCATCCAGGATGAGGGGGCCCCAGCCCAGCAGAAAGACTTCCAGTTCGCTTTCATTGAGCGGCTTGAGCAGGCCCGCAATGTAGGTCGGCCAATCGTAGGTCCTGAGCTCGGTCTTCACCCCGATGGCCTGGAGATAGGCCTGGACGGCTTCGGTCACCTGCTGGTCGAACAGGTAGCGGCCCTGGGGCGTGCGCATGGAGACGGTCTTGGAAAAGTCGAAGTTGGCCTCTTTCAGGAGCTGCTTGGCTTTCTCCGGGTTGTAGTCGTACTGCTGGTCCATCTTGAAGTGGCCGAAAACCACCGGCGAAACGGGGCCGTCCATGGGGTCGGCCGTGTCGAACAGGACCTTCTTGCAGATGGCCTTCTTGTCGACGGCATAGTTGAAGGCCTGGCGGACCTTCTTGTCGACGGTGACGCCTTTTTGGCAATTCAGGCCCATGAAGATGGTTCGGGTGCCCAGGGGCATCTCCACGGTGATGTTGGGGTCCGCCTTGAGCGCGGCCACGTTGGACGGCAGCGGCTTGTAGCACATGTGGACCTGCCCGGAGCGCAGCATGGCCTCGCGGGTGGCCGCCTCGGGCACGATCTTCCAGGTGATCTGGGCCACCGTCGGCTTCTCGCCGTAGTACTTCTCGTTGCGGACGAACACCAGGCGGTCGCCCTTGACCCACTCCTTGAGGATGTAAGGCCCGGCGCCCACCGGGTTCTGGCGGACCTCCTCGCCGTATTTCTGGATGGCCGCCGGGCTGATGGGGGACGGCAGGGTGATGGAGAGGGTCGGGGCCAGCGGGGCGAAGGGATAGCTCAGCTTCAGGGCGACGGTATGATCGTCGATCTTAACGCACTCCTTTACCATGCCGATGGCAAAGCGCAGCGGCACCCGCAGCTTGGGGTCGAGGGCGCGGTCGAAGGTCAGCTTGACGGCGTCGGCGTTGAAATCGGTGCCGTCGGAGAACTTGACGCCCTTGCGCAGGTGCAGGGTGTAGGTGAGCCCGTCGGCGGACACATCAGACTTGGTGGCCAGCCGGGGGTGCAGCTTGCCCTGGGGGTCCTGATAGAAGAAGTTGTCGTAAATGAGATCGCACATGTTCTGGATCAGGGTGGTGGTCTGCTCCTGGGGGTTGAGGGTGTCCGCGTCCACACCGATGGCGATGACCAGCTCCTTGATCTCTTTGCCTTGGGCGTGCGCGGCCGGGGGTGTTGCCCCCAAACCGATGCCGACCGCCAGAACGGCAAGAACCAACACCTCCACGACGCTCATCTTGCGTTGTCTCATTTTGCGACTCTCCTTTCGTTTGGAAGTTAACCCAGGCTATCCTTGACGATTTTCCCGCCTTGGACGACCAGACGGACGTTGTCCCGGTTGAGCAAGCGACCGATGTCATCCAGCGGGTTGCCTTGCACCACCACCAGATCGGCCTGTTTGCCTTCCTCAACGGTTCCGAACTCCGTTGCCAAACCAAGGGCCTGAGCGTTGACCCGGGTAGCGGCTTCGATCGCTTCCAGGGGGGTGAATCGGCCGTACTTCACCAGGAGTTGCAACTCGCCGAGGTTTCCCCCGTGAAGATTGAACGGGGTTCCGGCATCCGTGCCCATGGCGATGGGCACGCCGGCCTCGCGGGCCAGGCGCAGGCTCGCCAGGTGGTGCGGTTTGACCTTCAGGGTCTTTTCCACGGCGAACGCGGGGATTCCAGCCGCGAGGCCCTTTGTTTCAATGTGGTGGAGCGCGGAGATGGTCGGAACGAGGGGCACACCGCGCTGTATCATCAAAGAGGCGGCCTCCGCGTCGAGATAGACCCCGTGCTCGATGCTGTCGATCCCCGCCCGCAGGGCGTTCAGAATGCCCCGGGTGCCCATGGCATGGGTGGCGGTCCGTTTGCCGGCCTTGTGGGCTTCCTCGATGCCGGCACGCAGCTCCTCCTCGGTGAGTTGTTCGCTCCCGGGCTCGACGGCCGGGGTGAGGACACCGCCGGTGGCCATCAGTTTGACGATGTCGGCGCCGGCCTTGATTTGCTCGCGGGCGGCCCGGCGCACCTCGTCGGGACCGTTGGCCTCGCGTCCGAGCTGCCATCCGTGCCCACCCGTCATGCAGATCAGTTTTGCGCTCACGAGCATCCGCGGCCCGGGGATCAGCCCGGCCTGAATCGCCTGCTTCAGACCGAGGTCGATCCCGTCCCGGCCGCCCATGTCGCGCACCGTGGTGACCCCGGCCATCAGCGTCTGCCGGGCGAAGGCGGCCGCCTTGAGTGTGGTCGCCGTAAGGGTTTCCCGCAGACAGCTCGTCATGGGGTCGGCGCTGCCGTCCATGCACAGGTGCACATGCGCATCGATGAAACCGGGCAGCAGGGTTCGCCCCTTCAGCGAAACGCGCCGGCAGCCCTTGGGCATCTGGATGTTCTTTGGGGCCACCTTGACGATGCGCTCGCCTTCAACGAGCACGGAGGCCCGCTCTATTACCCGGCCGTCGCCCACCACTACCCGGCCGTCCGCAAAAACGATCGCCATGAGTCCTCCCTTGATGAGCGGCACCTAAATTGAGCGGTTCCGTCTGTTCACGTCGAGTCCCGCTGGGGTCTGCCGGCCGCATGGGTCGCAGCAAAAACCTGAATTGGAACCGCTCAACTCAGGCGGCACTATGATGGTTTTTGACTTTTTGATCAAGGAGAAATGCAATGAGTGCCATTTATAAGTTGTAATTACTCAGGTGTTTAGGCTGAAGGCTGAAGGGCAATAATGATCATCCACTACACAATCACCGGTCAACGTATCCAAACCTTTTTGGCTTTGTGTGATCCCGCATGATTTGTCCCTAAAAGCCTTCAGTCTATCTACCTGAGTGGTTACTAAAAGTTTAACGTTGATCACGGCAAGGCAAATGTGCCATAGTCCGCCGCAGTGCAGCGGAGGAATGGCTCATTGCGATGACATTTCAGCCGCTTCCGATGATGATTCTATTTTGCAGAGGATGCCATGGATGTTGTCAGCGAGTTGGTGAAAAAGATTAGAGAGCAGGTGCTTGCCACCCGCCGGGACCTGCACCGGATCCCCGAAACGGGCTTCAATGAGGCCAAAACGTCCGGGTACGTGGCCGAATGTCTGAAACGCCTCGGTCTCGAGGTGCAGACCGGCATCGCGACGCATGGGGTGGTCGGGCTGCTCCGGACCGGCCGGCCCGGGCCCACCCTGATGATACGGGCCGACATGGATGCACTCCCCATCGCCGAGGAGACCGGGCTTTCTTTCGCGTCCACCCATCCCGGCACCATGCACGCCTGCGGACATGACGCCAACATGTCCATGGCGCTGGGTGCGGCCGCCGTATTGACGGAGCTGAAGAGCCGGTTCAAAGGCAACGTCAAATTCATCTTTCAGCCGGCCGAGGAGGGACCGGGCGGGGCCAAGCCGATGATCGCAGCGGGCGTCATGGAAAACCCCACGGTCGACTATGCCATCGGCTGCCACTTGTGGACCGAGCGGCCGGAGGGATTCATCGGCGTCAGGGCGGGGGCGTTCATGGCCGCCATGGACCGGTTTGACCTCAAGATCATCGGCAAGGGCGGGCACGGCGCCCAGCCGCACCTGTGCGTGGATGCGTTGGAAGTCGGCACCCAGGTGGTGGCGGCACTGCAGCGCATGGTCAGCCGCCAGACAAACCCGATAGAGCCGGCGGTGGTCACGGTGGGCACCTTCCATGCCGGGACCGCCTTCAACATCATCTCCGCCGAGGCGGTGCTGAGCGGCACCACCCGCACCTTCAACGAGGAGACCTGGACGTCCTGGAAGGCGCGCATCGACCAGGTGGTCAACGGCGTCTGCGACTCCATGGGCGCCGGCTATGAGTTGACCTTCACTCCCGGCTACCCCCCGACGGTCAACGACGCCCGCATGGCCGACGTCGTGCGGCGCTGCGCGGTCCAGGTGGTCGGCGACGAACGGGTGGTCGAGCCCGAGCTCACGATGGGCGGCGAGGACATGTCGTTTTTTCTGAAGCGCGCACCGGGCTGCTACTACTGCATCGGCGTCGGACGGGAGGGTGCGGCGCCCCTGCACAACGCGAAGTTCGATTTCAAGGAAGACCTCATGCTGCTGGGAGTCGAGACCCACTGCCGCGTGGCGCTGGATCTGCTCGGCTGAAACCACATTCCCGATCAGGAGGAGACCATACTGATAGGAAGAAAAGGCCATATGACCGGAGGGGAGCGATGAATAAAATCGAACGGGTCGACAGGGTTCTGAACGGCGAGGAGGTGGACCACCCACCCATATCGATGTGGTGCCACTTCGGCGTGCAGCATGCCGACGGAGAGCAGTTCGCGCGCATCAGCCTGCAGCACTTCCATTACTACGGCTTCGATTTTCTCAAGGTCATGAACGACTACTACTACCCGGCGCCGGCCGGACTCGACACGGTGCGCACGAAGCAGGACCTCGAGCGGTTCACGGCCTTCGACGTGGAACGCTCCGAGTGGCGCGAGCAGTTCAAGGCGCTTACAATCATCACCAGCGAGATCAAGGGCCGGGCCCATTTCATCGACACGGTGTTCGACCCCTGGCAGAGCATCCGGCGCAGTGTCGCCGGCGAAAACATGGAGCACCTCGTTCAACATGAGCCGCAGGCCCTGCACGATGCCCTCAACCGGGTGGCCGACAACCTGATCGCCTACTCCAAAAAGGCATTAAGCATCGGGGTCTCCGGGATTTTTATGTCGATCCCCGCCGCGCAGGAGATCGTCAGCCGCGAGATCTTTCTCGCTTTCGTCAAGCCCTATGCCCGGAAGGTCTTCGAGGCCGTCTCCGGTCTGGGCCCCATGAACACCGCCCACATCCATGGCAAGGATCTGTACTTCGACGACGTGCTGGATTTGCCCGTGGACGTCTTCAGCTGGTGGGACCGCGGGCCGCACGGGCCATCGCTGGAACACGTCAAAGCGCGCACCGGCGGATGCGTCATGGGCGGCATCGACCAGACGCTTCTCACCCAGCGCTCGCCGGCGTTCCTCAGGACCCACGTGCGCGAGGGGCTGGCGTTGGGCGGCGACCGGCGCTTCTTTCTGGCCAACGGGTGCAGCATCGACACCTGGGTGAATCCCGTGAGCGTGCGCGCGATCGTGGCGGCCGCCCGGCAAGCAGGATGAAACCGGACATGGATCGTTTGACCTCCCAAGACGCTTACCGGACACCGGACCGGGCGGGTTCCTGGATCGGGCGCACCAGCCCCAACACGGTCTTCTACGCCAAGGCCTTCATGATCGTGTTCCATGCCGCCCGGTTGGCCCGCAAGGGGCGTTACGACGATGAGCGCTGGGTGGACAGCAGCATCACCACCGTGCGGGCGATCGAGTCCGTCGGCGGCCGCTTCGATCTGCAGAACCTGGATGTTCCGCGAACGCTTAACTCCCCGTGCGTCTTCATCGGCAACCACATGAGCATCCTGGAAACCTTCGTGCTGCCCTGCCTGATCCAGCCGCATCGCCCCGTCACCTTCGTGGTCAAGGAAAGCCTCATCACCTATCCCTTGTTCGGGCACGTGATGCGAAGCCGCGACCCGGTCGTGGTGGGCCGCACCCACCCGCGCGAAGACCTTCGGACCGTCCTGGAAGAAGGTCAGAAGCGGCTGGCGGCGAACATCTCCGTGGTCATCTTCCCGCAAACCACGCGCAGCGTCGAGTTCGACCCCCAGATGTTCAACTCGCTCGGCGTGAAGCTCGCCAAACGCTGCAACGTGCCGGTGGTGCCCTTTGCCTTGAAAACCGACGCCTGGGGCCTGGGGCGGCGGTTGAAGGACCTCGGGCCGATCCGGCCCGAAAAAACCGTTCACATCCACTTCGCCAAACCCATGATGGTCCGGGGAAACGGGAAAGAAGAACACAACATGATTGCGGAGTTCATTGGAAACAGACTGGCTGCATGGAAATAGGCGGGTGCTCCCACGCCGCCACGCCCAAAATTGAATTTTTTCGAGAGAAAAAATTCACAGTGCCCCCCTTTTTAACGACCGGTTGAGCACCTTAGCCTGCGCCGCGAATCCAGGTCAGGCTCGGCGGAGAATTTCCGTCAGGCGATCGATGATCGTTTCGGCCACCGCCGCCTTGGACATCAGGGGCAGCGATTCCACGCGGCCGGCGGCATCGATGAGCGTCACGCGGTTGGTGTCCACGGCAAACCCGCTGTCGGCCGCGGCCACGTCGTTGGCGACGATCAGGTCGAGCCCCTTGCGCGCAAGCTTGGCGCGGGCGTTTTCGAGCACGTTCTGGGTCTCGGCGGCAAAACCGATGGTGACCCGGGGATGTCCGCTATCGGCGCGTTGGCCGGCCACTGCCGCCAGAATGTCCGACGTGCGGGTCAGTTCGAGGCGCATGTCCCCGGCCTGTTTCTTGATCTTGTGTTCGGCCGCCGACGTCGGGCGGTAGTCTGCCACGGCGGCGGCCATGATCAATCCCGCCGCGCCGGGGATCGCAGCGAGGACGGCCGCCTGCATCTGTTCGGCGGACTCCACCGCGACGGTCTTCGCGCCGTAGGGGCCGGTCAGCGATGTGGGGCCGTGGATCAGCGTGACGTCGGCCCCGCGGTCCCGTGCGGCAAACGCCAGGGCAAAACCCATTTTGCCGCTGCTGTGGTTGCCGACGAAGCGTACCGGGTCGATGGCCTCGCGTGTTCCGCCGGCCGTGACCACGACCGCCATGCCCGCAAGCGGCCCGCCGCGGCCGAGCACCCGGCTGGCCGCGTCCAGGATGGTTGCGGGCTCCGCCATCCGTCCGTCCCCGGTGGCACCCGAGGCGAGTCGCCCGGATTCCGGCCCCACGGCGTGATAGCCCCGCTGCCGCAGGACGTCCATGTTGGCGAGGGTCGCCGGGTTGCTCCACATGCCGGATTCCATGGCCGGGGCCAGCAGGATGGGCCCGCGGCAGGCGAGCGCCGTGGTGGTGAGCATGTTGTCGGCGATGCCGTGCGCAAGCTTGGCCAGGGTGTTGGCGGTCGCCGGCGCGATGATCATCAGATCCGCGCGCTTGCCCAGGCTCACATGGCCGATCTCGGTCTCCTGCAGCAGCGCGAACATGTCCATCGCCACCGGCCGGTGGGTGAGCGCCTGGAAGGTGAGGGGCCTGACAAACTCGGCGGCCGCCGCCGTCATGACCACGTCCACGTTCGCGCCGGCCTTGACCAGCCGGCTGGTGAGATCGGCCGCCTTGAACGCCGCGATGCCCCCGGTCACCCCGACGACGATGTGTCTGCCTTTCAGAATCGCAATCTCGTTGTCCATCGGCTACTCCTGACGGTTCAGGTGATAGATCAAGCGCAGGCCCTCCAGCGTCAGCATCGGGTCGACCACTTCGATCGCATCGGTCATCTGCGCCAGGATGTGCGCCATGCCGCCGGTGGCGACCACCTTGGCCTGCCCGCCCAACTCGACCCGGATGCGCTTAACCAGGCTCTCGACCAGCCCCACGTACCCCAGGACGAGCCCGGACTGCATGGCGTGCACCGTGTTTTTCCCGATGGCCGCCGGCGGTGCGGTAAGCTCGATGCGCGGCAGCTTGGCCGTGCGGCTGTAAAGCGCCTCGGCGGCGATGCCCAGGCCGGGGGCGATCGCCCCCCCGAGATAGTCCCCGTCCTTGGAGATGGCGTCGAAGGTCGTGGCGGTGCCGATGTCGACGACGATGGCCGGGCAGCCGTGCCGCGCCTTGGCCCCCAGCGCGTTGAGAATGCGGTCGGCCCCGATCTCGGCCGGGTAGTCGATCAGTATCCGCACACCGGTCTTGATCTCACTCGAGACGATCAGCGGGTCATGCCCGAGGTAGCGGCGGCTCATGTCGACGAAGCAGGCGGTCAGCGGCGGCACTACGCTCGCCAGCGCAACCCCCGACACCTCGGACCAGTTCAGGCGGCTGTAATCGAACAGGTTGCGCAGAACCATGGCATACTCATCCGGCTGTTTGGCCCGGTCGGTCGCGATGCGCCAGTTGGCAACCCACTCGCCTTCGCGGTGCAATCCGAACATGGTGTTGGTGTTATTGACGTTCATGACGAGCAGCATGGCATCTCCTCCGGATCCGGCATTTCAGGGGGCCGGCCTCGTCCGGAAAGGCACTGATGGGGCGAGACCGCCGCGATCACCTTAGAGGAATTGTAGCAGATGGCGAGGGCACTTTGGAATCGATTTTTTTATGTGCCCCAAGAGATTGGGCGAGTGGCCGAAGCGGAAGGGTTGTGGCGCGCCGGGCGGCCGCACTCGGCCGGGGCGAAAATGGGAAGGGTCCGGGGGCGGCACGGGCCGCCGCCCCCGGGGCAAATCTTAGAAGAAACGGTACTGAATACCGAAGGCCGCACCATAGACATCCTTGTCGTACTCCGTGCCGGCCGGCGCCCGGCCGGATGCTGTTGAATTTGAACCCGTTTTTACCGACTCGTACCACGACCTCTCGACGCCCAAGGTCAGATCCAGGCGGTCGATCGGGCTATAGACCAGGCCCAGGCCCACGCTGTTCGCATCCAGTTCCGGTGCTTCGGGCAGCAGGTCCTGCGATTGCATGCCTTTGATTTCGGTGCGCAGGTAACCTACGCTGAACCGCCACTGCGGATTAAAAATGTACTCCAGCGTAACCCCGACGTCATAGCTGTTGCCGGGCATCGAATTTTGAAAGCGTTGCCCTTCCAATTTGGCCTGTTTCTCTAAGTAGTATGTGAAGTTCGGCTCGATCCGGAGTGTTCCTGGGAGGATGAAGTAGGATACACCCGCCGCAATATAACCGGGCAAATCTTCACGCTCGTGGGTGCCGTCCTGCCAGCCTACCCGCGAAGAGATGGAGTTGGCGCCGAGGGGAGTGGTGTTGTCTCGGGTATCTGCCTTGAAGTTAAGCGGCGTGTTGGACATGTAGGTCAGCGCGATATTCAGATCTTTGGTCGGGGCGTAATCCAAACCGAGAAAATAATTCCAGGCTTGATCCTCTCGCTCGATTTTGACACTGGCTGTATTCCCGAGAGGCCCGCCGGCTCCCACCGAAGATCCTTTGAATTTTTGATAGGCATCCACATACCGGACACCCCCCCCGATGGATAGGGAATCGAAAATTTTGTAAGAGCCCCCAAGGCTGTAACCGATATAATGGCTTTCCGCCTCTATGTGCTGCTGGCCTGTGGGAGCGCCGAAAGCACCGGCGTAACCGACGCCCAACAGGACCGTACGTGAATTTCCATCTTTAAAATCCACCTTACCGCCTCCGCCTGGGACGGTAACGCCAAAAAAGGTGGCCCAACGGTCCTGCTTGTACACCGCAAACAGCCCGGGAATAATGGAGGGCTCTTCCGAATCAAGCGTCCCATAGTTAAAAGCAGGAGGGGCGGAAGGTAGTTGGTTCGAGTAATCTTTCCAAAGATAGATGGCATCGGCCTTCATATAGAGGCCGTCCTGCATCATGGCGGTGCCGGCCGGGTTAAAGGCTACGGCGTCGGCCATATCGGTGGCGGCGTTGCGGTTGAGTGTGCGGATGTAATCCGCGCTGAGGTTTTGTTTGTTGATGATGCCGCCGGCGTAAATAGACGACGACAAGCCTACAAGCACCACTAAGACCATGAAACCGACAAGCCCTTTTCGCATTCTCTCCTCCCTCCTTGTTCCCGATGGTGTGAGTGCAGTGCTGCCCTTAAAGAATTTCCCGTCCGTGGCAAGGTGAATCGGCTGATGGAGTGAAAAAAGCAATCCGGCGGGGAATCGAAAAGATTCCAGAAATCCCCGTGAGGTCATGCTCCCTGGTCGGGAGCAAGCGAAGGCGTCCGTCACTAACTTGCTTGCAAGAAATAGCGCCTGGCCAAGTCCCGGGCGTCATGACGGCTCCTGAGTGTGGATATTAAAAATGAACAGCGTGAGCTTTAATATAGGGATAAAATTTATGCAAGGATTAATTTGCTGATTTGAATTCAAGCTGAAACTGGTGTAGTCTGTAACTGCCATGATCAAGGTACTCACCCGCCAAAACGCCGTGTGGCAATTCGTCGATTGGGAAGAGTTCCAGGAGACGTTGACCACCGGCTGGATCGATCTTGTAGTCCCCCAGCCGGAGGAACTCAAGCAGGTCGGGGAAGCGCTTGCGATTGCCATTCCCAGCCGGGCGGAGATGGCGGAGATCGAGGTGTCGAGCCGCCTTTACCAGGAGGACGGTGCCTTTTTCATGACGGCGAACTTGGTCACCAGCCCCGATACCGACAACGTGGAATCCTCGGCCATCACCTTCATCCTCACCGAGACCTGCCTGGTCACCGTGCGCTACCTCGAGCCCCGGCCCTTCGAAACCTTCGCCGCCAGGCTCCAGAAGCCCGGCGGCAACTGCACGACCAGCCTGGATGTGTTCATCGGCCTTCTGGAAGCCATCATCGACCGCATGGCCGACATCCTGGAAATCCACAGCTCTGAAATCGAGAAAATATCCCGGACGATCTTCGCGGACGTCAAAAAGGAGTCCAAGCCCATCAACCTGAACAACGTCATCAAGGAGATCGGCCGGGAGGGCAATCACATCTCCATCATTCGGGAAAGCCTGACGTCTCTCGGGCGGATGTCCATATTTCTGAACCAGGCGGTCTACGCCAATCCCAAGGCCGTCGAGATCAGGGACGTGCTGAAGGTGGTCGGCCGCGACGTGGCCTCGCTCGCCGACCACGCCTCGTTCATCACCAACAAAGTGACTTTCCTGCTGGATGCCACCCTCGGCATGATCAGCATCCAGCAGAACAGCATCATCAAGATATTTTCCATTGCCGCTGTCGTCTTCCTGCCTCCCACGCTCATTGCCAGCATCTACGGCATGAACTTCCACTTCATCCCGGAACTGTCCTGGGAGGTCGGGTACCCGCTGGCCCTCGGCATGATGGTTGGGTCCGCCGTGCTGCCCTATCTTTACTTCAAACGCAAAGGCTGGCTCTGATTCTGCCGATTGTGAACTGAAATTCCCAATTCTGACGAAGCAGCGTCACACAAGCGATAGTGCCAAAAACCGGTGATATTACAACCTTTTGATATCCAAGCTAATCCTCAACCATCGGCGGAATGTGCACACTTTTTGCTTTAGACGGGGGTGGTGCTGCCGGGATAGATTTCGGCCCGGATTCAACTGCCGGTGCCGGATGACAGTCAGCTGAGTTTGGCTTCTCGGATGCGCGTGCATCTTTCGTGGGGTGCTTTCGCAACCACAAGCAGGAAGTTCACCTCAAGAAACCAACGGCACCTGGAGAAGCCAGCTCAGAAAGGCAGGGATCACGGTATCCCTGCCTTTTTTCGTTGGGACGCATTCGCCGTCAGGTCAGCCGGCCTCAGCGGCGGCGTTCTTGCTGTTTTTGCGTATTGCTGGTAGATGATCCACAGCTTCTCATCCGGTTCGATGGAGGGGCTGCCATGAAATCCTGCCCGGTCTGTGGTCAATCGGTAGCTGAGGGAATCGCCACCTGCCCCGCCTGCGGCGGCCGGATCGCCGAAGGCCGCCGCACCATCGACGACTACCGCATCGCCGATGTCCTCCACGAAGGCTACTCCACCTTCCTGTGCCGCGCCATTCGCGAACGCACCCATGAACACGTCATGATCCGCCTGTTCACTCCCCGCTCCGGCGTGAACGCGGAGGTGGCCGCCCGGCTGCAGCGCGAGCTCGAAGAGCTGAAAAAGCTTCCAGACGAGGGCTTTGTCCGCCACCACGCCATCCGTCGCTCCCGGGACGGTCTGTGGTACCGCATCAGCGAATGGATCGACACCGAGAGTTGGGGGTCCCTGCTCGCCGCGGGCCGGCTGAGCGATCGGCGCCTGCAGATCGACCTGTTTCACCAGATGGCCGAAATCCTCGCCGTGCTGCATCGGCACGGGCATTTCATCCCGCACCTGATCCTGAACGACATCATGGTGGTCCGGGGCGCGAACGGGCAGTTCAAGATCAAGATCGACTACGAGCTCTCGCGCTTCATCGACCCCAAACTCGACCGGCCCGCCCCGATGTTGAAGCACCTCCTGGGCTGCCACCCGGACATCGTCAACCAGCGGCCGCTCGATTTTCGCAGCGACATCTGGTCTCTCGGTAAAGTCTTCGTCGAGCTGCTCTCGGGAGACCTCGAGATCGGCAACCTGGACGGCCGGGTCGATGCGCTCGATGTGCCGGATGAGTTGGCCGTTCTGCTGCGCGTGATGCTGGCCGACGACCCGGATCTGCGGCCGCAGTCCATGGCGGAGGTCGTTTCCGCGCTCGCGCGGATCAAAGCGCAGCCGCCCCGGGCGGCCGCAGCACCGGCCCGGCTGGTCCAACGGCTTCAGAAACGCGTGCGGGTGCTGGCGGCGGTCGTGGTCATGCTGGCGCTGGCGGGCCTGTCGGCCTGGTTTTACCTCGACCGCCCGCGCCGGGACGCCGAGGGGGCCCTGGAGGGCTAC
>DATITS010000052.1:0-3868 GCA_035467535.1 Desulfobacterales bacterium
GCAGAGAAAGTGAAACAGCTTGTTTCACAATTGCCCGGGGGCCACGTCATCCGCCTCCTGCAGCGGGTGAAGGAGACCGAAGTCCGCGAGTGGTATGTCCGGGAGTCCATCGAGGCCTTGCGCCGGAACGATTCGTCCCTAATTTTGGCCATGTGTCCCGAATTTGCGAGCGAATGCGGGCAACTCGGCGCCAACGCTCCGGCGCTGGAGGCCCGCGGAGTTTCCCGGCGCTATCAACTGGGCGACCGTCTGCTCTCCGTGCTGCAGGAGGTGAGCCTGACGGTGGCCGTCGGCGAGTTTCTGGTGATAGAGGGGGCCAGCGGCAGCGGCAAGACCACCCTGCTCAGCCTCCTTTCCGGTCTGGACAAGCCCTCACAAGGTCGCGTGCTGGTGGAGGGGCGCGACATCACAGCGGTTTCCGAGGACGGTCTTGCGCCCCTACGCAACCGCACTTTCGGCTTTGTCTTCCAGTCCTTTCATCTCATTCCCGCCTTGAGCGCCATTGAAAATATCTCCCTGCCGGCCGAGCTGGCCGGCGCGCCCCGCGCCCTCGAGCGGGCCCGAACGTTGATGGAGCGCGTGGGGCTGGCGCAGCGAGCCGACAGTTTCCCGCACCAGCTTTCGGGGGGCGAGAAGCAGCGCGTGGCCCTTTGCCGCGCGCTGATCAACCGGCCGCGCATCCTCTTTGCCGACGAACCGACCGGCAATCTCGATTCCGAAAACGGCAGGGTGGTGCTCGACCTGCTGCGGGAGTTCCACCGCGAAATGGGAGTCACGCTCGTGCTGGTGACCCACAACGCTGCCATCGCGCAGACGGCGGGACGTATCATCCGTCTGCGGGACGGCCGGGTGGTTGGAGAGGAGCGCCATGCTCCATAGGCGCTTTATCCTGCGGCAGATCACCCGCTCTCCCGGGCAGTCACTGCTGCTGGCGCTCGGTCTGGCGTTGGCCGTCGCCTCCCTGGTGGCTCTGAGCGGGCTTTCCGCCAGCGTACGCGGGGCCCTCAACGCCGATGCGCGCCGTCTGCACGGTGCGGACATTCTGGTCAGCTCCAGCGCACCGCTCGGTGCGCCGCTGATTGCCGCCATATCGCGCCTGGAAGGTTCCGGTGCGGTCGCCGCCGTGGCGGTACACGAATTCAACGCCCTGGTGCGTCGCACCGACGAGACCGCATCCCTGCTGTGCAACCTCAAGATTGTCGATCCCGGCTACCCCTTTTACGGCACGGTGACCCTCGCCTCGGGACGGTCTTTTGGCGATGTGCTCGTCCCCGGTAGAGTGGTGGTGGAGCGCGACCTGCTGGAACGCCTGAGGCTCACTACAGGAGATCCCCTCCACATCGGCAGCGCCCTGCTGGTCATCGACGACGTGGTGCTGCACGAGCCGGACCGGCCCTTGGGCGCCTTCTCCCTTGGCCCCCGTGTTTTCGTGACCGGGGCGGACCTTGCGGCGCTGGCCCTGGTGGAGACGGGCAGCCGGGTAAGTTTTCGCCGGTTGCTCAAGGTGCTGCCGCCCGACGGCGATCCCGATCTCGCGGCGGCGGAGCTGAAAGTGGTGGCCGAAGGGGAGCGGGAACGGGTTGAGACGTATCGCAGCGCCGACTCGCGTGTGAAACGCTTTTTCGACAATTTTATTTTTTACCTCTCCTTGGTCGGCGCCTTCACTCTGCTGATAGCCGGCCTGGGGGTGGGCAGCACGCTGGGTGCCCTGCTGCGCGAGAAGCGTCGCACCATCGCCATTCTCAAGGCGCTGGGGGCCACGGGCGGTTTTGTCATCCGCCATTTTCGGGTCGTGCTCCTGCTTATCGGCCTGGTCGGTTCGCTCGCTGGCCTGCTGTTGGGTTTGACGGTGCAGGCGGTCTTGAGCGTCCTGCTGCAGGAGGGGTTGTCGCTGCCGCTGCCGGTCACGCTGACGGCCGAAGCGCTGTGGACCAGCCTGGGGCTCGGGCTTCTGGTCATAGGGTTTTTCGGTACGCTGCCGCTGTTGCGCCTGCGCGCCACCCCGCCGGCTGCCATCCTGCGCTTCGACGCTCCCATCCCGCGGCGTTCGGTGGCCTTCTGGATCATATGTTTCTTGGGTCTGGTTCTGGCGGCCGTTATGCTCCGCTTTATGTTGGCCGATGGGGCAACATGGGGGCGTTTTGCACTTGGGTCGATGCTGGCGCTGGGGGGCCTCGCGCTCCTGTCCCAGGTGCTGTTGCGGGTCTGCCGCCGGCAGCGCCGCGGTCCGCTGGCTCTGCGCCAGGCCTTGCGCAGCCTCGGTCGGCCCGGCAGCGCCGCAGCCACCATACTGACCACCCTCTCCGCCGCCATGGCGGCGGTCTTCGCCCTTTACCTGGTTGAGCGCAATCTCGACGCCACCTTCGTTCGCTCCTATCCGGTCGACGTCCCCAATCTGTTTTTTCTGGACATTCAGCCCCATCAGCGGGAGACCTTCAGCCGCATCGTGGGCCAGTCGCCTCGCTTCTACCCGGTGGTACGCGCCCGGCTGCTGGCCCTCAACGGGCAGGCCGTCGACCGCGACCGCGAGCACCGACGGCGCGGCGACAACCTGGCACGCGATTTCAACCTGACCTATCGTGACGATCTGCTCGAGGACGAGTTCCTGCGTCAAGGGAAAAGCCTTTTCGGCACCGCCGTACCGGTACCGGTGTCGGTGCTGGACGAGGCTCCCGGCATGGAGAATCTCCGCTTGGGAGACACTCTCACTTTCCGCATCCAGGGGCTGCCCGTCGAGGCCACCGTCACCAGCATCCGCAGTCGCACGCGCGAAACCCTTCAGCCTTTTTTCTATTTCGTTCTGCCCGAAACGGTCATTGGCCGGGCACCCCAGACGATCTTCACTGCTCTAAAGATTCCACCAGGGCAGGGTGCCGCATTGCAGTCCCGCGTGGCGGCTGCGCTGCCCAATGTGAGTGCCATCGATCTGGGCGAGACCCTGCGGTCGTTTGCCGGCCTGCTGTCGCGACTGAGCGCCATCCTGCGCCTTTTTGGCGGTTTCAGCGTCATGGCCGGTCTTCTGATCGTCGTCAGTGCCGTGCTGGCCACCGGCGGCGCCCGGATCCGCGAGGCGGTTTACTACCGTATCCTGGGTGCCCGCGGGCGTTTCGTGCTGGCCGTTTTCGGACTAGAGAACCTCCTGCTGGGGCTGGCCAGCGCCCTCGCGGCTATGGCCCTGGCCCAGACGGTTACCTGGCTCATCAGCCGACGCTTGCTGGATCTTCCCTACCAGGTGTTCTGGGCCGAGAGTGCCCTGATGGTTGCGGCGGCGACGGCGATGGTCGTCGCGGTGGGATTGGGCGCCTCCCTGCCGGTTCTGCACCAGCGCCCCTCGGATTTTCTACAGGCCCAGGCCGAAGGGGAATGAAAGGGTTATCGTGACAAGCACACATTTACGGACTCGACAATGCTCTTTTCAACAGAAAGCCGCCCCGGCGGCTTTCTGGGGAGTGTTGCTGGTGGCGATCTGGATAACGGGTTGCGGCGAAGGGGAACGGCCGGCTCAGACGCCGAAGCAGACGCCGGCACACACGCAACCCGTTCTGGCGGCTCGTACGATCGTGGCCATGGGCGACAGCCTCACCGAGGGCTTGGGGGTGGAGGAGGAGTTGGCCTACCCGGCGCGGCTGGAAGCCCGGCTGCGTAGCGAGGGCTACGACGTGCGGGTGATCAATGCCGGTGTCAGCGGAGAAACCTCCAGCGGCGCCCGCTCCCGGGTCGAATGGGTGCTGACGCTGCAGCCGGATGTGGTGATTCTGGAGACGGGTGCCAACGACGGCTTTCGCGGCATCGATCCTGCCGTGATCGAGGACAACGTCGATGCCATCGTGGCGCAACTGCAGGCGGGCGGTGCGACGGTGGTACTGGC
>DATITS010000053.1:0-65785 GCA_035467535.1 Desulfobacterales bacterium
ACACGGAAACCCGGGCCTTGAGCCTGACCGGCCGCCAGCGCCTGGATCGGCTGATCCCGCTCATTCTGCGCGAAGCCACCCACGCTTCCCAGCCGCTCAGCGCCCTGCGGCGCATCCTGGACCTCGTCCGCACCGTGGAGCGGCGCACCAGCTACCTCGCGCTGCTCCTGGAATACCCGGCCGCACTGCGGCGCCTGGTGAAGCTCGCCGACGCCAGCCCCTGGATCGCCTCGTTTCTCGCGCAGCACCCGGTGCTCCTCGACGAGCTGCTCGACTCGCGCACCCTCTACCGGCCGCCGGACCGCGATGCGCTCGCAGCCGACATCCGGCGCCGCCTGGCCCAAGCCCCGGCCGACGACCTGGAGTCCCAGATCGAGGAGCTGTGCATCTTCAAGCAGAGCAACGTCCTGCGGGTCGCGGCGGCGGACGTGACCGGCAGGCTCCCGCTCATGCGGGTGAGCGACTTTCTCTCGGACATCGCCGAGATCGCCGTCAACGCCGTCGTCGACCTCGCCTGGGACCACCTGGTGGAACGGCACGGAACTCCCGTCTGCCGCCTGGATGGTCGGCCCTGCGAACGGGGCTTCGCCGTCATCGCCTACGGCAAGTTGGGCGGGCTCGAGCTCGGCTACGGCTCGGACCTGGACCTCGTGTTTCTGCACGCGGGTGTCGACGGGCCGACGCGCGGCGGGCCCCGGCCGATCGACACCGCCCAGTTTTTCAACCGCCTGGGCCAGCGCGTGATCCACATCCTGACCTCCCACACCCGCGCCGGCAAGGTCTACGAGATCGACACCCGCCTGCGGCCGAGCGGGATCTCCGGCGTCCTGGTCCGGCACGTCGAGGCCTTCGGCGACTACCAGCTGAACGAGGCCTGGACCTGGGAGCACCAGGCCCTCATCAAGGCGCGGGCCGTGAGCGGGGAGGCGCTGATCACCGCCCGTTTCGATGCCATCCGCGGCCAGACCCTCGCCCGGCGCCGGGATACGGGCCGGCTGCGCTCCGACGTCATCGAGATGCGCGAACGCATGCGCCGGGAGCGCAGCCGGCCCGAAGCCGGCGTTTTCGACCTCAAGCAGGACCCGGGCGGGATGGTCGACATCGAGTTCCTGGTCCAGTACCTGGTCCTGCGCCTCGCGCAGCGCCACCCGGAGCTGGTGCAGTGGACCGACAACGTGCGCCTGATCCAGACCCTGATCGGTGCGACGGTGCTGAACGAGGTCACGGCCCACGTCCTCAAGCACGCCTACCTGATCTACCGTGCGGCCGCCCACCAGTTGAGCCTGCAGGAAAAACCCGCTACCGTCCCCGCGGAAAAGTTCGACCGCCTGCAGCGGCGCATCCGCCAGATCTGGAGGGCCGTCTTCCGGGAACGCTGAGCCCACCCCCGCCGATTTAAATACAAAAATGTAAGCTTAAATTTTTTATTTTTTACAAAAATGTTATTTATAATTGCTCCCCACCGGGCCCCCTGAAGATAGACAACCAACTGAAAATATATGTCTTATTATATTCCGGCCGCGTGCTGGCACAGGCTTTGCTCAATGTCGGTAGGCATTTTCGGAAAGGGAAAGGAAGAGTCGGCATGCGCGGCGTCCACGACCAGGCGACCCAGACCTTGCAGGAAAAAGTGGCGGAACTGACCGACCGCTTTCTGCGGGGCAAGCAGCCCGACTTTTTAAAGCAGCACTCCCGCGCGCTGGACGACTATTTCGAGCAGGCCTTCGCAACGAGTATGATCGGACCCCGGCTGGAAATCAACAAGAACCCCTACGTCATTATCGCCCTGGGGGGCTATGGCCGAGAGGAGCAATGCCTCTACTCCGACGTCGACTTGCTGTTTCTCTTCGGCAAGCGCGTTCCGCCCGAGGCCGAAAACCTGATCCGGGAGATGATCTACCCGCTCTGGGACATCGGGATGGACGTCGGCTACGCCACCCGCTCCCTCAAGGAGTGCCTGTCCCTGGCCGCCAAGGACCTGAACGTTCTGACACCCATCCTGGACGCCCGTTTCATCTGCGGCATGTCGATGCTGTTCTCCGAGCTGATGGCGCAGCTCCGCGAAAAAGTCATCCGCAAGCACTCCGGCCGCATTCTCGAAGAGCTGATGGCCTACACGCACGGCCGCCATGCCCACTACGGGGACTCCGCGTATCTGCTGGAGCCGAACCTCAAAGAGGGCCAGGGCGGGCTGCGGGACTACCACACGATGGTCTGGGTCGCACGCCTCGAACACGACCTGCGCCAGAGCCGGGATCTCGAGTACCTGGGGCTGCTCTCCCACGCCGAATACCAGACCCTCTGGGAGGCCCTGGATTTCGTGTGGACCGTACGCAACCACCTGCATCATCTCTGCGGCCGGAAGACCGACCAGCTGCACTTCGAAAACCAGATCAAGCTCGCCGAGCGGTTCCGGTACCGGGAGGAATCCGGCCAGCAGCCGGTCGAGCGCTTCCTGGGCGATTTGCACGCCCGGATGGATTCGATCAAACACCAGCACCTCATGATGCTGCATGAGCTCGGCCTGGAAAACAAACGCAAGCGGCGGCGCCCCGCAACACCCAAGAACCCGATGGAGGGGATCGAGATCGTCGACGAGGGGCTGTTGAATTTCGCGCGCCCGGAGGCCATTCTGAAGCGCCCCGAACTGCTCATCCGCATCTTCGAAGAAAGCGTGGTACTCAAGGCGCCGCTGAGCGCCGAGGCGAAGCGCCTGGTGCGGGAGTTCGCCTATTTAGTGGATCCGGCTTTTTGCGCGGCACCGGAGAGCGTGCGCAGCTTCGAGCGCATCCTGCTCGCGCCGGCCTCGGCCGCGAGCGCCCTGGACGACATGCTGACCACGGGACTGCTGGTGGCGTTCATCCCGGAGTTTCAGTTCGTCACCAACCGGATTCAGTACGATGAATACCACCTCTACCCCGTGGACAAGCACCTGCTGCGGACCGTCCAGACCATCACGCAGATCGCCGGGGAGGGCGCCGAGGCGGAGCCGCTCTGCGCCCGGATTTATCGCGAGCTGAAAAACAAAAACCTGCTGTTCTGGGCGGCCCTGCTGCACGACATCGGCAAGGGCGCAACCGAGGACGATCACGCGGGCCGGGGCGCCGAATTGACCCGGGAGATCCTTGCGGCCAAAGGCTTCACCCCGGCCGAGGTCGACACGGTGGCATTTCTGGTGCGCGAGCACCTCACCCTGATCAAAACCGCCACCCGCCGGGACATCCACGACGAGGAGACCGCCATCGTCTGCGCCCGCCGGGTCAGGGACGTCGAGCGGCTGAAAATGCTCTACCTGCTGACGGTGGCCGATTCCATGGCCACGGGGCCGGCGGCCTGGAACAGCTGGACCTCCCACCTGCTGCGGGAGTTTTTTTTCAAGGTGCTCAACACCCTGGAGAAGGGCGAACTCGCCTCCGCGGAGGCGGTCGAGGCCGTCGAGCGCAAACGCGCGGCGATCTTCGCCTCGGCATACTCCGCCGCTGAACGTGAGGAACAGGAGCGGCTGTTCTCGGTGCTCTCCCCGCGCTATCTCCTGTCGGTCCCGGCCGAGAGCATCGTGGAGCAGTTGCGGCTGTTCGGGCGGCTGGGCGAGCGCGATTTCATCTGGACCGTTGCGCCCTCGGTCGACGGCAAGACCCGCACCGTGACCATCTGCGCCAAGGACCGCCCGGGGCTCGTGGCGAGCATGGCCGGCGTCTTCACCCTGAACCGCATCAACATCCTGGACGTGCAGGTGTTCACCTGGAGCAACCGCACGGCCCTGGACGTCTTCGAGGTGACCCCGCCGCCGGACTTGATTTTCGAGGACGACAAGTGGCGCCGGGCCGAGGAACACCTCAGGGCGGTCCTCGCCGGTGAGCTGGATCTTGCCGCCGCGCTGAAGCCGCACCTTGAACTGCCCCGTTTCAGCAAACCGCGCACGGCCAGACGCGCCGATCGCGTACGGATCGACAATACCAGCTCCAGTTTCTTCACCATCGTCGAGGTGTTCGCCTACGACTTCCCGGGTCTGCTCTTCAGCATCGCGGATGCGCTCTTCCGCTGCGAGCTGGACATATGGGTGGCGAAGATCGCCACCAAGGTCGACCAGGTGGTGGACGTCTTTTACGTGCGGGACATCACCGGCCAGAAAGTGGATGGCGCCGACCGCGTCGCAGCCGTCAAGGAAGCCGTCATGGCGCGTCTGCCGGACATTGCGTAAAAAAATACTTTAACGACTCAAGCAGTTAGGCTGAAGGCGGAAGGGTAAAAATGATCATCCATGACCCAATCACCTGTCAACGGTTCAAACGATTTTGGCCTTGTGTGATCACGCATGGTTTGGCCCTAAAAGCCTTCAGCCTTCAGTCTATCTACCTGAGTATCAACCAGAGGAGGAATAGACTCACAATGAAACGCATCCGGTTATTGTTGGTGACCATGCTCCTATCACTTCCGTTTTCCACGGCCTGGGCGGCCGACGGACTGAACTCCGGGGATACGGCTTGGATGATCGTGTCCACGGCGCTGGTGATGATGATGACGCCGGCCGGGCTGGCTCTTTTCTACGGCGGCATGTCGCGCTATAAGAATCTCCTGAACACCCTGGCCATGACGTTCGTCGCCTACTGCCTGACCAGTGTCGTCTGGGTCTTGTGGGGCTACAGCCTGGCGTTCGGGCCGGATGTGGGCGGCGTCATCGGCGGGCTGGACTTTCTCTTTTTGTCCGGGATCACCCCGGCGAGCCTGGAGGGAACCATCCCGACCAACGTGTTTGCGCTCTTCCAGATGACCTTTGCCTGCATCACGGTGGCCCTGGTGCTGGGCTCGATCGTCGATCGCATGAAGTTTTCCTCCTGGATCGTGTTCACCGTGTTGTGGGTAACCTTCATCTACACGCCCATTGCCCACTGGGTTTGGGGCAAGGGCTGGATGGCCTCGATGGGGGCGCTGGATTATGCCGGCGGCACGGTGGTGCACATCAACGCCGGGGTGGCGGGACTGGTGCTCTCCCTGGTGCTGGGCAAGCGCATCGGCTACGGAAAGGAGGCCATGTTTCCCTCCAGCATCGCCCTGACCGCCCTGGGCGCTGCCCTGCTGTGGTTCGGCTGGTTCGGGTTCAACGCCGGCAGCGCGCTCGCGGCCGACGGGCAGGCCGGTTCGGCCTTCCTGGTCACCAACACCTCGGCCGCCGCGGGGGCACTGGCGTGGATGTTCACCGAGTGGAGCGTCACCAAGAAGCCGACCGTGCTCGGCATCGCCTCGGGCATCGTCGCCGGGCTGGTGGCGATCACGCCGGCCGCGGGCTTCGTGGGCGTTGGGGCCTCGATCGTCATCGGGCTTGCGGCCGGCTGCCTCGGGTTCTTTTCCGTGTCCAAGCTCAAGCACAAGCTTGGCTACGACGACTCCCTGGACGCCTTCGGGGTCCACGGCATGTGCGGCGCCCTGGGTGCTCTCGCCACGGGGCTTTTTGCAGACCCGGCGGTCAACGCCGCCGGCACGGGGCTGTTCTTCGGCAACCCGAAGCAGTTGCTGGTGCAGATCATCTCCATTTTAGCCACCGCCGCGTTCACCGCCATCGGCACCCTGATCCTGGTCTATGTCACCCGGGCGCTGACCGGCGGCTTGCGGGTAGGGGAAGAGAACGAGATCATGGGCCTGGACGGCACCGTTCACGGCGAGCGGGCTTTTGAGTTGGAATAAATCGGGCGGAAGAATTAGGAGGAGGATTGGCATGTTGAAAAAAATCGAAGCCATTATCAAACCCTTCAAGTTGGATGACGTCAAAGAGGCGCTCAACGAAATCGGCATCCAGGGCATGACGGTGTCCGAAGTCAAGGGATACGGCCGTCAGAAGGGCCACAAGGAGGTCTACCGGGGCGCCGAGTACGTGGTGGATTTCATCCCCAAGATCAAACTCGAAATCGTCGTCGACGCCGGCCGGGTCGAGCAGGTCGTGACCAAGATCCGCGAGTCCGCCTTCACCGGCAAGATCGGCGACGGCAAGATCTTCGTGCTGGCCGTGGAACAGGCCGTGCGCGTGCGCACTGGCGAAACGGGAATCGATGCGGTGTAAGACCGTGCCCCCGTTGATTGGCCTTTATCATACGACGACACTACTAAGGTAGATAGACCGAAGGCTGAAGACGGAAGACTCTTTGGTAATGAGGGCCCTCTGTGGGAGTGGCTTCCAGCCACGATACCATCGCGGCAAGATGCCGCTCTCATAGAAAAAACTCAACTTCATTGGAAGGTAACGACATGCGCGATCATTATTACCCTTTCGTCTTCAGTCTTCAGCCTAAACACTTGAGCAGTTATGCACTTTAGCGTATTTCGCGCATTTCGTAGTTAAAAGCGATTTCAAATAGCGGAGTAGTAACAAACCCCATAACTAAAATTATGAAGAGGAGGATTCAAACATGAAACCCAAAGAGGTATTGGCTTTTGCGAAAGAAAACGGCGCCAAGATGCTTGACATGCGATTCATTGACCTGCCGGGGGTCTGGCAGCACTTCTCGGTCCCCATCAACCAGTTGGATGAGGGCAATTTCGAGGACGGGTACGGCTTCGACGGCTCCAGCATCCGCGGCTGGCAGCCGATCAACGCCAGCGACATGCTGATCATCCCCGACCCGACGACGGCGAAGATGGACCCCTTCTGCGCCGAGCCGACCTTGAGCATGATCTGCGACATTGCCGACCCCCTTACCCGCGAGCCCTACTCCCGCGATCCGCGCAACATCGCCAAGAAGGCCGAGGCCTACCTGAAGAGCACCGGGATCGGCGACACGGTGTTCATGGGTCCGGAGGCGGAGTTCTTCATCTTCGACGACATCCGCTATGCGTCCAATAGCAACGGGGCTTTCTACGAGATCGACTCGGTCGAGGGCTCGTGGAACACGGGCCGGGACGAAGGGCCTAACCTGGGCTACAAGCCGCGGCCCAAGGAAGGCTATTTCCCGGTGCCCCCCATGGACAAGTTCCAGGACCTGCGCACCGAGATGGTGCTCGTTCTGGAGAAGCTCGGCATCGAGATCGAGGCCCAGCACCACGAGGTGGCGACCGCCGGGCAGGCCGAGATCGACATGAAATTCCGTCCGCTCGTGCAAATGGCGGACCAGTTGATGTGGTTCAAATACGTTCTGAAAAACGTCGCCTACCGCAAAAACCACACGGTGACCTTCATGCCCAAGCCCCTGTATGGCGACAACGGCTCGGGCATGCACATCCACTGCAGCATCTGGAAGGGCGGCAAGCCCCTTTTTGCAGGCGACAAGTACGCCGGGCTCTCCCAGATGGGGCTGCACGCCATCGGCGGCATCCTCAAGCACTGCAAGGCGATCTGCGCTATCACCAACCCGACCACCAACTCTTACAAACGGCTGGTGCCCGGCTACGAGGCCCCGGTGAACCTGGCCTACTCGAGCCGCAACCGCAGCGCGGCCATCCGTATCCCGATGTACTCCACGTCACCCAAGGCCAAGCGCATCGAGTTCCGGACCCCGGATCCGTCCTGCAACGGCTACCTCGCGTTCTCCGCCATCCTGATGGCGGTTATAGACGGCATCCAGAACAAGATCGACCCGGGAGACCCGCTGGACAAGAACATCTACGACCTGCCGCCCGAGGAACTGGCCAAGGTGCCCTCGGCGCCGGGCTCGCTGGATGAGGCCCTGAACTGCCTGAAGGCCGACCACGAGTTCCTGATGAAAGGGGGCGTTTTCACCCAGGACGTGCTGGACATGTGGGCCGAGTACAAGACCGCCAACGAGATCGACCCCGTCCGGCTGCGCCCGCACCCGCACGAGTTTTTCCTGTACTTCGACATTTGATCTGCGTTTTCCGCCCGGGGGAGCCTGCGGGTTCCCCCGCACCGACGGGCATGCGCCTCCCACCCTCCCTCCGGGGGGCGCATGCCCGTTTTTCCTGCTTCTCATCTCAATCCCATCACGCCCAATAATAGATTCGACTGAGGGCACCTATCGGTAACAACGATTTATGGATCGCCGCGCACGCTAAAGCGGCAGACCTTACGATCGTCACCAACAACGAACGAGAATTTCGACGCATATCGGGTTTGAAGGTGCAGAACTGGGTTGCTTGACGAGTATCGGCGATTGAGGTCGCCCTTCCAACCAAAAAGAGCGGCTGATTCTAACGAAACTGGCAATTCCCATCGATGACCGAATCGAGCCGAAGCCGGCCAATAAAGAATCCTTCAATCCCAACGACCCTCTGGTCTACGAGATAACCAAGAACGGCCTCCCATTGATTTAGCGCCCCCATCAGTGGTGCACTTGCGACTTGAATTCGCCACGGCTTGCTCCTGGCTGCGAATCCCGACGACGAGCTGGCGCGAATGATTGCGCCACGTGCCCGCTTATTTCCCAGGCTGATGATCAATGCCCATCGGCGGCGTTACGGGATCTTTCGCGTTCTTCGACCGAGAAGCGACGGCTGCGCCCGAAGCCCAAGATCAAGGCGCACGACTCCCGCGGCGCGAGGCGTACACTGTGTACGCCGCAAGCGCCGGCGGGACGAAGTGCAACGCTGAGATTGGGCTTCCGGCGCAGCCGTCAGCGGAAGGTGCGGTAGTCGATGCCGTGCAGCTGGGCCTTGTAGGCGAACTTGCGCACGGTGGTTTGCAGGATCTTGGCGGCACCGGTGATGTTGCCCCGGGTGTTCTTGAGGGAGTCGATGATCATTTCGCGCTCGAGGTTGGCGACGGCCTCCTCCAGCGACAGCGCCGGCAGGGTGCCGGACTCCTTGCCGGTCTGCAGCGTCGGCGGCAGGTGGTAGCTGTGGATGACCCCCTCCTCGCAGACCAGCACGGCCCGCTCGAGGCAGTTCTCGAGCTCCCGCACGTTGCCCGGCCAGTGGTACTGCATCAGCATGTCGATCGCCGGCGTTGAAAACCGCCTAATGTCCTTGTGGTTTTCCTTGGCGTATTTCTCCAGGAAATAATCGGCCAGCAGCAGGATGTCGGTCTTGCGTTCCCGCAAGGGCGGCATGTAGATGGGGAACACGTTCAGACGGTAGTAAAGGTCGCCCCGGAAGGTCCCATCCTCCACGGCCTGCTCCAGGTTCTTGTTGGTCGCGATGATGACGCGCACGTCGACCTTGATGGTGCGCTGGCCCCCCACGCGGTCGAACTCCTTCTCCTGCAGGATGCGCAGGAGGTTGGCCTGGACGTCCAGGTTGATCGAGCCGATCTCGTCGAGGAAGATGGTGCCGCGGTGGGCCAGCTCGAATTTGCCCATCTTCTGCTTGATCGCGCCGGTGAAGGCCCCCTTTTCGTGACCGAACAGCTCGCTTTCGATGAGGTTGGAGGGCAGCGCGGCGCAGTTGACCTTGATGAACGGGTTGGCCGCCCGCTGGCTGTTGTAGTGGATCGAGTTCGCCACCAGCTCTTTGCCGGTGCCGCTTTCTCCGCGAATGAGGACGGTGGCGTTGCTGCGGCTCACCTGGGAGACCATCTGGTAGACTTCCCGCATGCGGTTGCTGCTGCCGATGATGTTGTTGATGGTGTACTTGCTCTTGAGCTCGGTCTGCAGGCGCCGGTTTTCATCCCGCAGCCGCTCGTGCTCGACCCGGATCGTCTCCAGCTTGATCACGTGGCTGGCGACCATGGTGGCGATGACCGAAAGCAGGCGCCGCCCGTTGTCCAGGGAGTAGGACGCCTCGTAGGGCCGGTCCACGCTGAGGGCTCCGATCACCTGCGCGCCCTTCTTGATGGGAACGCAGAAGAAGGAGAGGTCCCGGTCCTCCTTTTTCTTGCGGCTGGCGGTGCGGTCCAGGAAGCGCGGCTCATCGCTGATGTGGGGGATCGCGACCGCCTTGCCGGTTTCGATGACCCGGCCGGTGATGCCTTCGCCGAGCTTGTACCTCACCCGTTCGATCGCGGACCGGGAAATTCCGTGGGCGACCTCGATGTTGATCTCGTTGCGCAACGGGTCCAGAAGGGTGATGGTACCCCGCACCATGTTCATGGCGCTGGAAAGAATGTCGAGGACCTTGTATAAGGACCGCTTGAGGTCCAGGTGCTCATTGAGCGCTTGGCTGATCTCGTAGAGCAGGCTGGTCTCCTCGATGCGTTCAATCGGTTTCATGTCGACCCGGATACAATTTTGATATGGTTCATTTCGATTCTTACATTTTTGTGGAACATAGCATTTCCGACCCGGAATGCAACTGAAAACGTGAAACGTTTCCACCACCGGCCGGCCTTGCGCCTTGAGCTTCCGTCATGATTCTGCACATCGACATGGATGCCTTCTACGCCGCGGTGGAGCAGTTGGACCAGCCGCAGCTGCGGGGCAGGTGCGTCATCGTCGGCGGGACGTCCCGGCGAGGGGTCGTCGCGACCGCCAGCTACGAGGCCCGCCGCTTCGGCGTGCACTCCGCCATGCCGATCTTCCAGGCCCGGGCGCTTTGCCCGCAGGCGGTCTTCGTGCCCCCGCGCATGGACCGTTACCGGGAGGTGTCACGGCAGATCATGGCGATCCTGCGGGAGTTCTCCCCCTTGGTCGAGCCGGTATCGATCGATGAGGCCTTCCTGGACGTGACCGGCACCGAACGCCTCCATGGAGCGCCGGTCGAGATGGCGCGAGGGATCAAGCGGGAGATCCTCGCGGCGGTGCATCTCACCAGTACGGTCGGGGTGGCGCCGAACCGGTTCCTCGCCAAAATCGCCTCCGATCTGAACAAGCCGAACGGTCTGACCGTAATTGCCCCAGACCAGGTGGCGGCGTTCATCGACCGGTTGCCCATCGGCAAGGTCCCGGGCGTGGGGCCCAAAACCCTGGCCAAACTCGAAGCCATGGGGGTGCGCTATCTGGGTGCGATCCGCAAATTCGAGGAACCGGCGCTTCTGGCGGCGTTCGGCGCCTACGGCAAGCGTCTTCGGGAATTGGCCCACGGCATCGACCCCACGCCCGTGACACCGTTTGCACCCGGCAAATCGGTCAGCAGCGAGTGCACTCTGGCTGAGGATACCCGCGAGATGGCCGCCCTCACCCGCTGCCTGCTCGCCCAGGCCGAGGAAGTGGCCGCGGGGCTGCGCAAAGAGGGGGTGAAGGCCCGCACGGTCGTTCTCAAGCTCAAACTCGCCGACTTCAAGCTGCTCACGCGCCGAACCACCTTTGCGCCCGCAACCCAATCCTCCCAGGCGATCTTTCAGCATGCCGTTAAGCTTCTTGAAGACCACCGCATCGTTCAGAAGATACGCCTGATCGGACTCGGCGCCACCGGCTTTGTCAGGGCGGAGGCCCCCACTCAGGAGGAGCTGTTCGGCCGTGAAAAAAAACCCCGGGAAGGCTGGGAAAAAGTGGTTCGCACGCTGGAAACCATCAAAAGCAGATTCGGGGAGGAGGTGATCAAGCGGGGCACGTTGTCGGAGGAATAAACCATGCCCGCCGATAGCGGCGGGCATGGTTTATTTCAGGTGATATTTTCTTCAGATTTTACCGCAACAAACTACTGGGAATTCGACCTGAGTTAATTACGAAATCGTCAACGATTGCAGCACGCGGCCGACCACCTGATCCGGTGTCAGCCCGTCGGTCTCGATCGTGGCATCGGCATAGCGGAGGTACAGGGGGCGGCGCTCGGCAAAAAGGCCTTCGATGGTCTGGCCCGGGGCGATGACGACCCCGCGGGCGTCCACGTCGTCGAGCCGGCGTTTCAACCGTTCGACCGCGATGTCGAGGTGGACGGCGATTCCGTTCGCCTTGAGGTGCGTCATGGCCCGGGGGCTGTAGACGGCGCTGCCGCCGGGGGCGATGACATGGCTGGTGAGCGATAAGGAAAGCAGGTGGTTCTCCTCGATGCGGCAGAACTCCTCGGCCCCGTGCGCCTGGATGAGAGCCTGCAGGCTGCGCCCCTCGCGGACCTGAATCAAGATGTCCGTGTCGACGAAGGCCAGCCCCAGGCGCTTGGCCAGGAGCACGCCCACCGTGCTCTTGCCCGCCCCGGGCATGCCGATGAGGATGATGTTCTTCGGAAAGGTCGTCATGTGAGCCGGTCGATTGCGGAGGGATGTCTGCGATACGGGGTCAGGCTATCAGATCCGTCGGCCGTATGTCAAATCACCACCGCCGAAGACCGCTTTCGCAGATATTGCGTAATATTTTTATTGACACACAACATATGGTATGCGATAGTCTAAGCCTGCCGCAGCGAAAGCTACGTCTTCCGTTCATCACCATCCGGTGAACCAGGAGATTCCTTTACAAGACAACCACCGGCGTTCATGCGCTCACAGGGGGCTGCTTCCATGCGAGAGAAGGAAAAAATAGTGGTAACGAGTGAGGGGCGTTTGGATCTGGACTCCTTCACGTGGGACGAACAGGTGTTCACCGACATCCTGATTCGGGACAACCCCATCAACAGCGACCAGGCGCTGGGGATCAGCCGCTTTCTGCGGGATGAGATTTCCAAGATGGAGCCCCAGACCATCACCCTCTCCCTCATCGAAAAGATGATCGAGGACAAGCTCATGGAGTACGGGCTGACCAAACCGACGCGGGTGCGGTTGGACAAATCCATCTTCGTCAAGAAGGGGTTGGCCCTTTCCGAAAACGCCGTCACCGTGCTGAAAAGGCGCTACCTCCGCAAGGACAACCAAGGCAAAGTGATCGAAACCCCGGAAAAGATGTTCCGGCGGGTCGCCCAGCACATCGCCAAGGCCGAGAAAAACTACGGGGCCGATGACGAGCGCGTCAAGGCCGTCGAGGAGACCTTCTACGACCTGATGACCCAGGTCGCCTTCCTGCCCAACTCGCCGACGCTGATGAATGCCGGCCGGCGCCTGGGGCAGCTTGCGGCCTGCTTCGTGCTGCCGGTCGAAGACAGCATGGAGGGCATCTTCGGCGCCCTGCGCAATGCGGCCATGATCCACAAGTCCGGCGGCGGCACCGGCTTCTCCTTTTCCCGTCTGCGCCCCAAGGACAGCAACGTGGGCACCACCGGCGGCGTGGCCTCGGGCCCGGTCTCGTTCATGAAGATCTTCAATACCGCCACCGAACAGGTCAAGCAAGGAGGCACCCGCCGGGGCGCTAATATGGCCATCCTGCGAGTGGACCATCCGGACGTCATGGAGTTCATTCACAGCAAGAGCAACGACCGGGAACTCAACAACTTCAACATCTCGGTCGGCGTGACCGACGCCTTCATGGAGGCCGTCGCCGCACAGCAGGAATACGACCTGCTCGACCCCCGGGACAGGCAGCCCGCCGGCCGGCTGAACGCCGCCGCGGTCTACGAGGCCCTGGTCACCCAGGCGTGGAAGACGGGGGACCCCGGGATCATCTTCCTCGACCGCATGAACGCCGACAACCCCACCCCGGCCATCGGCGAGATCGAGTCCACGAACCCGTGCGGCGAACAGCCGCTGCTGCCGATGGAAGCCTGCAACCTGGGATCGGTCAACCTGGCGAAGTTCGTCGTCGAATCCGCCAGCGGGCCGGCGGTCGACTACCCCAGGCTCAAGGAGGCCATCGGCTGGTCCGTGCGCTTCCTGGACAACACCATCGACATGTCCCGCTATCCCCTGCCCGAGATCACCGACATGGTGCGGGGCAACCGCAAGATCGGGCTCGGGGTCATGGGGTTTGCCGACATGCTCTTCCAGTTGGGCATCCCCTACAACTCCGAGGAGGCGCTGCAGGCGGCCGAGGAGGTGATGCACTTCATCCAGGAGGCCTGCCACGAGACCTCCGAGTCGCTGGCGCAGGAGCGGGGGGTGTTTACGAACTGGGAACAGAGCGTTTTCAAGGAAAAGGGCCAGCAGCGCCGCAACGCGACCACCACCACCATCGCCCCCACCGGCACCTTGAGCATCATCGCCGGCTGCTCGAGCGGGATCGAGCCTCTGTTTGCCCTGAGCTTCGTGCGCACGGTCATGGACAACGACAAGCTCATGGAGGTCAACCCCGTGTTCGAAAAGGCGGCGCGGGAAAGAGGCTTCTACCGCCCGGAGCTCATGGACCAGGTGGCCCGCAAAGGCAGCATCCATGAGATCGAGGAGATCCCCGAAGAGGTCCGCCGGGTGTTCGTGACCGCCCACGACGTCTCCTCCGAGTGGCACATCCGCATGCAGGCCGCTTTTCAGAAGCACACCGACAACGCCGTGTCCAAGACGGTGAACCTGCCCCGGGATGCGACCGTGGAGGACGTGCGCAAGGTCTACGACCTCGCCTACCAGCTGCGCTGCAAGGGGGTCACGATCTACCGCGACGGCAGCAAGGAAAACCAGGTCCTCTCCTTCGGCCAGAAGAAAGAGGAGGCGGAGCGGCTCATGGGGGCCGTTCTGGATCGGCCTGAGACCTTGTTTGGATTCACCACCAAGACCAAGACCGGGTACGGCCACCTGTATGTCACCGTGACTGAATTTGAGGGCCGGCCCTTCGAGGTGTTCGCCACCATCGGCAAATCCGGGCGTTCCACCACCGCCAAGACCGAGGCCATCGGACGGCTCGTGTCGCTCGCGCTCAGGGCCGGGGTGACGGTGGACAAGATCGTGGAGCAGCTCAAGGGCATCGGCGGGGAGCACCCCATCTTCCAGGACGGGGGGCTGGTTCTATCGATACCGGACGCCATCGCCCGGGTGCTCGAGAAACGCTACATGACCGGCGACAATGCGCCCATGTTCCGCAAGACCGAATACAGCCTGCTCGGGGAAAAATGCCCGGAGTGCGGGCAGGTCGTGAGCTTCGAGGAGGGGTGCATGATCTGCCACTTCTGTGGCTTCAACAAATGCGGATGACGGCTTCGCTGAAAGCCCGATTTCGGCGTTGCGCAGCTGCCGTGGTTGCTGCGGCGTACAAGAGTACGCCTCGCAACACGGCATCTGCGCGCCTTGAACTCGGGCTTTGATCGAAGCCGTCTTCACTATTGTGCGGGACGGCTTCCCCTAAGACACGATCCAGGGTCTTGAAGCCGCTTCTTATTTGCTGAAAGCCCGATTTCGGCGTTGCGCAGCTGCCGTGGTTGCTGCGGCGTACAAGAGTACGCCTCGCAACACGGCATCTGCGCGCCTTGAAATCGGGCTTCGATCGAAGCCGTCACGCCCTCTTCAAGCAGTTCTTGCAGATCCCGTCCACCCGGACTTCCACGCCCTGAATCTCGCCGGCAAAGGAGCGCTCGATGCCTTGCAGGTCCACTTTCAGGCTGTCCGGCTGCAGGCATTGCAACGCCCCGCAACTGCGGCAGTGAAAATGAGGGTGGGCCGGGTGGTGTTCGTTGGGCGCCAGGCCGTAGACCAGGCTTCGCCCGCCGCCGCTCAGCCGCTCCACCAGGCCCTTTGCGACCAGCATATCAAGGATGCGGTAGACCGTGACGCGGTGGATGGCGGCCGTCCGGCTCACCGTCGCGAAGATGTCCTGGGCGCTCACGGGCGATGAGGTGTTCCCGATCACTTCCAGCACCCGCATGCGGCTGGGCGTGGGATCGAGGCCGCCTACGTCAAGCAGCTCGGAATAATTGCAGCTCTGGCACATGGCGTCTCTTCCTTCAGGCCGGCTCACCCGCCGAGACCGATGCGTCTCCCGGATGCCGGGGTTTGAATCGGCCCCACAGGGCGGCGGCGAAGAACCCCACGGCCGCCACGAGGATGATCGTTGCCCCGGAGGTCAGGTTTAAAAGGTAGGAAAGCCAGAGACCGCTCACGGTGAAAAAACAGCTGAGCAGGGATGCCACCACCATCATTGCGCGCAGCGAGCCGGTGAACTTTTCCGCGATGAACGGCGGGATCGTCAGCAGCGCGATCACCAGGATCAGCCCCACCACGCGGATGATCATGACCACCGTCAGGGCGGTCATCACCAGCAGAAGGCAGTAAAGGAACGTGACCGGGACCCTTCGCAGGCGGGCGAACTCGTCGTCATAGGACATCGCCAGGAAATCGTTGTAGTAAAAAGAGACGGTGACGACGACCCCCACCGCGATGGCCCCCATCTGCCACAGGTCCGAGGCCGGCACCGCCAGGATGCTGCCGAACAGGTAGCTCATGAGGTCCGCGTTGTACCCCGGGGTGAGGTCGAGCAGGATCACGCCGATCGCCATCCCCACCGCCCAGATCACCCCCACCACGGCATCCGCCCGGTGCCGGGCCCTCAAGGTGACGGCGGCCATGATGCCGGCGGAGACGACCGAGACCCCCAACGTCCCGGCCACGTAAGGCCATCCCATAAAAAAGGCCAATCCGATCCCGCCATAGGCGGCGTGGGCAATCCCGCCCGCGAGAAACACGATCCGGTTCACCACCACCAGGCTCCCGATCACGCCGCACACCAGACTGACCAGGATGCCTGCCGCCAAGGCGTTGCGGATGAACTCCAGCTGCAGTGCCTCAATCATGTCCCTTGCCCTCATGCAGGCCCAGCACCCGGTGGGGGATCCCGTGCGCCACCAGATCCACCGGGCAGGCGTAGGCCGCGTCGAGCATCGGCTGAGTGATTTCACCGGAGTCGTGATAGTGAAGGTTCCGGTTGACGCAGGCCACGGAGGTGGCGTGGTGCGACAGGGCCATCATGTCGTGGCTGACGGCCACGATGGTGACGGAGCGGTTCAACTCCTGCAATATTTCGTGGAACTCCCCGCGGGTCTGGGCATCGATGCTGGCCATGGCTTCGTCCAGGAAAAGAATCTCCGGCTTCGAGACCAGCGCCCGCGCGATGAATACCCGCTGCAGCTGCCCGCCGGAAAGCTCGCCGATGCGGCGGCGGCGGTGTTCCCAGACCCGCATTTGATCGAGGGCGGCCTGTGCGGCGAGCTGGTCCTCCCGTGTGTGCCGCGACCATCCCCGGCTGCCCCGCAGCCGGCCCATCAGGACGACGTCCATGACCGACACCGGGAAGCTCTTGTTGATGTGCACGTTCTGCGGCACATAGCCGATGCGGTGCGCCACCTGGTGCGGGGGCAGGCCGAAGACGCGCACCGTCCCGCGGCCGGGGTGCAGCAGCCCCAGCATCAGCTTGAGCAGCGTGGTTTTCCCGCCGCCGTTGGGGCCGATGACGATCAGAAAATCCCCCGGCGCGACCGCCAGGCTCACCCCCTCGAGGACCGGCTGCCCGCCGAAGGCGAACCACACGTCGCGAACATCGATGACCGGCTTTGTCATGTGAGCTTTCCTCAGCGCGCGGACGCCTTGAATTTCCGGGCGATCTCGCGCAGGTTGCCGGGCCAATCACCGGCGAGGGGGTCGGCGGATACGACCTCGCCCCCCAGGGCCTTGGCGATGGCTGCGGCGGTCTTGGTGGAATGCTGCGGCTGGACGAAGATCGTCCGGATGCCTTTCTGCCTCGCCTGAGCGATCACCGCCTGGAGCTCAGCCGGCTTGGGCTCCTTGCCTTCGGCCTCGATGGCCACCTGCTTCAGGCCATAGGCCTGTGCGAAGTAGCCCCAGGCGGGATGGAACACCAGAAATTGGCTGCCGGACTTTTCCACCAGCAGGCCCTTGAGTTCCGCGTCGAGTTCGTCGAGCTCCTGCACGAACCGATGGTAGTTTTCCGCGTAGCGGGCGGTCCCGGCCGGGTCTATACGGACAAGCCCATCCCGGATGGCGGCGGCCTGGATCTTGACCGGGCCGGGCGCCAGCCACACATGGGGGTCCGCTTCACCGTGGGGGGCCTGCCCGGCTTGGCCTGTCTCGTGGGAATGCCGGTCTTCCATGCGGATCTTCGCAATCTTCGCGTCGGTCTGAACGACCACCATGGCCGGGTTGGTGGCCCGCATTTTTTTCATCCACACCTTTTCGAAGGGAACGCCCATGGCGAAATAGACCTGCGCCCTTGCGAGCTCGGACATCTGTCGGGGCTTGGGCTCGTAATACTCCGGGTTGGAACCGGGCGGCACCATCACGGAGACGGCCACGGACTCACCGCCGATTTTTTCGACAAAATACTTCTGGGGCAGAATGCTGACGACAACCGGCAGCGGCGGCGAATCAACGGCGCGGCCGGATCCGGAGGCCAGGGCGAGCCCGAACAGGACGGCTGCGAACATCAGCCGCGATTTCATCCGTCCCGATCCGGGTGGGTGCGAAGGCTGTTCACGTTTTATGCAATCCGATTTCATCAGCATATCAAGCAATTTTGTTTTCTTGAGGCGACCGGCAATTGAAATTATTAAGGGTCGCATATTTGTATTGACGCGAGCACCCCCTCACCCCGCCCTCTCCCCCAGGATTGGGGGAGAGGATTAAGGAGAGGGGGCTGCTCTCAGTCGATACTATTTCGCGACGACTAATAACCCTATGCAACTCTGTTGCACAGGGTAGCACTTGTCAAGACATTTTTCCCGGATGCATGTTCAGACAGTCACGCGAACTTCGCCGCAGGGACAATGGGGGAGGTTTAAGGCAGAAGCTGAGACGTCTGCAAGGCCGGCCTCAGGTCTTGATCAGTTGCATGCCGTCGCGGGTGTCCTTGACCGTGTACCCCAGCGCCAGGATTTCGTCCCGCAGCCGGTCGGAGCCGGCCCAGTCCTTGGATGCGCGTGCGCGGCCCCTGGCGTCCACCAGCGCCTGGACTTCCGGCGGAACCTCCTGGGCCTGGTCGACCTGGTCCAGGCTCAAACCCAGCACCCGGTCGAAATCCAGAATGGTGGCATGCTTTTCGGCGCCGGGCATATCGCTCTTGAGCATCTCCTGGATTGCCGCCATGGCCCGCGGCATGTTCAGATCGTCGTTGATCGCCTCCATGAATTTCTCGCGGAAGGCGGAATGGGCGCCGCCGGGCGCTGTGCCGCCTTTGGCCACTTCCCGGACCTGGTTGCAGAGATGCTCCAGGCCGTTTTGGGCGGCCTGGATGGACTCGTCGGTATACTCCATGGGCTTGCGGTAGTGGGTCTGAAAAGCCGCATAGCGGTAGGCGAGGGGAGGGATGCCGCGCTTGACCAGGGCGTTGTCGAGGGTGAGAAAATTCTCCTCGCTTTTGGCCATCTTTTTGCCGCCCTGGATGTTCAGGAACGCCCCGTGCATCCAGACGTTGAAGAATTTCTTGCCGGTGGCCGCCTCGGATTGGGCGATCTCGTTGGTGTGGTGGATGTCGACGTGGTCGATACCGCCGCAGTGGATGTCGAGCTGCTCGCCGAGAAACTGCATGCTCATGGCCGAGCACTCGATGTGCCACCCTGGGAAGCCGACCCCCCAGGGCGAGTCCCATTCCATCTGGCGCGTGGCGCCGGCCGGTGAAAACTTCCACAAGGCGAAATCCGTCGCGTTGCGTTTGGCCGGGTTTTTCTCGACCCGGGCCCCCTCCTGAAGGGCATCGAGGTTCTGGCTCGAGAGCTTGGCGTACCCCGGGAATTTGGCGGTGTCGAAATAGATGCCGTCGCCGGTCTTATAGGTGAAGCCCTTCTGCTCCAGCACCCGGATGAGGTCGATCTGCTCGGGGATGCTGTCGGTCGCCTTGCACCAGGTGCTGGGCGCCAGAATGTTCAGCCGCGCGATGTCCTGCTTGAACGCGCGGGTGTAAAACTCGGCGATGTCCCAGGCCGTCCGGCCCTCGCGCAGGGAGCCCTTCTCCATCTTGTCCTCGCCCATGTCCCGGTCGCCGGTCAGGTGGCCGACGTCGGTGATGTTCATGACGTGGGTCACCGTGTAGCCGTTGAAGGCGAGCACCCGTTTCAAGACGTCTTCGAAGATGTAGGTGCGCAGGTTGCCGATGTGCGCGAAATTGTAAACCGTCGGACCGCAGGTGTATAAACCGACCTCGCCGGGCCGGATCGGAACGAATTCCTCTTTCTGCCGCGTCAGGGTGTTGTACAAGTAAAGCTTCATGGGTCCTCTCCGTAGAAAAGTTACCGGCCTGTGTAGCACACCCTGACGCCGCGCTCAACCAAGGCGCGCGGGAATCGGCGCCCCTAATTTACAATTCCACAGCCGATGCGCGCGCCTCCGCCTCCCAGCGGCTCCGGTTGATCCGAAAAATTATCCCCGCCCGCGTGCACCATGAGGCTGCGGCCTTTGACGTCAGCCATCTTCAGCCGCGGGGCCAGCACCGGCAGCGTGGCTTTGCCCTGGGCGTCGGCAAAAAGCGGCGGCAGGTCCCCCAAGTGCCCCTCTCCGTAGGGCCCTAAGTGCTTGCCGGTTTTGGCCGGGTCGTAGTGGCCTCCGGCGCCGAGCGAGGCAACGGGTTTGCCATCCTTGTCCATGGGAGCGCAGCTTGGGTTTTCATGGACATGGAACCCGTGAATTCCGGGGTTGAGCCCGCTCAGGTTGGGGGTGAAGAGGGTGCCGGAAGGGGTTGCCGTGATCGTAACGGTGCCAAGCACCGCACCGGGGCCGGAAGGTCCTGCAGCGCGGATTTCGACCACCGTTGGTTGCGCCGCAGCGTAACCGACAAATGTCATCAGGGCCAAGAGACTCGAGAGCGCAATCTTTTTCATGGAGTGGTTCCTTTCATTTAAGTACGACGTTGGGCGACCCACAGCCGGACGAGCCCTTCGAACGCAGCAGTTCATGCAGCAGGGAAGGGCCCGCTACGCCGGCGGACGGAACCAGGGAATTGCATGGAGCGCACATGCATGCCGACCGGTCGCTTGTGGCGCAACAGGGTGTTGAAAAACAAGCATCGGGCCGTCAGCCAAGGCAGATATATGCTTGATGCAAGAGGCTTGAGGCTCGAAGCTAAAAATATTCAGCCGCCGTCAGCCAGGCTTCCAGCTTCGAGCTTCCAGCCGATTGCATGTGAGCATTTACAATAGCCGCACAACGCCGGATCACGGCGTGAGGCGCAGTTTTTCAACACCCTGTAAAGAATAATACACAAATCCGGCCTGCAAAGACGGAGGGCGTGATAGCGGTGCGGAGCATGCCGGCTCAGGTCGGGCCGTTGCGCAGAGCCGCCACAAGCCGCCGGCATAGCCAGGGGCGGGCTGTGTCCAGCGGAGGGTGTGGAGTCTACCGGCAACGGTGCCGACGGCGCCGTTGCCGGTAGACTGCTATGAGGACTTCTTCTGCCGGGGTGCCCTGGGTGCTTTGGACGTCTTGATGGTTTTCGCCGCCGGCGCCTTGGGCGCTTTGGACACCTTGGTGGTTTTCGCCACCTTGGAAGCCTTGGTTTTGGCCCTTTTCGGCGCCTTCAGGGTCTGGATGTCTTTTTTCAGCGCCTGAAGCTCCCGTCTGACGGACTTCAAGTCTTCGGCGCTGACCACGTTGGCTTTTTTCAGGACGTCTTTAACTACCTGGCCGACCCTCGTCTCAAACTTTTTCTGGGTCTGCTCGATAGTCTGCTGGAACCCCTTGAGCAGGCCGGCGGTTTCCTTATCGGGCAGCTTTTCGACGATTTTCTTGCGGCGCGTCTCCACCTCGTCCCAGGTCTTCTGCGCCAGGTTTACCCCGGCGTCCACGGCCTTCTTCAGCTGCTCGGTCAGCGATTTGTTATCCGCGCTCATGACGATACCCTCCCCGTTTTAGCCTGTTGCCAGGCTGTTACGCACATCCGACTCGAGCGACTCGGCTTTCCGTCGGTGGCCGGTTCAGGCACCGGCTGTCAATACCCCATGCGACCCGAATCGCTCACTTCAGCCTATTTGAATTTGCCGAGCACGGCGCTCGCGATGGTGTTCTTCTGAATCTCCTTGGTGCCCTCATAGATCTCGGTGATCTTGGCATCGCGGTAGAAGCGCTCCACCTCGTACTCCGTCATGTAGCCGTAGCCGCCCAAAAGCTGAATGGCCTCGTCGGCCACCTCGACCGCCGTGCGCGCGGCGTACATCTTGGCCATGGAGGTCAGCTTCGGGTCGATGCGGCCCTGGTCGTAGTTCCAGGCCGCCTTGTAGGTCATCAGGCGGGCCAGCTCGATCTTGGTGGCCATGTCGGCCAGCTTGTGCTGGGTCACCTGGAAGTCGGCGATCCGCTTGCCGAACTGCTGGCGTTCCTTCACGTAGGCGAGCGCCCGGTCGAACGCCCCCTGGGCGATCCCCAGGGCTTGGGCGGCGACGAGGATCCGGCTTTCGTCGAAGAACTCGAGCACCTGGTAGAAGCCGCGGCCCTCCTTGCCGATGAGGTTGGCGGCCGGCACCCGAACATCCTTGTAGTTGACTTCGGCGGTCGCCATCATGTGGATGCCCATTTTCTCGCCGACGTCGGCGGTGGTGAGTCCCGGCCGGTCGGCCTCCACCAGGATCATGCTGATCCCGCGGTAGGCCGGTTGCGCAGCCGCATCGGTCTGGCAGAGGGTGCAGTAGAAGCCGGCCAGGCCGCCGTTGGTGATGAACGTCTTGGTGCCGTTGATGATCCACTCGTCGCCGTGCCGCACGGCCAGGGTGTCCAGCGCCGTGATGTCGGAGCCATGACCGGACTCGGTGAAGGCGCCGGCGGAGAGCATTTTGCCCTCGGCCACCGCCGGGAGGAATTTCTGCTTCAGATCGTCGCTGCCGAAGCGCAGCACGCACTCGGCGGCAAAGCTCGCTAAAATGACGGCACTGCCGATGCCCGAATCGCGGGCGCAGAACTCCTCGGCGATCAGGATGTTTTCCATGACACCCAACCCCTGCCCCGAATACGCCTCCGGATAGTGCACGCCGATGAAGCCCAGCTTGGCGGCTTTCTGCCAGATCTTGCGCGGGAATTCGTGTTTTCGGTCGAGCTCGAGGGCAAGCTCCTTGTCGAATTCGCCTTTGGCAAACTCCCTGGCCGCTTTCTGGATATCTTTCTGCGATTTTCCGATTTCAAAATCCATTGCTACCCTCCCCGCGGTTGAGTTGTTGAACAGACGCCGTGCCGATTCCCCTCTGCGATTAACATAAGGCCAATACCAATTCAAGGAGTTTGCCAGCCCTTCGATCAGTCCAAGGCCCCCCACCCCTTCGGCCGCGAGTGATGCTCCACCCGCATTCCAGGCCACGTCAAAACAGGGTGATCCAGGACGCGGTTGCGCCGAAGCCAATTTGCTTGACTGTTGGAGCGACTTGGCTTAACAGGGTGTTGTAAAATTGCGCCTCAAGGCCGTGATCCGGCGTTGTGCAGCTTTCTGACCTGAAAGGACTGAACGAACCTATGGCGTTTTCGATTGCGATGGCCGGCAAGGGCGGCACTGGGAAAACCACCCTGGCCGGGCTGCTGGTCAGCTATCTGCTGACACGCGGAAAAACACCGATCCTGGCGGTGGATGCCGACTGCAACTCCAACCTGAACGAGGTGCTGGGGGTGCCCCTGGGCGACACCCTTGGAAACGCCCGCGAGGACATGCGCAAGGGCGAGGTGCCGGACGGCATGACCAAGGATGTGTTCATGTCCATGAAGCTCGAGCAGTCGGTGGTTGAATCCGACGGCTTCGACCTCATTGTCATGGGCCGTCCGGAAGGCGCCGGCTGTTACTGCGCCGCGAACACGCTCCTGACCGGTTTCCTGGAAAAACTGGTCAACAATTATCCCTACATCGTCATGGACAACGAGGCCGGGATGGAGCACATCAGCCGGCTCACCACCAAGAATGTGAGCGCCCTGCTGCTGGTGTCGGATTCGTCGCGGCGGGGGCTTCAGGCGGCCCTGCGGATCAACGAGCTGGCCCGGGAGCTCAAGATCGGGGTCGGTCGGAGTTACCTCATCATCAACCGGGTCAAGGAACCGCCCTCCGCGGAAATACTCCAGATGATTCGAGATGCCGGCGTGGAACTCGCCGGGACCGTGCCCGATGACCGCACGGTCTACGAATTCGACTACCAGGGCCGTCCGACCATCCAGATGCCGGTGAGCAGCCCCTGCGTCAAGGCCGCGTTCGAGATTTTCGACAAGATCGTTCAGTGATCAGCGGCGGAGGGTTAAGCGGCGACGCGCCGTTTCGGCGCTCGGAGAACACGTCTTTCGAGAGGACGCAAGCCGATGAAACGCACAGGTTTTCTCTACGATGACCGCTTCCTGCTCCACAAGACCGGCCCCTATCACCCTGAAGTGCCGGAACGGCTCACCGCCGTCTTCCAGGGCATCGAGGAAGGCGGGCTGCTGGACAAGCTCGTCCGCTTCACGGCCAGCCCCGCGGATATGAAGTGGATCCACGCCGTCCACACCGCCGACTATGTCAAGCGTTTCGAGGCCGCCTGCCGGACCCACAAGCAGATGTTCGACTCCCCCGACAACCAGATGTGCGCCGAGACCTACGAGATCGCCCTGCTGGCCGTGGGCGGGATCCTGGAGACCGCCCGGCGGCTCATGGCGGGCGAGTTGGACAACGCCTTCTGCGCCGTCCGTCCGCCCGGCCACCACGCGGAGGCCAACCAGGCGATGGGGTTCTGCTACTTCAACAACGTCGCCATCGCGGCACGCTACCTGCAGCAGGAATGGGGCCTGCGCCGGGTCGTCATCGTGGACTTCGATGTCCATCACGGCAACGGCACCCAGCATATCTTTGAGGAAGAGGCCGGCGTCTACTATTACTCCATCCACCAGCACCCCACCTTCGCATACCCGGGCACCGGGCGCGAATTCGAATACGGCCGGGGTGCCGGTTACAGTTTCACCAAGAACTCGCCGGTGTTGCCGGGGCAGGGGGACGAGGAGTGGAAGCGGCTGATCGAGCGGGACCTGTTCCCGGTCTTTGAAGGGTTCAAGCCTGAATTCATCCTCGTCTCCGCGGGATTCGACGGCCACCGCGACGACGACATGTCGGACGTCCAGCTGTCGACGGAATGCTATTCCTGGATCATGCAAAAATTGGTCGGGATGGCCAACACCTATACCGGAGGCCGCCTCATCTCCGTGCTCGAGGGGGGGTATTCCCTGCGGCGGCTGCCGGAGCTGGCCCGCAATCACGTGGAGATCCTACTGAACGGCTGAAGGGGTCAACATTTACCGCATTACCAGAGGGGGAATTATGTTTGTCAGCAGATCGATGACCCGCAAGGTCATCACGGTTAATCCGGAGACAACGATCTTCGAAGCCCAGGAGTTGATGGCCACACACCGGATCCGCCACCTGCCGGTGGTCATCGCGGACAACACGCTCGTCGGCATCGTTACCGACCGGGATATCCGCAGCGCCTTGCCCTACCGTTTCTTCAAGGAAGGCATCAGCCCGGCGGAAACGGAAAGCCTGAAGAACCTTCGGGTCAAGGATATCATGACCCAAAAGGTCATCACCATTCCGCCGGCCTACACGATCCAGGATGCGCTCATGGTGATCCAGAATTCCAGGGTAGGCGCCCTGCCCGTGGTGGACGAAGAGGGGCGGCTGCGGGGGATTATCTCCGTGCGGGACCTGCTGCGGGCCTTCATCAACGTGCTCGGCATCGGCCAGCCCGGAACCCTGCTCTGCATCCTGGTCGAGGAAAAGGTCGGCCAGCTCAAGCGGATCGTCGACGCCATCACCGAGATGGGGGTCTCCTTCGGCAGCGTTCTGGTGGCACGCTACTGGGACGAAAACAAGCGCGCCGTGTTCCCGTACCTGCTCACGCAGAACGTGGCCCAGGTGAAAAAGAAGCTGCAGGCCATGGGCTACACGCTGCTGGATCCGATGCAATGGTATATCGACCAGCTGCCGGAAGAGGAACGGCCCCCGGAAAAGCCGAAGCCCTGACCGCCGCAATGCACTGCCCCTACGCCGACCTGTACATCTACCGCATCGAAGGTCGGTGGGACTCCCGTGCCGCCGTCGGCGGGCCGTCTTTTCTCGGCCACTGGCAGGAAGAGGGGTCGAGCTTCCTCTTTTATTTGGCCCCGGCCGACGCCGAGGTGCGGATGATCCTCAGGGATCAGCCGCAACTCCGTCTCCTTGACAGCTGCCACATGCCTTACGACCAATGGCAGGGGACGATCTTCACCGCCGAGCCCATCGGCCGTTTTTTCATCGTGCCCGCCTGGCAAGACCCGGTGCCGGCCGACGCTGCCGCCGAGACCCTCCTGCCCATCGTGCTCGATCCGGGGGTCGTCTTCGGGGCGGGCAATCATCCCACGACCCGAGACTGTCTGCAGGCGCTGGATCTGTCGGCGGCGGAAGGCCCGGCCGGCACGGTGCTGGACCTCGGGACCGGCACGGGCATCCTGGCGCTGGCCGCGGCCAGGCTCGGAAGCCCCCGGGTGCTGGCCGTCGACCTCAATCTTCTCGCCGCCCGGACCGCGGCGCGCAATGTCCGGCTGAACCGGCTCACCGACAGCATCCTCGTGGTTCAGGGCCGGGCCGAGGAGGCCATCGACTGCCCGGCGGAGCTCTTGGTGGCCAATCTCCACGGCGACGTGATGCTGCGTTTGATCGACACCGGCGGCTTCCGGCAGAAACGGCGATTCATCCTCTCCGGCCTGCTGCGCGGGGACGCCAAGGAGGTCCGGAACCGGCTTACGCGGTCGGGCGCCCGCATCGTCGAGGAGTGGGTGCGGGACGGCATCTGGCATACGTTTTACGGCATGCGGGCATAGGCGCACCATGGACCACCTTATTCAACGCGCGGTCAACCACCTGGCGGCCGCCCGGAATGCCGTCGCCCTGACCGGGGCCGGCATCTCCATCGAGAGCGGGATCCCGCCCTTCCGGGGCAAGGGCGGTCTCTGGGAGAAGTTCGACCCCATGGAGATCGCGCATATCGATGCCTTGGTCAGAGATCCGGCCCGGGTCTGGAAGGTCCTCGTCAAGGACCTGAAAGAGATCATGGACCGGGCCGCTCCCAACGACGGCCACAAGGGTCTCTCCCGGTTGGAGAAAATGGGTATCCTCAAAACGGTGATCACCCAGAACATCGACGGGCTGCACCAGATGGCCGGCAACACGGATGTGATTGAATTTCACGGCACGTTTGCCTGGCAGCGCTGCATGACGTGCGACCGGCGCATCGAGACGAACAAGGTCGACGCCTCCGTGCTCCCGCCGCGTTGCGGCTGCAGCGGCATTTTGCGGCCCGATGCGGTTTTCTTCGGGGAGATGATCCCGCCGGCGGCCCTGTGGCGGTCCCAGGAGGTCACGGCGCGCTGCGATGTCATGCTCGTGGTCGGCACCTCGGCCCTGGTCCAGCCGGCCGCCTCGATGCCGATCATGGCCAAGAAGGCCGGCGCCGTGGTCATCGAGATCAACCCCGAGCCCACGCCCTTGACCGGGGTGATCAGCGATTTTCTGATCCCGGGCGAGGCCGGGAACATCATGAACCGGATCATCTCCGGACTGGAAGCGCGCCGGTGAGCCCCTCGCCCTCTGACTGGATCCGGTGCGTCGCCCTGTCGCCGCCGAGCCTCGAAGACAACACCGCCGACCTGGATCGCCTGCTGGCGGCCCTGAAAAAAGAGCTGGGGGCCGAGGCGATCGACGTCGACCTCGATCTGCTCAGGCAGCTGCCGCCGCTGCTGCGCAGGGCGGACTACCGCATCCGCTGCACCGTGTTCCGCGACCGCGGCCGCTGGGTCCTGACCGGCATCGACGCCGCTGACGCACCGCGGCCTGCGGCGGGGGTCGCCGTGGACCTGGGAACGACGCGGGTCGTGCTCCGGCTGATCGATTTGGCCTCCTGCCGCGTGCTCGGCGAACACGCCTTCGACAACCCGCAGATCACCATCGGCGCCGACGTGCTCGCCCGCATCCACCATGCCGACTCCCCCGGCGGCCTTACGGAGCTGAACGGCCTCATCATCCGCGGCCTCAACACGGCCGTCGGCGAGATCTGCCGGACGGCCGGAATCGAGCCGCGCGACATCTGCGCCGTGTCGGTCGCCGGCAACACCGCCATGACCCACCTCTTCCTCGGTTTGGAGCCGCGCTGGATCATCCGCGAGCCCTACATTCCCGTGGTCAACCGGCCGGGCGTGCTCAAGGCGGCCGACCTCGGAATCCAGGTGAGCCCCTTTGCGCGCGTGCTGGTCTTCCCCAGCATCGGGAGCTACTTCGGCGGCGATCTCATCGCCGGCATCTTGTTTTCCGGGCTTAACCGCCGCCAGGAGACGGCGATCCTGGTCGACGTCGGCACCAACGCCGAAGTAGTGCTGGGCAATCAGGACTGGCTCATCGGCTGCGCCGGCGCGGCCGGCCCGGCGCTCGAGGGCGGGGTGACCCGGATGGGCATGCTGGCAGGCCCCGGTGCCATCGACCGCGTGGCGATCGACCCGGCCAGCCGCCGGTTCGACATCCACACCATCGCGGAGCGGCCCCCCATCGGAATCTGCGGCTCCGGCGTGATCGACCTGGCGGCCCAGCTTTTCGGCGCGGGCATGATCGACATCCGCGGCAAGCTGGTCCCTGCCGCCTGCGGCGCCCGCCTGCGCGTCGTCGAGGAGCTGCGGCACCTGGTCGTGGTACCGGCCGAGCAGTCCGCCACCGGCAAGGATCTCACCATCAGCCAGGCGGACCTCGACAGCCTGATCCGCTCCAAGGCCGCGATGTACACCATCCTCGAAACGATCGCCATGACCGTGGGCCTGAACATAGACGAATTGGGCACCTTCTACGTGGCCGGCACCTTCGGATGCTTCATCAACCCGCGCTCGGCCATCGCCATCGGCATGCTGCCGGACCTGCCGCTCGAGCGCTACGTGCCCATCGGGAACAGCTCCCTGCAGGGGGCCGCTCTGGCCCTGACCTCCGAAAATGCCCTCGAGGAGATCGACCGCATCCGCGATCGCATCACCTACCTCGAACTCAACGTCAACCAGGACTTTATGAACCGCTTCAGCGCCGCCAAGTTTCTACCGCACACGGATGTCGGGCGGTTTCCGTCGGCCCCAACGTTTTGACGTCTTGACAGCAACGCATTATAGCGATTAACTATTTCGTATCATCAGGTGCGTTGATCAATCAGGGAGCACCGCTTCATGCCGGACATGCTTGTCAAACTCTATGACCTGCCCGATCTGCATGAACCGCTTTGCAGAACCAAAGGGATCGGGATCGAGATCCGCCGGCCGAACCCGTGGGAGAAATCCAGTCTGTTGAAATGGGTGGAGAGCACCTTCAGCAGCACCTGGGCGTTGGAATGTGAAACGGCCTTCGCCGCAAACCCGCCATCCTGCTACATCGCAATTGAAAAAGAGACGCTGATCGGGTTTGCCTGCCACGACTGTACCCGCAGGAATTTCTTCGGGCCCACCGGGGTCGCTGAAAATGCGAGAGGCAAAGGCGTTGGGTTGACGCTGCTGCTGTCGTGTCTGCATGCCATGCGCGCTGACGGCTACGCCTACGCCATCATCGGCGGGGTGGGCCCGGCGGAGTACTATGCGAAAACGGTCGGTGCAACCCTGATCGAGGGCTCTTCCCCGGGAGTCTACGATTTCGGGCTGACGCGCAAAGCGCCTGCGCCCGACAGCCGCACCTGATTTGCGCTCGGCTGAAAATCCCCGGTTGCTGGTCGGCTATCTGAAATCACTTTCGCTGTTAAACAGTATCTTGGCTTGTCTTTTAGCGCCTTTCGCGTATTTCGCAGTTCCCTCTCCCCCATTCACCATGGCTACCGGAGTCGTTCCCTTTTCCGTTTCACAACCCCCCTCCACCCCGGACCCAGATGACTTTTTAATCATTTCCGGGTCATCTTGCCGTGAACTTGCCGGTTTATTGTTGGTCCATCAGTCGAGCCCGCATGGGCCAACATCCAACCAGGAGGTAACAAACAATGAAACGGAAATTCAGGTTTACATGGGTCATGGCAATGGTGCTGGTGGTGGGGTTGCTCTCCACGGCCGGCCTGCAGGCGGCCAAAACTGCACCCCGGATGGTACCGGATAATTTCAGCACCCTGGCCGAACAGGTCGGCCCAGCGGTAGTGAATGTCCAGGTGGAGAAGACGACGAAGGGCGAAGCCGGCATGCCGGCGTTTGAAGGCAACCCCTTCGGAAACGGCCCCTTCGGCGGGGACGAGCGTTTCAAGGACTTCTTCGGCAAGCAGATGCCGCCCCAGGAGCGCCGGCAGGGTGGCGTCGGCACCGGTTTCATCATTGATAAGAGCGGCTACATCATCACCAATAACCACGTGGTGGAAGATGCCGACAAGATCAAGGTGAAGCTTAAAGACGAGCGCGAGTTCGAGGCCAAGGTCATCGGCCGCGACCCGCAGACCGACGTGGCCCTGATCAAGATCGACGCCAAGGGCGATCTGCCCGTCGCGAGCCTGGGTCGCTCCGCGGACTTGAAGGTCGGCGAGTGGGTGGTAGCGGTCGGCAGCCCGTTCGGTTTGGAGCAGACCGTCACGGCGGGCATCGTGAGCGCCAAAGGCCGCGCCATCGGCTCCGGCCCCTACGATGACTTCATCCAAACCGATGCCTCCATCAATCCGGGCAACAGCGGCGGGCCGCTCGTCAACCTGAACGGTGAAGTGGTCGGCATCAATACGGCCATTATTGCCCACGGTCAGGGCATCGGGTTTGCCATCCCGATCGACATGGCCACTAAAATTATAGCCCAGCTCAAGGAGAACGGGGAGGTCACCCGCGGCTGGCTGGGGGTGAGCATTCAGGACCTCAAGGGCGAACTGGCGGAGTACTACGGCGTCAAAGGCACTGAAGGCGTCCTGGTGACCGACGTGGTGCCGGGCAACCCGGCCGAGAAGGCGGGCATCAAGGCCAAGGACATCATCACCGCGGTCAACGGCGAGAAGGTCAAGAGCAGCCGCGAGCTGACTGCCAAGGCGGCCACCCTGCCGGTGGGGGAGACCACGAAAATCACGGTCGTCCGCGACGGCCAGGCGAAGACCTTTGACGTGAAGGTGGCCAAGCGTCCCTTGACGGTCGCCGATGCCGGCAAACCCCAGGTGGAGAAAGAGGGTGAGTACGGGCTGCAAGTGACCGACCTGACCCCGGAGATGGCCCAGCGGTTGAACACCAATCGTGAGACCGGCGTGGTCGTGGTCGGCGTCCGGCCGGACGGTAAGGCGGCCAAGGCCGGCGTCCAGCAGGGCGACCTGATCCTGGAGGTCAACCGCCAGAACGTCTCCTCCGCAGGTGAGCTGAAACAGTTGCTCGCCAAGCAAAAGGGCGGCGACGGGGTCATACTGCTCGTTCAGCGCATCAATGCCGGCATCGTGGTCATCAAGATGGCCTAACGCCGTGCACGGATCAAACGAAGCGGGGCTGCCGATGCGGTCCCGCTTCGTTTCGTCCTAACCGTCGCGCAACCAGCTGTTTCCCGCCGACGCACCGCCGACAAACACGGTCGATAATAACGCCGTCCTGTTTTCTTTTTCAATGCAACACGGCAACAAATCCGCGGATCCAAACCGACTGTCCAGGCATGGTCCTTGAATCCAGCCGGCATGGCTGCTACAGTTGCGATCTTTAGCTATCCCACCCATCATATGAAAACCAGAAGGCTGCCATGGACAACTCGACCGCATTGATTCTCGTGGACATCCAGAACGACTATTTTCCCGGCGGAAAAATGGCCCTGGAGGGCATGGACGCGGCGGGCGCGAAGGCCGCGCGGCTCCTTAGCCGGTTCCGCGAAAAGAGGCGGCCGGTCTTTCACATCCGTCACCTCGCCGCCCAGCCCGGCGCCACGTTTTTTCTGAGAGATACACCCGGCTCCGAAATCCACTCGTTGGTGGCGCCCATGCCCGGCGAGACCGTGGTGGTGAAGCACTTTCCGAACAGCTTCCGGGAAACCTCTTTGCTCGATCACTTGAAAAAATCCGGCGTCGCCACGGTTGCCGTCTGCGGGGCCATGAGCCACATGTGCGTCGACGCCGCCGTGCGCGCCGCCTGCGACCTGGGTTTTCAGTGCCTGGTGGCCGAGGACGCGTGTGCGACGCGCGCGCTGACGTTTGGTCAGGAGGCCGTTCCGGCCGCAAAGGTCCACGCCGCGTTCATGGCGGCGTTGTCCGCGGCTTACGCCCAAGTGCTGTCGACGGAAGCCTTGATCCGGAAAATAGCGTGAGCGCCCACTGAACAGAAACGGCTTGCCGATGACCCGCTTATGAAGGCGCTGATCCTTATTATCGTCGCAGCGGCCGTTGCCTTATCGGTTGGTTCGGCTGCCTCAAGGGCGGCTGATCTCCCGCCCGCCGAGCAAAAGCAGATCGAAGCGCTGATCGCCACAATAGAACGGTTGACCGACGCCACTTTTATCCGCAACGGTCGGCCCTACGGTGCCGCCGCCGCCGCCGAGTTTCTGCGCCGCAAGTGGCGGCACTGCGAGGCAGACGTCCGATCGGTCGACGACTTCATCGGGAAGGTGGCCTCTTTTTCCTCCACGACGGGGCAGCCCTACCTGATCCGCTTCAGCGACGGTCGTGAAATCCCATGCGCGGCTTTCCTTCGGAGCGAATTGAGCAGCCTCAGGAAGAAAGAGCCATAGCGTTGAGCCTTTGTGGCGAAGGGAGAGCCAAAACGTGAAACCGATTTACCTCGACTACAACGGCACCACGCCCCATGACCCCGAGGTCATTGCGGCGATGCGGCCCTATTTGGAAGAGGAGTTCGGCAACCCCTCCAGCGGCCATTCGTATGCGGCCAAGCCGCGGCAGGCCCTGGAAACCGCCCGCCGCCAGGTCGCCGGCCTGTTGAACTGCGATGCCGAGGAGGTGGTTTTCACCAGCGGCGGCACCGAGGCCAACAACTGGGCCATCCTTGGCACGGCGCACGCCCTGCGCGGGCGCGGCCGCCACATCGTCACCTCCCGCATCGAGCACCCGGCGGTGCTCAACGTGTGCGCGTTTTTGGAAAAAGAGGGCTACGCGGTAACCTGTCTCCCGGTCGATGCGCAGGGCATGGTGAACATCGCGGATGTCGAATCCGCCCTGCGGCCGGACACGGTCCTGATCTCCATCATGCACGCCAACAACGAGGTGGGCACGATCCAGCCGATCTCCGAGATCGCTTCAGTGGCGCGCACCCGCGGCATAAGGCTTCACACGGATGCCGCGCAATCCGCGGGCAAGATCCCGGTGGACGTGGCGGCCATGGGCGTGGACCTGCTGTCGCTTGCCGGCCACAAACTCTATGCGCCGAAAGGGGTCGGGGCACTTTGCATCCGCAAAGGGACCAGGCTGGAAACGTTCATGCACGGTGCTGCGCAGGAGACGGGCCGACGGGCCGGGACCGAAAATATCCTGGAAATCGTGGGGCTGGGAAAGGCGTGTGAGATCGCGGCCCGCAAGCTGGAGCCTAATTGCCGGCACCTGCAGGCCCTGCGCGACCGGCTTCAGGCGGGCATCACCGCCGCGGTGGCCGATGTCCGTATCAACGGCCACCCGGAAAGAAGGCTTCCCAACACCCTTAGCCTATCGTTCCGGGACATCGAGGCCAACCGGCTGCTGGAAGCCATCGGCCCGGCCGTCGCCGCTTCGGCCGGTGCCGCCTGCCACGCGGGCAGCGTAGCGATATCGCACGTGCTCAAGGCCATGGCGGTGCCCGTAGAATGGGCCATGGGGACGCTGCGGCTCACCACCGGCCGGATGACCACCGCGGAAGAGGTCGAGCGTGCCGCGCAGATTATCGGCGAAGCTGTCGGCAGGCTCAAGAAATAGGCTCTCCCGGAGCGGGGATATCGTTGACAGGCCCGTCCCGTTTGTGCTAGTGCTGAAGCACTTAAAAAAATAGGAGGATGGCATGAAAATTCGCAAACATCTGGTTCTGGTTTTGGCCTTGGCCCTGCTGACGAGCTTCACGGCCTATCCTGCCGCTGCGGGCAAAAAGGATGACACCCTCAATATCGCCTTGGAAAAAGAGCTCGAAACCCTGGATTGGTATTTCAACACCGCCCGGGAAGGCATCGTCCTCTCCCAGCACGCCTACGACTTCCTCATCTACCGCGATCCCGTCACCTTCGAGCACAAGCCGCTCCTGGCCACCTCCTGGAAGTGGTTGAGCGACACGGTGCTCGAGCTCGAGCTGCGCCGGGGCGTCGTCTTCCACAACGGCGCCAAGTTCTCGGCCGATGACGTGGTCTACGTCCTCAACTACGCAGCCAATCCCGACAACAAGGTCAAGTACTGGACCTACGTCAACTGGATCAAAGAGGTCAAAAAGATAGACGACTACAAAGTCCAGATCATCACCCACAAGCCTTTCCCGGCGGCCATCGAGTTTCTTTCCTGCGCCATGCCCATCTACCCCAAGGACTACTACGCCCAGGTGGGCTCCAAAGGCTTCGGCGTGAAGCCCATCGGCACGGGGCCCTACAAGGTCGCCGACGTCGAGCCGGGAAAGAAGATCGTCCTGGAGGCCTTCGACAAGTACTTCGACGGCAGCCCCAAGGGCAAGCCGGCCATCAAGCGCATCGTTTGGCGCACCATCTCCGAGGTCAACACCAAGTTGGCCGAGCTCATGACCGGCGGATTGGACTGGTGCTGGCTTATCCCGCCCGACCAGGCCGTGAAGCTGGCTCAGGCGCCCAACATAACGGTGGTGGCCGGCGAGACCATGCGGGTGGGCTTCCTTTACATGGACGCCGCCAACGTCAGCAAGGAGGCCTTCAAGGAGAACCCCTTCACCAAGCTCAACGTCCGCCAGGCCATGAACTACGCCATCGACGCCGCCACCATGTCCAAGACCCTTGCGGGCGGAGAGTCCAAGCCGGTGGATTCGGTCTGTTTCCCCACCCAGTTCGGCTGCACCGGCGATGTAGCCAAGTACGCCTACGACCCGGTCAAGGCCAAGCAGCTTCTGACCGAGGCCGGCTATCCCAACGGCTTCGAGGTTGATTTCTACGTCTACCGTGACCGGCCCTACGCCGAGGCCATCGTCGGCTACCTGGCCAAGGTCGGCATCAAGGCCAAGCTGGTCCAACTCCAGTACTCCGCCATGCGCGAAAAATTCCAGGGAGGCAAAGTCCAGCTCGCCTTCTGGACCTGGGGCTCCAACTCCATCAATGACGTCAGCGCTATCGTCGATTATTGGTTCATGCATACCACCGACGACATCGCCCGCGACCCCAAGGTGCTCGAACTGTTAACGGCCGCCGGCGGTGAAATGAACGTCGCAAAGCGCAAAGCCCTCTACAAGGAGGCCCTCCAGATCATCGCAAGCCAGGCCTACACGGTGCCGCTCTTCACCTGGGTGACCAACTACTGCTTCAGCTCCGAGCTGGATTTCACCCCCAACAGCGACGAGACGCCCCGTTTCTACTCGGCCAAATGGAAGTAGACCCGTTACTGATTTCATGATCGGCGCGCCCCTCGCCAAACGGGGCGCGCCGACCATCCTCAGGGGCCGTGGAGCTCATCGCACTGGTCAATACTTGTCGAAGAGAGCGGTATGATAGTTTACACACTGAAGCGTCTCGGCCTGGCGTTTCTAGTGGCCGTCACGGTTTCCCTGGTAAGCTTCATGCTCATCCGGGTCTCCGGAGACCCGGCCATCTCCCTGGCAGGGGAAGCCGCCTCTGCCGAGCAGATTCAACACATCCGCGAGCAGTACGGCTTCGACCGCCCCCTCCTGGTGCAATACCTGGATTGGAGTTGGCGCGCCTTGCAGGGCGATTTCGGCGAGTCCCCCTACTTCCGCCTGCCGGTGAGCCAGATCATCGGCGACCGAATCGGGGTCACCATGACCCTGGGGGCGTGTTCCCTGGCGTTCGCGGTGCTGCTGTCCCTGCCCCTGGGTATCCTGGCCGCGGTGCACCCCAACACCTGGGTGGACCGCCTGGCCCTTGGCATTGCGGTCCTGGGACAGGCCATGCCTTCCTTCTGGTTCGGCCTGATAATGATCATCTTCTTTTCGGTGACGCTGCGCTGGCTTCCGGTCTCGGGCACCGGCTCCTGGCAGCACTTCGTCATGCCCACCATCGCACTGGGTTACTACGCCACGCCGGCCTTCATGCGCCTCATCCGGTCGGGAATGATCGAAGTGCTCTCCTCGGACTACATCCGCACCGCCAGGGCCAAGGGGCTCAGGTGGCCCAAAATTCTCTTCAAGCATGCGCTCAGAAATGCCATCATCCCGGTGGTCTCCTTGGCCGCGGTGCAGTTCGGGTTCATGCTGGGGGGATCCATCATCATCGAGAGCGTCTTCGCCCTGCACGGCATCGGTTACCTGGCCTGGGAGTCCATCGGCCGCTCGGATTTGCCGGTGGTGCAGGCCATCGTGCTCATGCTCTCCCTGATCTACGTGGTGTTGACCCTGCTCTCCGACATCCTCAACGCGGTGTTGGATCCCCGCATCCGGGTGCAGTAGCGTGATGTCATCCCATACGTCGCCAAGTTCGCCGGAAGAGACCGGCCTGGGCCTGGAGGTCGTCTTCCCCTCCCCCCGGCAGATCATGCGTCGCGCCATGCTGCGCCACAAAGGCTTTCTCATGGGCCTGGCCGTGATCATCGTGGTTGCCCTGTTGACGATCCTGGCCCCGGTTCTGGCCCCACACGATCCATACGCCCAGGACCTGGGCCAGCGCCTTATCCCGCCCGTCTGGCAGGCGAAGGGCACCTGGGATCACCCCCTGGGCACCGACAACCTGGGCCGCGACTACCTGAGTCGCCTCATTTACGGCTCGCGGGTTTCGCTGCTGATCGGGCTCTCGGTCATGCTGATCGCCGGCCTCATCGGAACCACCCTGGGGCTTCTCGCCGGCTATTTCGGCGGCAAGGTGGACATGTTCGTAAGTTTTCTGGTCATGGTGCGCCTGGCCTTGCCCGCGGTGTTGGTGGGGGTGGCCGTGGTGTCGCTCATTGGCGGCTCCACGCGCGTCGTCATCCTGGTGCTGGGGCTTCTGGTCTGGGAACGCTTCGCGGTGGTGATACGCGCCTCGGCCCAACAAATCCGCCCCCTCGAGTACGTGGCCGCGGCCAAGTCCGCGGGCTGCTCTACCTTCCGCATTCTCGCCCGGGAAATCATGCCCAACCTCATGAACAACCTGATCGTCGTGGCCACTTTAGAGGTGGCCCGCGCCATTCTTCTGGAAGCAGCACTCTCCTTCCTTGGCATGGGAGTCCAGCCCCCCACCCCTTCCTGGGGGCTGATGATCAGCGAGGGCAAGGAGTTCATGTTTTTTTACCCCTACCTGATCACCATTCCGGGGGTGGCGCTTTTCCTCCTGCTTCTGGGCTTCAATCTTTTGGGTGACGGCATCCGCGACGTCACCGCGCCGGAGGGGCGCTGATGGGGCTGATCCTGGAAGTGGAAGGGCTGCACGTGGACCTGCCGCTGCCCGCCGGGCGGCTGCAGGCGGTACGCAACGTGGGCTTCGAGGTGAGCCAAGGGGAGACCCTGAGCCTGGTAGGCGAAAGCGGTTGCGGCAAGTCGCTCACCGCCCTGGCCCTCATGGACCTTCTGCCTCCCCGGGCCATTCGCCGGGCAGCAAGGCTTGTTTTCGATGGGCGTGACCTGAGCGGGGCTGCGGAGGATACCATGGCCCAGCTGCGGGGCGACCGCATGGCCATGATCTTCCAGGAACCCATGACCTCGCTCAACCCCTGCTACACCATCGGCAACCAGCTGGTGGAAGCCTACCTCCAACACCGGCGGGCCCCGGAGCGGGAGGCCCGCGAGCGGGCCGTGTTCCTCCTGGAGAAGGTGGGGATCACGGCGGCGGGCAGCCGGCTCAAGCAGTTCCCGCACCAGCTCTCGGGCGGGCTTCGTCAGCGGATCATGATCGCCATGGGGCTCATGTGCGGGCCCAGCCTCATCATCGCCGACGAGCCCACCACCGCACTGGACGTGACCATCCAGGCCCAGATCCTGGCCCTGTTGGCCGACCTTCAGCGAGAGTTCCGGATGGGACTTATCCTCATCACCCACGATTTGGGAGTGGTGGCCAGGGTGGCTCACCGGCTCTGTGTGATGTATTGCGGCCAGGTGGTGGAGACCGGCACCACCCGGGAGGTCTTCGACCGGCCCCTGCACCCATACACCCAGGGCCTCTTGCGTTGCATCCCGGTGCCCGGAAAGGTGGAGCCGGGCAGCGAGTTGGGCTCCATCCCCGGTTTGGTGCCAACCCCTATCGGCGTGCTCAAGGGCTGCACCTTCCGCAACCGTTGCCCCAAGAGCCGGCCGGAATGCGCTGTCGAGGAGCCGCACCTCCGGGAAATAGGGCCGAACCGGGCCCTGCGCTGCCTGGATACGTCGGCCTCGGCCGCCTGAAAAACCTCTGAGGAACCCCATGCCGGATTTGGTGCTCGAGCTTGAAAACCTGACCAAGACCTATCAGGTCAGCGCCGGGGCCTTCAGGGGCAAGCGCGCTCTGCACGCCGTGAACGGAATCAGCCTGACCCTGGAAAAGGGCGAGGTGCTGGCTCTGGTGGGTGAGAGCGGCTGCGGCAAGACCACGGTGGCCAAGCTGGTTTTGTCCCTGGAAGCCCCGACGTCGGGCCGCATCCGCTTGCAGGGCCGTCCGCTGACCGACTGCGACTCCAAGGAGATCGCCCGGCAGGTGCAGCCGGTCTTTCAGGACCCCTACGCCTCCCTGAACCCCCGCAAAAGCGTGGAATCCATCATTTCGCTCCCCCTGCGCGCGCTTAAGGTGGGCGACCAGGCTTCCTGGAGCCAGAAGGTCGGCGAGATCATGGAAGTGGTGGGCCTGACCCCCCGCCTGCGCCACAACTACCCCAACCAGCTCTCCGGCGGTCAGCGCCAGCGGGTGGCCGTGGCCCGGGCGCTTATCATGCGGCCCCAACTGGTGCTCTGCGACGAGCCCACCAGCGCTCTGGACGTCTCGGTGCAGGCCCAGATTCTCAACCTGCTCATGCGGTTGCGCCGCGAGCTGAGTCTCACCTATCTCTTTATCAGCCACAACCTGGCCGTGGTCGAGCACCTGGCCACCCGGGTGGCCGTGATGTACCTGGGCCGCCTGGTCGAGGAGGCCCCTACCCGGGAGCTTTTCCGCAATCCCAGGCACCCCTATACCCAGGCCCTCCTCGCCTCCGTGCTCACCCCCGAGCCCGGACTGGGCCTTCCCGATACGCAGTTAGGCATCGCCTATCCCAACCCCATCGACCCGCCGTCGGGTTGCACCTTCCATCCGCGCTGCCCCAGGGCCGCCGAAGCGTGCAAGGAGCAAGCTCCCGTCCCCCGCCGCGAGGGCGGCCGCCTGGTGGAATGTCATTTTCCGGAGGAGTTATGAGCAGAGAAAACGCCCTGAAACGCGCCGAGGAATTTTTCGACCGCGGCGATTTTTTCAACCTGTTGCAGCGCTGGGTGACCTACCGCTCCGAGAGTCAGAACGAGGCCAGCACCCCTCAGGCCCTGGCCTACCTCACCCAGGAACTTACCCCGTATCTCGAAGGTTTGGGCTTCGCCTGCCGGTTGCTGGACAACCCCGCGGTCGCCCGCCTGCCCCTGCTTTTTGCCGAGCGCATCGAGGACCCGGCCCTGCCCACCGTCCTTACGTACGGCCACGGCGATACCGTGTTGGGCATGGAGGGCCACTGGCGCCAGGGCCTCGAACCCTGGACGCTCACGGTCGAGGGCGAGCGCTGGTACGGTCGCGGCGCGGCTGACAACAAGGGACAGCACGCCATCAACCTTGCGGCCCTCGGCCTGGTCCTAAAGGAGCGGGGGAGCCTGGGCTTCAACGTGAAGGTGCTCATCGAGATCGGCGAGGAGATGGGCTCGCCGGGCCTGCGCGAAGCCTGCGCCGCGAATAAGGAACTTCTCGCGTCCGATGTGCTCATCGGCAGCGACGGCCCCCGCCTGGCCCCCGCCATGCCCACCATCTTCGGGGGCTCCCGGGGCGTGGTCAACTTCGACCTGCGCCTGAAGCTGCGGGAGGGCGGCCACCACTCCGGCAACTGGGGCGGGCTGCTGGCCAACCCGGGCATCATCCTGGCCCACGCCCTGGCCTGCCTCGTGGATAAAAACGGACGGATCCTCGTGCCGGAGCTGCGTCCCGCTGCCATCCCCCCCTCGGTCAAGCAGGCCCTGGCCGAGCTGGACGTCACCGGCGAGGGCGGCCCCGCCCTCAACCTGGATTGGGGGGAGCCCGGCCTCACGCCTGCCGAAAAGGTCTTCGGCTGGAACACGCTGGAGGTACTGGCTTTCAAATGCGGCAACCCCGAGGCGCCGGCCCACGCCATCCCGCCCGAGGCATGGGCCCGCCTGCACATCCGATTCACCGTGGACACCGACCCCACTACCTTCGAGGCCGCCCTGCGCCGCCGCCTGGACGAGTGCGGTTTCCCTCAAATCGAAGTCATCCACGTGCGGGGCGGCTACTTCACCGCCACCCGCCTGGACCCCGATAATCCCTGGGCCCGATTCGCTATCGATTCCCTGCAAAAAACGAGCGGGAAAAAACCCGCCGTCCTGCCCAACCTCGGCGGGTCCCTGCCCAACGATGCCTTCACCGATGTCCTGGGCCTGCCCACCGTCTGGGTCCCCCACTCCTACGGGGGCTGCTCCCAGCACGCCCCCGACGAGCACGTTCTGGCCCCTCTCATGCGCGACGCCCTGCGCCTGATGACCGGGCTTTTCCACGACTTGGCCGAGCGAGGTGCACCGGCGTGAGGGAGATGCAGGGTGTTGAAAAACGGCGCCTCGCGCCGGGAACCGGCGTTGTGCGGCTATTGTATACGCTCACATGGAATCGGCTGGAAGCTTGAAGCTGGAAGCATGGCTGACCGCGGCTGAATATTTTTAGCTTCGAGCCTCGAGCCTCAAGCCAATATCCGCCTTGGCTGACGGCCTGATGCTTGTTTTGCAACACCCTGTTGGAAAACGAAACCTGAATTTTCCGATGCGCTCGGCAGGGCAGGCGATCGGCGTATTCGCTTCTCAGGCGATGTCAACCGGCGGCATGTCGGAAATCGACGGATAACGCCTGCCCGCCCAGATTCAGGCGGCTGGCAATGGGCGCTGTTTCGGCGATCAGGTCTCCGCGGCGGACGACGAACAGCCGGGCCGGCTTCAGGCGCAGCGCTTCCACCGGGTCGCCGGCTTGCAGGACGACCAGGTCGGCAAAACACCCCGGTGCGAGTCCGTAGCCTTCCAATCCCATGACCTTGGCGCCGTTGAAGGTGACGGCTTCGAACAGGCGGCGCATCTCTTCGGTGCCGGTCATCTGGGCCACGTGCAGCCCCATGTGCGCCACCTCCAGCATGTCGTGGGAGCCCAGGGGGTACCAGGGATCCATGACGCAGTCGTGGCCGAAGGCGACGTTGACGCCGGCCTGCATCAGCTCCTTCACGCGGGTCATGCCCCGGCGCTTGGGGTAGGTGTCGTGGCGGCCCTGCAGGGTGATGTTGATCAGCGGGTTGGCCACCGCGTGCACCCGGGCTTCGGCCATCAACGGCAGAAGCTTGCTGACATAGTAGTTGTCCATGGAGTGCATGGAGGTCAGGTGCGAGCCGGTCACGCGCCCCTGCAGGCTCAATCGCTGGGCGTGGTAGGCCAGGGTTTCGATGTGGCGCGACAGAGGGTCGTCGCTTTCATCGCAGTGCATGTCGACCATCAGGCCGCGTTCGGCGGCAAGCTCGCACAGGGCCGCCACCGACGCGGCACCGTCGGCCATGGTGCGCTCGAAGTGCGGGATGCCGCCCACCACCTCGACCCCCAGGTCCAGCGCCCTGATCATGTTTTCCCGGTTGGCCGGCAACCGGAAATAGCCGTCCTGGGGAAAGGCGACCAGCTGCAGGTCGAGAAAGGGCTTGAACTCCTCGCGGATCTCCAACAGGGCGTGGACGGCGAGCATCTGCGGGTCACCCACGTCGACATGGCTGCGGATGGCGAGCGTGCCGCGGGCGATGGACCATTGGCACAGCTTGCGGGCGCGGGCCTTGATGGATTCGACGGTCAGCTGCGGTTTCAGCTCCCCCCAGAGCTGGATCCCCTCCAGCAGCGTGCCGCTGCGGTTCACGCGCGGCCGGCCGTAGCTCAGGGCCGAGTCCATGTGGAAATGGCTGTCCACGAACGGCGGTGTCACGAGGCACCCGGCGGCATCGATCTCCCTGCGGGCCGTGGCGCCGATCGCAGGCGATAGTTCCTTGACGCGGCCGTCTTGAACCGCGATGTCGCACCCCTGCCGGCCATCCGGCAGGTTGGCGTTGCGAATAACGAGGTCCAGCATCAACGGGCCTCCTTGCGAAAGGGTTTGAGCAGGGCGGCGGGCGCCAGCGCATTGCGGGAGACCAGGGCCATGCCCACGATGGTGAGCACAAACGGCAGCATCAGGAACACCTGGTAGGGCAGGTTGATGGCGCTGCTCGCCTGCAGGCGCAGCTGCAGGGCATCGATGCCGGCGAACAGAACGGCCCCGGCGGCACTTTTCCAGGGATTCCACTGGCCGAAGACGATCAGGGCGATGCAGACCCAACCGCGGCCAGAGATCACCCCGAAGGTGTAGGCGTTGTACTGGGCCATGCACAGGAAAGCGCCGGCAAGACCCATCAGGGCCCCCGACAGCAGCAGCGCCTGGTAGCGCACGGCGGTCACGCTGACCCCGGCCGAGTAGGCGGCGTGCGGGTTTTCCCCCACGGTCCGCAGGTTCAAGCCCCACGGGGTGCGGAAGAGCACAAAGGCCGCCGCCGGAACGATCCCCATGGCGAGATAGACCAGGGCGAACTGGTCGAACAGGATCGGGCCGATGACGGGGATCTCCGAAAGCCAGGGCAGGGCTACCGTTTCAAAGGGTTTGATCGCCGGCAGCGTGGACGGCTGGCCGAAAATCAGCCGGTAGAAGAAAAACGACAGCCCCGAGCACAGCAGGGTCAGACCGATGCCCGAAACGTGCTGGCTCAGCCCCAGACTGACCGTCAGCAGGCCCATCACCGCGCCGGCAGCGACTCCGGTCAGCACGGCGGCCAGCACGCCCAGCCAGAGGCTGCCCGTGAAAAAGGCGGTCGAAAACCCGGCCATGGCCGCGAGCATCATGATTCCCTCGATGCCCAGGTTCAGGATGCCGGCCCGCTCGGCAAACAGCTCCCCCAGAGTGCCGAAAATCAGCGGGGTCGCGATGCGGATCACCGCGGCGAAAAAGCCCACCTGAAAAATCTGCGACAGGATTTCATGCATGGTCGGTCCGATTCACGCGGATACGGTACTGGGTCAGCATCAGCGCCGCCAGCATGGTGATCAGGGACATGCCCTGAATGACGTCGGCCAGAAAAACCGGGACCCCGGTGGCCCGGGACATGGCCTCGGCGCCGGTGATGATGACCGCAAAGAAAACGGCCGCCGGCACCACCCCGAGGGGGTTCAGGCGCGCGAGCATGGCGATGACGATGCCGGTGTAGCCGTAGCCCGGAGACAGGCCGGCCATGACCTGGAAGTGAATGCCGCCGACCTCCCCCACGCCGGCCAATCCGGCCAGGGCACCGGAGGCGGCGGCCGTCAGCAGGATCACCGCCCCGATGTTGATGCCGGCATAGCGGGAGGCTTTCAGGTTTTCGCCGACGGCGCTGATTTCAAAGCCCAGGGTGGTGTGGCGCATCATGAGCCAGACCGCCACCGTCGCTGCCGCCGCCAGCAGGGCCCCCAGGTGCAGGCGCGTGGCCCGCAGCAGAATCGGAAACTCCGCCGCCGTGCGGATGTCCGGTGAGTCCGGGTAGCCGCTCAACGGGTCCTTCCAGGGCCCGTCCAGCAGCGCCATCATGCCGTAATAGATGACAAAATTCAGCAGCAGGGTCGTGACGACGTCATCCACCTTGTAGCGCGTTTTCAGCACCGCCGGCAGCAGTGCCCAGAGCGACCCGGCCAGCGCACCGCTGAGAATCATGAGGGGGACCAGGCTCCAGGCCGGAAGCCCTTCGCGGGCGCCGATGAAAGCCGCTGCCATGGCGCCCGCCAGGAGCTGGCCCTCCGCCCCGATGTTCCAGAATTTGGCCCGGAACGCCACGGTGACGGCCAAACCGGTGAAGACCAAAGGGGTGGCCTTGACCACGGTTTCGACCAGGTTGAAGGGCGTGCTCAGGGAGCTGAGAAAGAGCTTCGTGTAGGCCGTAAAGACATTGGCCCCGGCCAGCACGATGAGCCCGCTGCACAGCACCAGCGCCAGAGCGATGGCCGCCAGCGGGAGGAGCAGGTTCAGCCACCAGGGCGTGTGGGTTCTGAGTTCCAGGCGGATCCCGTTCATGCCGCTCCCCCGACGCCGGCCATCAGCAGGCCGATGCTGGCGACGGTCGCCGTCCGGATGTCCAGAGTATCCATGATGCGGCCCTCATACATGACGGCGATGCGGTCCGACAACGCAAAAAGCTCCTCCAAATCTTCGCTGATCAGCACAATGGCGCAATCCCGGTCGCGCAGCTCGAGGAAACGCTGGTGCACGAAGCGGGCGGCGGCCACATCCAGGCCGCGGGTCGGCTGGGCGGCCATCAGCAGCGTCGGGTTCCAGGCCAGTTCGCGGGCCAGCAGCGCTTTCTGCAGGTTCCCGCCGGACAACGTGCCGGTGCGCACCTGGTTGCCGGCGGCCTTGATCCCGAAACTCTCGATCTGCTGATCGGCAAAGCGGCGGATCGCCGCATGCTTCAGAAACCCGCAACGGCTGAAGCGCTGATCCTGAATCCGCGGCAGCACCATGCAGCTGCAGAGCGGCAGCGCGGGGATCAGGCCGGTGCCCATGCGGTCCTCCGGGATCCGACCCACTCCCAATGCCTGCATGCTGCGGGGCGTGAAGCGGTCGACCGGTTTGCCGTTGATCTCCAGGGTGCCGCCGGCCGGAGGCAGCATGCCGGCAATGACATCCGCCAATTCACTTTGTCCGTTGCCGGAAACACCGGCAATCCCCAGAATCTCGCCTCCGCGGATTTTCAGACAGATGCCTTTCAAACTGGGCCGGGTCCCGCCCCGGGTCTGCAGATTTTCCATCCGCAGCCGCACGGCCCCAGGCCTTGCAGACGATCTGGCCGGTGGTGCGCACTCTTGGCCGCACATCAGGTCGGCCAGCCGCTGCTGGCTGAGGGTGTCGTCGTTGCGCACTTCCGCAGCGACTCTTCCCTGCTGCAGGATGACGACCCGGTGGGTGATGGCCATGACTTCATGCAGTTTGTGGCTGATGAAAATGACCCCCATGTTCTGGGACGCCATGGCCCGCAAGGCTGCGAACAACCCTTCGGTTTCCTGCGGGGTCAGGGCGGCCGTGGGCTCGTCGAGGATCAGAATGCGGGCGCCGCGGATCAAGGCCTTCACGATCTCCAGGCGCTGCTGCTCGCCGATCGTCAGATCGCCGACCCGGGCGCCGGGGAGCAGATGCAGTCCGAACCGCTGCTCCATCTCCCGCATGCGCTGCAGAATAAAGGTGCGATCCAGACGAATCCCGCGGCCGGACTGCCCCACCATCAAGTTTTCCAGAACCGTATGGCGGGCCACCAGGTGGTAGTGCTGGTGCACCATCCCGACGCCGTGCGCCAGCGCGTCCGCGGAGCTGCGGATGTGCACCGGCCGGCCGGCGATGGCAATCCGCCCGCTGTCCGGCGTGTAAACTCCGAACAGGATGTTCATCAAGGTGGTTTTCCCGGCCCCGTTTTCCCCGAGCAGACCCAGGATGTCGCCGTCATTGAGGGTCAGATCAACGCCGTCGTTGGCCCGGACGTGGCCGAAACGCTTGCTGATACCGCGCATCTCCAGCAGTGGCGGGTTTTCCATAGTGCGTCTTTCCGGCCGGCAGCAAGCAGAGGGCAAAAATGCGGATGAACAGCGAGGCCGCTCGGTGCGGGCCATGGGCTGCCCGCCGCCGCCTCGGAACCGGCATCCGGCGGTGCGGATGCCGGCAGCGCACCGCACGGACCCGCACCTCGGACACCGGCTCCTGTCGCATCATTTCAGGTTGGTGGTTCGACCGACGCCTCAGTTGGATTTGGGAATCGATTCGTCGATGTCGACCCGGAAGGTGCCGGCCAGGATCTCTGCTTTGCGTTTGGCCACCAGTTCCTTGACATCGGCGGGCAGCTTGGCATCAAACTTGTGATACGGCGCCAGGTAGGAGCCGCCCTTGGACATGAAGGAAAATCCGCCGAAATCCTGGGCCGTGAACACACCGGCTTTCACCAGGTTGACCATGTAGCTGACCGTCGGCCACATATCCCATACCGGCCCGGTAATGACGGTGTCCGGCGCAAGACTGGACTGGTCCGACATGTTCGAAATCGCCAGGATCCCTTTCTCCTTGGCAGCCTCGATCACACCGAAGCGTTCGGCGTAGATCACGTCGACCCCGGCTTCGATCTGGGCCAGAGCGGCTTCCTTGGCCTTGGGCGGGTCGAAGAAGGAACCGATGAAGGAAAACTTGCACTTGACCTTCGGGTTGACTTCCTTGGCGCCCGCATAAAAGGCGTTGGCCAGCCGGTTGACTTCCGGTATGGGCATCGCCGCCACGACGCCGATGGTGTTGCTCTTGGTCATCTTGCCGGCGATCATGCCGGAAAGAAAAGCGGGTTCATGGATCCAGTTGTCGAAGACGCCGAAATTGGGTTCGGCCGGGCCGATGCCGGAGCCGAAAACAAACGCGATCTTGGGATAGTCCACGGCCACCCGGCGGGCGATCCGCTCGGCGCCGAAGGCATCGCCCGTGATCAGCTGGTAGCCTTTTTCCGCATATTCCCGCATGACCCGGGCAAAGTCAGCGGACTTCACGCTCTCGGACCATTCGTATTGAATCCCCAGGTCCTTCTTGGCCCGCAGCAGGGCGACATGGATCTGGTTCACCCATGGCTCTTCGATGGGGGTCTCAAAAACCGCGGCCACTTTAAGCGGGGCGGCGGCGAACAGAGGGGCTGCCAACCCGCTGCCCAGCAGCAGGGCGGCGACGACAGACGCGATCAGGATCACTCCGGTCATTCGTGGGAGACGCTTGCTCGAACCCATTTCATTTCCTCCTCTTCCAAGTGGTTGACGGAATTCTACAATTGTGTAACGTTTTCAGTTTGTTGAAGAAAATAATGCGGGCAACGCAACTGTTGTTTCATCGTTGGCAACCCATATGTGATATGGCGGGCGAATGCAAGCACTCTTTTGGGCGGCCGGGCGCCATCTGATCGATCCGATTCCGGTCCGAAAAGTTTGCGCGAACGGGTCGCCTTCACGAATGCCAGCACGCGCTCATTGATCGAGATGGCTTCGAAAAAAAACCAATCGGTGTCCATCCAGAAATGGTGGATTTCGGTTCAGGCCAAGGCCGCAGCGATTTCGCAACCGCAGGCGTAGTCCTTCTACGCCGAGGATTGCGAAGAGCGAGAACGCCGGCATGGGCCGAAAGATGCCGTTTCATGGATGGACACTTTAAAGATCCTGTCACTCGTCGCAGCTGAACGTGGCTGCCGTTTGAGGCTTTTCATTTACGCAAAGCTTGAAAACATCCGGCCTGGCATAGTGGCCCGCCACATCGAGATCGTACTTGCCGCACGCAATCTGTCCGAGGTCGATCTCCGCCGTCAGGATGGTTTCTTCCCCGTAGTGCGGCTCCACGATAAATTCCCCAAGCGGGTTGATGATACAGCTGCCGCCGCGAATGAATACGGTTTGAGGATCATTGCCTTGAATCGCAGGATAATCCGCAGGGTATGCTTCCCGTTTGATGTACTGGCAGGCAGAGAGAACAAAACAGCGCCCCTCAAAGGCAATATGGCGCATGGTGTGAATCCAGCTGTCGCGGTCGTCCACAGTGGAAACGCAATACAGTTGAATCCCCTTGGCATACATGGCCATGCGGAGCATCGGCATGTAGTTTTCCCAGCAGATCACGCTGCCGACCCGGCCCAAGGGAGTGTCCACCACCGGCAGGGTGGACCCGTCACCGAACCCCCAGATCAGTCGTTCCATGGCCGTGGGCATGAGCTTGCGGTGCTTGGCCATCAATTCGCCTTGGGGCGAGAAGAAGAGCACCGTGCAGTACAGGGTCCCGCCGGCACGCTCGATAACGCCGATCAGCAGCGTGATCCGGTTCTTGTCTCTGTTGGATTTTTCTAGAAATTGCAGATGGGGTCGGGCTGCGGGGTGCCCTTGGGCTGACCGGTCGGTGGCTTTTCAATCGACCCGCCGATGTCGCTGCAGGCCGGGAGGATCATCCCCCCATGAGAACGGCCGCCGCAGGCCCGGACATCTCGCTGTTCTGGTGCGCCGCCCCCGGCACGACCTGAATCTGCCAGCCGAGTGTGCACTCCAGTTCCGCGGCGCGCTTCCGGGCTTCCTTGAAGTAGCTCTGGCCGCGCTCGAACCGGGTTGCGCCCTGGGCCATTGCCTCCGGCGTCTTGCGGAGGTCTTTATGGTTGGGGTCCCTATCCCGGTCGCCGAGCATGAGAACAAATTTTCGTCCGAGGCTCTGCTTGAGTGACGCTGCGGTAGCGGGCGACCCGTCGAGTCCGTAGGGATACTTCACGTCGAACGTCGGCAAGGTGTACCAGCCCGGATTGGCGGCCACCGCCCTGGCATAACGCGCCTCGGGCAGAAAGAGCACAAGGCGGTGCACGAACTGGCCTCCCTCGGAATGACCATAGATGAAGTAGGTGGGGTTCTGATTACCCGTCGAGCGCTTGATGAGGTCGAAGAGATGCTCGATGACGGTGAAAGACCACATCGACGCAGCCCGAGGCTTGCCGTCCTTGGCGATGACGCTCGCGTAGGAATAATCACCACCGCCCCACTGTTCCCTGTCGAAGAGCGGGACGACGACCATGAATCGGTACTTGTCAGCATGCTCCGTCCAGGTGTCGCGATAGCCCTGGGCGTTTTTGCCGTGGCCGTGCATGACGAAAACTATCGGTGCGGCGCTCGGCGCGAGCCTCTCGGGCAGGTAGGTGTAGACGGAGATCTGCCTGGACGGCTCGCCTTGCTCGTCGACGAAGGAGAAGCTGCCCGCACCCGGGGCGATCGTGATCGTGGGACCGGCAGCCGCCGCGATCGGCGACCACGTCAGCGTCCACACGAAAAGCATTGCCGCCAGCATATGCAGACTCCCGCGATAAAGACTATTTCCGATGGACATCTGATGAATCCCCCAAAAGCCGCGCTTTGATAAGTCGGATATTCCCGGCGAAAGCAAACTGGAATTATGGCTTAACGTTGGGAAGTTGATAGGGTTCGCTCAAACTCCGGAAGCCAGATACCGGTTTTATGTTGGTAGGTCTTGACAACGACTTTATCGGGATACAAGAAAAGCGAATTGGTCCATATCGTCTCACGGTTCATGTCCGTGTTATGAATATTCGTTACCCGGTTTGCGTAAATATTGATGGGCGCGGCAAAGCTCTCTTCTCTGGGAGGTGTGTGGGTATGGCCGGAAACCCAGAGAAACACCTGCGAATTCTGCATGATGATATCACAAGCTGATTTCGCTCAATGCCTATGGCAACGCCTACCGGATTTCATTCTGGCAGGCAAGCCTCTTCAGCCGACGATACATAAAACGACAAGGGGGACCACGTTGAACAGAATGATTCCAATCTTGAAGATCGCCATCCCGGCATAGTGAATCGCATCAAACTGATCGCCGGAAAGATGGAACCATCTGCCATGGATGCCCTGAATCCAATCGCGGCCAAGCGCAAAGAACAGGAACCAGACCAGCAGTATTGCGTAGTCGATGACCGTGCACCACAGAAGAAAGTTGCGGGTGACTTCAGTGCTCAGCATACACTATCTCCTTTTTCGGCATCCAACTCCACGCATAATCGGCGCGGGAGACTGTTGCCTTTGACAGGGTGTTGAAAAACTGCGCTTCGCGCCGTGATCCGGCGTTGCGCGGCTATTGCAAATGCTCGCATGCAATCGGCTGGAAGCTGGAAGCCTGGCTGACGGCGGCTGAATATTTTTAGCTTCGAGCCTCAAGCCTCTTGCCTCAAGCTTATATCTGCCTTGGCTGACGGCCTGATGCTTGTTTTTAAACACTCTGTCAATAAATTGCGGATACGGTTTGAGCAGTTGAGATTATCACAGATTTTGCCAAATTCCAGATGCGACAGAAAGGATAGGGATAGAATCGTTCGCTTTTCAGGAGGTCTCAATCGGCAGGCTGCCGAAAATCAACGGATAGGGTCTGATCGCTCGCGCTGGTGTGTCGATCCCACGCTTGCGTGCTGGCTGCTCTGCACTCAAACATAGAAAATGGGGTCCAGTTTTTTTCGCAGGCGCACGGCCTCGAGCAACCCCACCGTGCCGGTCATCATGTTGTCGCCCAGGGGGGCGCCCCACACCATCGGGAAGCGGGAACCGGCCACCATTTTCCGCTTGGGGCCGGTGGCGATGATGGTGGCGAGGGCTTCCGGGCCGGCACTCTTGCGGATGTAGGCGCCGTGGCCGCCCTCGCCCAGGATGCCGGCGTGGTCCAGGCGCCCGGCGGCAAGGTCCTGCAGCAGCCTCTCCAGTCGCTCGCAGGTGATGTCCCGCGTGTGATACTCGACGAACCCGGCGAGTTCGCCCTGCAGCATGGCCGCACAGACCGTGTGCGAGGTGGCGATGTCGAGCACCATGAACCGCTCCCGGTTCCGGGCGGCCATGTCGCAGGCGGCACCGGTGATGGCGGCCATCCCGCTGTCCATCACGTAGATCTCGTCGGTCGGCAGCTCGCGTGCGCTTGCTGCCATGGACCGCAGCCGGTTCATTACCGGCGGGATCTCGCCCGCGGCAAACAGCAGCGTTTGCGGAAGCGGCTGCGTATCCAGGCGTTCGCGATAGATGTGGTGGCGGAAATCGAGGTGAGACACACCTTGCGGCGGCACCCCGTGGTCCTGGGCGCAGATCGCAACGGCCTCGAACGCATAGGGCACGCCGAAGCCTTCCACGATCTGCCGCAGCCGGTCCGCTTGCACATCCCGCAGCACCAGATGGGAATACTTTTTCCGCCGTCGCAGGGCTTCGGCTTCTTCGTCGCCGACGACGGTGATTCCCCAGGCGCGGACCCGCTCCGGGTCATGGGCCAGGGTGGCGGCCGCCGAGGCCGACATGACCACCGCGTGGGTCGCGGCCCGCTCGCGCAGGACCTCCGTCACCGGCCCTCCGCCCATCTCGCAGCCGGTGACCAGCAGATCGCCCGCCAGCCGCGCGGCCTGCGCCGCAATCGTTCGCACCGGTGAGACCACCACGGCCTTGTAGTGGTGGGCGGATTCGGTGTCGTACCAGAGCACGTCGAGCGTGCCGGCGCCGATATCGAGCAGCAGAAAACGGCTCATCGGTCCTTATCCTTGACGGTGCGGATGAACTCATCGGTGTCGGCCATCTGGGGCACGATCGTGGGGTGCACGAAGGAGCCGACCTGCAGCCGCTTGACACCGGCCGCCACGAGCAGCCGGAAGAGGGCCAGCTTGTCTTCCAGCCGCAACACCTTCGGCTCGAACTGCAGGCCGTCTCGCAAGGATTCGTCTTCCAAAATCACGCAGGCCATGGTCGATTCCTCATCGGGTTAACTACTTGCCCTTCGGGATCTTGTTCAACTCCTCCAGGGAGGTCGAATCGTCCCAGACATCGGCGACCGCCTGATACGCCGTGCCGGGCACCTGCATCATGAAGTTCACCCTGCGCTGGGTCTTGTCGAGCCCGGGTTTGAGCACCCAGTACTCCACCCAGGCGCCGTTCGGGTTTTCAACCGCCTCGTCGCACAGGCTCAGGATGTAGAGCTTGCCGGTTTGATGGCATTTGGCCTGGGCGACGTTCAGCCCGATCTCGGCGCTCTTCGGGCCGGGCAGGCAGTAATTCTTCTCGCACTCGGTGGCCCACACGAAGCTGTCCTTCCAGACGAAACGGCCTTTGGGGTTTTCGAGTTCCTTGAGCCCGCCGGGTGCGGACCGGGAGAGGTATTGCACGGCTTCCACGACCTTTTGATACGCCTCGCGGGGCGTGGCCTTGCCGGTAACCTGTTCGGACTGTCCGAAGGCCAGGGCCGGGGCCAGCACCATCAGCAGCATTAGACGTTTCATCCTCATCCTCCTCAGGCGTGATCCGAGGTTGTGAATCCACTTCTTAATACGCTTTCAAATCATGGTCCCGGCGCGGGCCCGTCAATCCGGGTTCGGCGACACGTCGGGCTCCACCTGGTAGGCATTGGCGATCCGGTTCGTGCCGCAGAAGACGTCCACCACGGCCACGATCTCGCCGATGGCCTCGTTGTCCAATCCGAGCCGCTTCACGGCGGCGCTGTGGGAGTGGATTCAGTACTCGCAGTTGTTGGTGATCGAGACGGAAAGCGCAATGATTTCCTTGGTCAGCGGGTCCAGCTTGCCGGGTTTCATGACGACTTTCAGTTTCTGCCAGACCGCCTCGAGATGCATCGGGTTCACCGACAGGGCCTTCCAGAAATTGGGGATGAAGTCGATCTTCTTGGTGGCCCGGATGTCATCGTAGACGGCCTTGACCGTGCCGGTCGCTTCTGCTTCCGATACCGTGCGAAAGAGTGCCATGAGTTATTCCTCCCTGAAGTTTCAAGCGTTAATTTTTTTGAGCAGCCAGGCCATGTTCTGGCCGAGGGTTCGCATGGTCCGGAGGCCCTCCTCGTCCGAGGCGACCTCGCCCTTCTCCCGGCCCACCCCCAGGTTCCAGTAGCTGGAGCCCGGGATGACCATCTGGCCGATGGTGAAAAAGTGGTTGATGGAATCCAGGGTGTGCACCGAGCCGGCGCGCCGCACGGCGACCACGGCCGCGCCGACCTTGCGCCGGAGCAGTTCGTCGTTGGCCTTGGCGACCAGACCGGCGCGCTCGATCAGCGCCTTGAGATCGGCGCTCATGTCGGCGAAGTAGGTGGGCGAGCCCAGGAGGATCCCGTCGGCGGCGATCATTTTTTCCAGGCATGCGTTCAGGATGTCCGTGTCCACTGCGCAGCGCCGGTTGCGGTTTTCAAAACATTTGTAGCAGGCGAGACACCCGTGAATTTTCTGGCCGCCCACCTGGGCCAGCTCTGTCTGAATGCCTTCGGTTTCGATCTCGGCCAGCACGTGCCGCATCAGTGTATAGGTGTTGCCGTCTTTTCTCGGGCTGCCGTTGAACGCGACAACTTTCATGCGAATAGCCTCCGGGTGCATTGCTTTTTTATTTTACCGCCACCGTTTCCCCCCGGCGCGGCACGACCACGTCGTAGCCTTCGGTTCTCAGCTCCTCTGCAAATGCGAGCGACTGCGTCTCTTCGCCGTGCACCAGGGCGATCCGCTTGATCCGCAGGTTGGACTGCTTCAAAAAGCGCCGCATCTCGTCCTTGTCCGCATGGGCGCTGAAACCGCCGATCTTAACCACGTGGGCCTTGAGCGGGTATTCCTTGTTCAAGAGCTTCACGAGCGGCGCATCTCCCTTTCTGCCGGCCTGCGCGTAGGCCAGGCCGAGGTCTTCGATGCGCCGGCCCAGGGTGTTCTGGGCCATGTACCCGACGATCAGGACGGTGTTCCGCTCGTTGTGGATTTTAAAGCGCAGGTGGTGCAGGATCCGGCCGGCCTCGCACATCCCCGAGGCGGCAATAACGATCTGGGGCTTGTCTTGCCGGTTGAGGACCATGGACTCCTGCACCGAGCCGACGAACTTGATCTGGTCGAAGCGAAACGGGTTTTCCCCCTTGGAGAGGAAGGCCGCGTGCGTCTCCGGGTCGAACACCTCGGGGTGCTCCGCGAACACCCGGGTCAGGTTGGTCGCCAGCGGGCTGTCCACGTAGATCGGGATGTTGCGCAGGTTGTGCTCGTCCGCCATCTCGTGCAGGATGTAGAGCAGGGCCTGGGTCCGTCCGAAAGCGAACGCCGGGATCAACACCGTGCCCCCCCGTTGAAAGGTCTGCTCCAGCACGGTCTGGAGTTGTCCCTTGAGGTCGCCGACGGCCTCGTGCCGGCGGTCGCCGTAGGTGCTCTCCATGACCAGCAGGTCGACGTCGCGCTCCTCCTCGGCGAAGGCGAGGGTGGGGTCGTTGAGGATCGGTTTGCCGAAACGGCCGATGTCCCCCGTGAATGCCATCCGAACGGTGCGCCCGTTCTCGCGGGAAGTGAGCATGCTGATGGCCGAGCCCAGGATGTGCCCGGCGTCGTAGAAGGTGCAGGTCAGACCGTTGCCGACGGTGACCGTGTCCCGATAGGGGTAGCCGTCGAAGCAGGAGAGCGCCTGGTTGGCGTCGGCCACCGTGTACAAGGGGGTAACGGCTTCGAGGCGCAGCTGGGCGAGCAGGTCGTTGATGGTGTCCACCTTGAGCTCGTGGCGGCCCTTCTTGAGGAGCTGCTTGACTTCCCCCAGATCCGGGGCGTCGTCGTTTCCGCCGGCGCGGGTGAAGCGCTTCTGGGTGAGCGCCGAACGCACGGTCTTGTAGTTCAGGTAGTTGGCGTCCGACTCCTGGATGCTGGCCGAATCGAGGAGCAGATACTCGCACGCCGCGGCCGTGGCGCGCGTGCAGATGACGCGACCGGGGAACCCGTTTTGGGTCAGTACCGGAATCCGCCCGGAGTGGTCGAGGTGCGCATGCGACAGCACGACATTGGTGAGCAGGCTGGGGTCGAGGGGCAGAACCCGGTTTTTCTCGGCAGCCTCCCGGCGCCGACCCTGAAAGAGCCCGCAATCCAGCAGAACGCGGTCGCTGCCCGTGGTGATGAGGTGCATGGAGCCCGTGACTTCGCGCGCCGCGCCCAAAAAAGTGACTTGCATGGTGTTTCTCCCTTTGGTGTGGTCCAAGGCAAATGCCCTGATAGGTAGATAATGATCGCCGGCATGTCAACCCTTATCGAGCGCCAAAACGGGCCAAATCCCGCTGCAATTTCGGGCGAGCCCCGGGGCGCACGGATTTGATCTATGAAAATGGGCGCACTTGTGGCATATTTTGCCTCCGCATCGGGGTGGCCGCGGGTGGATCCCATAGGCCGCTCAGGCGCCGGCCGTTGCCGGCCTGCCCCGGGTGCACACCGTCACCGCAAGAGGATCCCGTTCGAATGCAGATGCTGCCCACGGTTCTGCCGGCTGCTGTTTTGATGATCAGCGCGGGCCTGCTGATCATCTTCTACCGGGCCATCCGGCAGCGCCGGCATAACGCCGCCGCGTCGCCGCCGGCCATGGGGGGCGCGCGCGTTCCCGGCCAGGCGCTGCTGGAGGGGATCGAGCGGGTCGACCAGGAGATCGGGGACTTCACGGCCGGCAGCCTGGCCTTTCTCGGCCTGTTTGTCGGGGTGATCATCGCCGATGTGTATTTCGGAGAACTCGAGACACGGGCGTTGTCCGCCGCCGGGTCCGGGGCGGTCGGGATCGTCTTTTACTCGCTCAGCCTCACGCGGCTCGCCTGCCTGATACGGGAGCGGCGCAATCTGCGCCTCGGCTATGATGGGCGTGTCACGGTCGTGCAGGCGTTGAGGTGCCTCTCCCCGGAAGGCTATCGTGTCTATCACGACGTGCCGGGGGAGGGATTCACCATCGATCATGTGGTGGTGGGAAAAAAGGGCGTGTTCGCGCTTTCGACCACGATACGGCCAAAACCGGTCCGGGCCGGCGGCGAGCCGGCCACGGCGGCCTACAACGGGCACGTGCTGTTTTTTCCGCGTGCGACCGACGATCACACCGTCGCCCGGGCGGAGAAACAGGCAGAGTGGCTGTCGGAGTGGCTCGGCCGCGCCACGGGCGAGGAGGTGGCCGTGCGCGCCGTCGTGGTGGCCCCCGGGTGGTTTATCAAGCGCACAACACCCGCAGGCATCCCGGTCGTCAACCCGAAACAGATCCCGTCGCTGTTCGAGCACATCCAGCCGAGACCCCTCACCGACGCCCAGATCGAAGGCATCGCGTACCAGTTCGAACTATCCATCCGCTGAGAGGAGCGACTTCGGCCGCTTTCGAATCCACCGCTCCGAGGGGTGCGTCAGGCCCGGCGCAGGAACGAGCTGCGCGTCATCCCTGCGCCGACCGAGTCGTAGAGGATGGTGCGGGCCTGCCGGAGGCGCTCCAGGTTGCGGTTGACGGGGAATTCCTGAATCGTATCGGGGGCGAGGGCGCCGCGGGCGAGGTCGTAGGGGAGGCGCTGCATGCAGACCACCGAGCAGTTGCCCCGCTCGTGGATGTTTGTCACCATCTTCTCGGCCAGGAAGCGGGCGACCTCCTCCGGGGCAACGGGCGCGCCATCGGACAGGACCTGCTCCAGGGTGAGGGGGAGCATGGCAAAGTTGGCCTGGTGCTCGATCAGCAGGTCGATGTCCATGAGGGTGAGCCGATGCTTGGACAACAGCGACGTCAGATGGGCCTTCGCCCCGCGCGTGGCGTAGAGAAACACGCCCTTGCCGTCCATTCTGCCGAAGAGCCCGTCGTCATCGAGTATGGCCTCGATGAAACCGGCAACACAGCCGTGGCTGCAGGTGCGGGTGGCGACGACCCCCTTGGAGACGGCGGGCAGGGCCCCGGGCACACCCTCGATCAGGCTGAGCCTTGCGGGCTGACCCGGGGCCAGGAATACCGCGGCCAGACGGCGATAGCTGCCGGCGGTCGTGTAGGCAGAAGCGATGCGCTTCACGGTTTCCGGGTTGCCGTCCATGGTCATCACGTCGTAGGCAAACCCGGACCCATAGGTGTCATAGAGTTCGAGGGCCGCGCGAAAGTTTTTAAACGTCCCCGCAGCGGCCGCTTCCGGGTGGAGGCGCTCCATCAGCGCATGCTGCACCCGGGTCGCACTGGCCGGAATCCGGCATGCGATCTTCCCCAGTTGATTGTCGATGATGATGCCGTCCAGCCGCCCGGCGCGCGCCCACGGGAGCAGTTGGTCGGCGATGGCGGCGATGAAAGTGTCGCCGGCATCCACGATCGTCTCGTCAATGACGCGGCCGGTCTGGCAGCCGCCGGCCAGCGCGCCGGTCTCCAGGGCGGTGGCGAGTGCGTCGTCGCCGAAGATGATGTTGGCGGTGTCCAGGGGCTTGAAGGCCTTGGCGCGGTGGATGTTTTCGGCGCCGATGATGACGGAGAGATCGCCGGGCTTGAGCGCTCCGGCCAGCGAAAGCATGAACAGCGCCTCCACCCCCACGTTGAACCCGGGGCAGCCGGCGTAAAGGTCAAACACCAGGGCCTGCGGGCATACGTTGCGAACGAGCTCGTAGGGGAAGCGGCTGACCGGCCCGGGGTCTTCCTTGTCCTCGCCGATATTGGTGGCGCCGATGATCGCCCGGATGCGCGCGGCGTCGATCCCCGATGTCTCCAGCAGATCCCGGAACGCTGTGACCCCGATGCGCTCGTCCATGGGGGCGACCATGCGCGTGCGGACCCCCATGCGTTCCTCGATGGATTGGCGGGTGACCGGGATCCCGCCCTTGAAGACCATGCCCTTGTTTTCGTAGATCGAATTGTCAACGAGCCGGCCGCCGTTCCAGGCCCCCTGGGCGATGATCTCCAGCACTGCATCCTGCATCATGGGTGGCTCCATCGAGAAGGTTCGAGGAAAAAGCCCTGCGATCGGGTTGACGCGGAAACGTCGATCGTCTCACGCTTCTTATCACGTTTTTCCCTCAAAACCATACCGGTTGTGTCAGGTTCGGACAAGCCCTCCGGCCGGCTCACACGTTGAAGCGGAAGTTGATGATGTCCCCATCGGCCACCGCGTAGGTCTTGCCCTCCAGGCGGAACGTCCCGCGGCGGCGCGCCTCGGCCGTCGAGCCGGCCGCCATGAGATCCGCGTAGGAAATCACCTCGGCCCGGATGAAGCCCTTCTGGATGTCGCTGTGGATTACGCCGGCGGCCTCCACGGCCGGGGTGCCCCGGCGGATGGTCCAGGCGCGGACCTCGTCGCTGCCGACCGTGAAGAAGGCGATGAGCCCCATGACCTCGTAGGAGAGCCGGATCATCCGACCCATGGCGGAAGTGCCGATCTGGTATTCCTTGAGGAACTCGGCGGCCTCCTCCTCGCTCATGCGGGCGAGTTCCTGTTCGAGTTTTCCCTGCAGCACCAGGCATTTTTCATGAACGGCGATCTCCCCGATGTCGGGAAGCGCGGCGTCGCCGTCCTCGTTGTTGAAGAGCACCAGCATGGGCTTGGCGGTGAGCAGCGCAAAGCCTCTGAGCGACTTGGCGTCGGCAAGCTCGGGTCTGCGGCGCAGCAGGGTTTCGGCTTCGAGCAGCCGGCGGCACTCGGTGAGGAGCTGCTGTTCCTCGGAATTCATCTTCTTGCCGCGCCGCTGATCGAGCTCGATACGCTCCAGGCGCTTTTCCACCTGGACGAGGTCCGAGAGGATCAACTCCTGCTCCACTGCGCGGAAATCCGCCGCCGGGGTGCGGTCCGGTCCGTGGTTGCGCACCACCTGGATCAGGGCGTCGCAATCCTTCACGGGCAGCCAGGGGTTGGCCTCCTTCTTCTGACTTCCCTGGCCGGCGAGAAAATAGTCCACCTGGGCATAGATGGTCTTCTGGGGCTCGAACATCCGGCTCAAGCGGTCCACGCGCTCGTCGGGTACGCGCACCACGGCGAGCCGGTCTTCGCCGCGGGAGGCGGTTTCGTTTCCCTGCCGGGTCAGGGCCTCGAAGGTCGTGGACCGGCCGGAGAGGGGCAGTCCGATGATGCCGATTTTCATGGGCGAGCGCCTTTCAGTTCAGGAAAAATGGCTGTTGCCGATCGCGGGCGGCGTTAACGGGTGGCGATCAGGACGGGCCCCTCCGGCCCGGGACCAGCTCCTTGATCGAAACCGTTCCCTGGGAATCAAACGGCAGCGTCGACGGCATGAGGCCGCCGCCCGCCATCCGCACCTTGCCTTTGACCCGGTAGCTCAGATCCTCTCGCTGCTGCAGTCCGAACAGGCCTTTGACGATGTCCAGCACCGAGGAGTAGACCGTGACCGGGATGGTCTCCGACCCGAAGGCCGGCACCGTGACCTGGGTGTTGGAGATACCGTAGGCAAACGGTTTGCCGTTGATTTCCAGGTCGCATTCCAGGCCCTTGATGTCCAACTCCACGTCGTTCGGGTTCGCCACCCGCAGGTCGACCCGAAACGCCGTTTCCAGCCCCTTGCTTTCCTGCACCTGGACGTTGGAGAGGGAAATGCGCGGGGTTTCAAGCGGCTTGCCCAAACCCGCACAGCCGGCCATACCCCCCGCCCACAGAAGCAGCGCCAGGCCTATCGATCGATTTTTCATGGCCGCCTTCTCCCCCTCCATTAGCCCCTTACGAGTGAGATTCTCTGCAAGAGTGGTTTAAATCTACTTTTTCCTGGGCAGGAGGCCCTTGATCAGGTCGCCCGGCTTGGCCGGCACCCCGCCCGCCCCCGATGGATCGAGGGCTTTTTTGAGCTGGTCTTTCGCCATGCTTTCCACGTCGGGCCGGAAAGCGGGATGGGCGAAGCTGCCCGACACGATGATCGGCACTTCCAGGCCGGAGCGGTCCTCTCTGTCCCCCTGACCCTTGATGGTGCCGACCAGCTTCGGGTCTAACCGGAAATCGAGCGTCTCCTTCACCAGGTCGGCCTGGCCGGTGGCCAGCAGGCGCAACAGCGGGCTCTTAAGGGAGGTCTCAGCGGTGTGGAACACGCCGTTTTCGATCGTGAACGGGACGAGGAGTTCGGCAAAATCCGTGCGGGGTTTCGGACCGGACGCAGCCTCTCCGCCCAACGCGGCCTTCACGTTGCGAGCCATGTGGGCGATGTCCACGCCGATGATGGCGCCGTCTTTGAAGGCGAGGCGGCCCTTGCCGTCCAGACTCTGCTTGATGCGCGCCGGATCCTCACCCGTGATGGAAAGTGCGACCTGGGTATTGGCGATGCCTTCGATAAAGTCCTGGTCGGCAAGGTCCTTGAGCAGGGGGTGCACCTGCACTTTGTCCAGATTGAGTCGGACATCCGTTACGGGGCTGGCCCCTTTAACGTTCACTACGGTCTTGCCGGCCGCAGTGCCCTGGTAAAGCTTCATGGTGAGCGGGTCCAGCGAGAGGACGCCCTCCTTTGCCGCAATTTTCAAATGCACGTCCTCGAGCTTGGCGTTCTTGGCGGTGAGCTTGTCCACGGCGACCGTCCCGTCCATGACCAGTCGCCGCAGGGGCGCGTAGTCGGTCTTTTGGGAAGTCGCCTGAGCCGGTTGGGCGCCGGAGGATGCGGCTGCCTTCGGGGGCAGATAACGGTCGAGGTCAATCTGGTCGAGCCTGAAGTCGAAGGTAAGGTTGGGCTTTGAGAACTCCCCGGCATTGAGAGTGAAGCTCAGTTTGGAATCGTCAATCGCCAGCAGTCCACCGGATACCGCCACGGCCTTGGCATCGGCCGTGACGTCGGCCTTGAGCGCCAAGCGCTCCAGCACCCTGGGGTCGGCGGTGGCGGGCAGGGAGTGTCCGATTTCGGCGAAGAGTTTGCGCGGTGAGAACTCGGTCACGTCTACGGTGAGGCGTGCCAGGGGGGCGGCGAGCAGGTTCTCCAGCGAGCCTTTGACCTGCAGCTTCAGCTGCCCGAATGCATCCGCCTTCAACTCCAGGGGGATGGCGCCCTGGCCGAGGTTCGCCCCCACCGGCCCGAAGCGGCCTTCCGCGGAAACCGGCCTCTGGTTGACCGACGCAGATAACGAAAAGCGCACCGGCTTCTCAAGGGAGACATCCTTCAGCGACAGATTCATCCCCGAAATCTCCTGGTGCGAGCCCTTGCCGTGGTCGATAAGCGTCAGTTGCCCGTTTTGGATGCTCAGTTCCCCGACCATGAACGACTGGATGGGCAACCCCGTTTGCGAGGGGGCCGTATCGGGTTGGGCCGCGGCTTTGCCCTCTACCGGCTTGGCGCCGAAGTCCCAGCTGACATGTCCGTCTTTGTTCGTTACCAGGAAGAGGCGAGGCTCCTGCACCACGAGTCGGTCGACCTCCACCTTTTTGAACAGCAGCGGCAGCAGCTTCACGCGAACGTCAAAAGATTTCACCGTCAGGAACTCTTTTTCGGCAAACGCCGGGGTGTTGCCCAGTTTAAGGGCGGAAAATGAAACACCCGCCCACGGGAACAGGGAAACCCGCACGTCGTCCCCCACGGACACCGGCCGGCCGCTCACCTCGCTCAGGTATTTTTCCAGCGGCGCCTTGAACTGCTTCACGTCCACGAAAGCCGGAATGATCAGGAGGGCGGCGATCACCACCACCACCAAACAGACGACTCCCCCCCCCGCCCATTTCAATGTGGTTTTCATGCCTTTCTCACCTGAAGTTATCCGCTGACCGGTACTGCGCACACGCATCGCATTCCGGTCCCGAAACTACCTTCAATTTAGGTTAATTGCCGTAATAGTAAGCACCGGTTCACCGGGATTCAATGCAATTTTCGACTCGTGGAGCGCTCGACCTCGGAACCCCGTTGCGCGGACGTTAATTTCACGCAATGATTACAGATAGATACAATATATTGGGGGTTGCGAGGTATTGACATACAACAGGAAGGGGGGTAGTATGAAAATTATTTTCGGAACATGGTAGGTCCGCGGTGCGGCGTGGGCGTTCAGCCTCGATGGCCTCGAATGCGTTCAACCTCGCGCCGGGCGAATCCGCCATTTTCCGGTACCGGCTAATTTTCAAGTGCAAGGGGAGACACTTTCCATGATGACGGTTGCGCGGTTGCACGAGTTGTTCGAATCCCACCCGGACAAGACCATGCTCGGGTTTCAGGGCCAATGCCACGACTGCGGCAAGGATGTGAACGTGGCGGTGGCACTCACCCCGGAAGGGTTTGCCATCAGTGGCGGGGCGGTCTACGAGCCCGAGCCCGACAAGTTCCACAATAAATGCGACGACTGCTACTGCAAGAGTCCGCAGCTGTCCGCCTACCGACGGTGCGAAGTCTACAGCCGGGTGGTCGGATACCTGCGGCCGGTGGCGCAGTGGAACGAGGGCAAGCAGGCGGAATTCTCGGACCGCAAGGCCTACCGGGTGTGACAAAACCAAAAGGTCCGGGAAGTCGAGCGTAAACGAAACAGCAACCGGCCGCTGTTCACTTGGATCCTTGACGCGGACCCTTGACCCCTCGGACCCTGCGGTATCTACTTCTTCCGCCCGGCCAGGGCGTTCTGGAGCTTTTCGGCCAGCGCGCCGAGGGAGCCCCGGGTCGCCGGGCTGAAGCTCTGCCACTCGCTCTCGTCCTCCGAGCTGCCGGGAGCGAGCGAGATCCGGCGTTTCGGCACGCTGATCTCCTCCACGGCCACCGTGAGCGTGTCCCCTTCCCGGGCCTTTTCCAGCTCTCCGGCGGCCGAAGACCGGCGGATGCTCCCCATGGGCAACAGCCCGGTGATGCCGGGGGCCAGGCGCACGAAATAGCCGAATTTCTCTTTTTTCTCGATGACGCCCTCTACCCGTTTGCCCACGGGAAAGCGTTCGAGGACCTCGGCCCAGGGGTCGCCCTCGGCATCTCTCAGGCTGAGGGATATGCGCCGCTTTTCCGGCTCCACGGCCTTGACCACCACCGTGACCGTCTCGCCCGGGGTGACCACCTCCTCCGGTTTCACCACCCGCCGGGTGTAGCTCATCTCGCTGATGTGCACCAGGCCTTCCAGGCCCGGACCGATTTCGACAAAGGCGCCGAAGGGCATGCAGCGGGTGACTTGGCCGCGGACCACATCCCCGGCGTGCACGGTCTCCTCCACGCTGAGCCAGGGGTCCTCCTCGAGCTGCTTGATGGAAAGCCCGATGCGGGTCTGCTTCACACCGGGGGGGGTATCGATCGTGAGGACCTTGACCCGCAGGCGGGCCCCGGGCTGCAGAGTGTCCTCGGGGGCGGCCGTCCGGGACCAGCCGATTTCGGACACGTGCACCATGCCCTCCACCCCGGGCGATAGCGCCACAAACGCGCCGAACGGCATGATCCGAGTGACCTGGCCGTCGAGAACATCGCCCGGCTTCAGGGTTTCCATGAACTGCTTCCGGGCGAGTTCCAACTCCTGACTCAGGAGCACGCGCCGGGAGACGACGATGTTGCGCCCCTTGTCCTCGAAGCGGGTGATCAGGAACTGGTAGGTCGTCCCCACGTGGACCGAAGGGTCCGGCGCGGCGACGATGTCGATCTGGCTCGCCGGGCAGAAGGCCCGGTGCTGCATGACCTCCACATGGAAGCCCCCCTTGCAGGGTTCCTTGACCTTGCCCTCCACCGGCACCTTCTTCTGGTAGGCCTCGCGCAGGGCCTGGGCACCTCCTTCGCCGGAGATGGCCCGGGAGAGGCGGATTTCGCCCTCGCCGACGGCGGCCACGTAAAGTTCGAGCTCATCGCCCTCGGCGACGGTCAGGTTCTGGTCGGCATCGAGAAGTTCGCCCCTTTCGACCACGGCGTCGATCTTCATGCCGGTGTCGACAAAAACGCTCTCCTTCCCGATGGAAATGATGCGGCCTTTCACCCGGTCGCCGATACGCACCTCGGCGCTCTTGCCCGGGCTGAAGGCTTCGAGCATTGCTGCAAAGTTCTCTTCGACAGGTTCACTGGGTTGATCCATCATGACATGTGCTCCTTCAACATATGATCATCGGCAGTCTGCACCGGCCGATCCCTGCCTAGTTACCAGCACCGGGGGGCGGTTGCAAGGCGAAATCAGAGATTGAAAGGGCAGGGCGCCTAAAATGGGCCGCTGGAGCAGTTCCCCCGGGGAGAGGGGCCATGGCTGCGTGAAGTTGTCTGATGGAAAGTGGAACGGACGGAATCCGAGCCGCTGAGGCCGGGTCTCCCTGCAAACGGAGACCCCTATCACTGCCGGATGGAAGATCCCTGCAGCAGGCTGCAGGGAATCTCCGACCGTGCCGAGTTCTCAGCCATGTCTCAGGAGGCGGTTGATGTATCGGAAATACGTCTGGCTCTGGCTGTGCATGTGGAAGACCCAGAGGTTGTAGATCTTTTCCGTTGGCAGTCCGTTTTCCTTGGCGTAGGTCGCGGGGAAGACGAGCGCCGGGACGTGCTCCTGGCCGGTGATGCGGCGGACCATCCGGAGTGCGGCGGCGAGCACGTCCGGCGCGAGCCCCTTGGGTTCAAGCACGAGTGCTGTGATGCAGTTCGTCAGGTCCGAGAGGTTGAGCCCGATGTCGGAGACGTTGGCGATCAGGAATGCCCTGAGCCTGCCGTCTTCCTTCAGCGTGAACAGATGGCGGTCACGTCTGAACCCGCACTTTCGAAACTCTTGGCACAGGTTGTCGTCCTGCCACGTCGTTGGCTGCAGGTCCAGGGCCTTCAGCATGGGGCCGCCGTAGTTGCGGTCGTAGAGGTATTCCAGGTCGGCCACATCCGTGCTCTCGGCCCGGCCAAACTCCCAACGCGTCGGCAGGCTCAAGTCCCCGTCGCCGCCTTCGGGGTGCGCCATATAGGCAAAGGCGTCCACCGAGCAGCCCTGGCGGTCGTTGATGAACTTGGCCGCCCCCCCGAATACCCGGTTCGGAAATCTGTTCTTGGGCTGGTAGTAGCATACCAGGTAATCCAGGTGCAGCCCGCGCAAGCGGTAGGTGTCATGGCCGAAACGGCCGATCTGGTCGAGCACGATGAGGCCCGCCCGGTTCAAGGCGGACTTGCGGGCGGCATGATGGTGGATGAGCCAGGAACTTTTCCAATATCGGATCGTCGCCAGATGGGCAAGGATAGTGCCGTCGTTCTGGTAGACGAAATGCCGGGCGATCTCCGGGCTGCGGGTGTAAAGCTTTTGGTAGGTCTGCTTGATCTGCTCCTTGTTGGCGTGGATGAGAGCGTATTTCTTGGGGTAGATGAAGCCGGTTTCAAACAGGAAATCCCAAAGGGCATCCAGGTCCAGATCGTTGCACACATAGGAGTTCCTGTTCTGCACCTGGTGCAGCATCGCCAGTAGCTTGACGTGATCCTGGGCCGTAATGTCGATCAGCACCAAGCCGCAACGGATACTCCGGGTTTTTTCTTCAACTGTGCGGACCCTGCGGAAGACCACCTGGACGGTGCACGTGAGTGTCAGGACATTGGCGAGGCGGAGCTCAATCTCGGGCAGGATCAGGCCCGTGATCAGAACGCTGTTGTGCTCGTCCTCCTCCACGGAGAAACCGGAACCGGACAGGTCGACAACCTTGAGCTCCACACGTTTCTGCGTTAGCGGGTGCCGGAAGATGATGTTTGGCGAAGGGGTCAGCGTCTGGCGCTGGCTCCGGTACTCGGCCTTTGGATGCCGCTGGATCTCCTGCCGGAGAGGTTCCAGCACATAGCTTCGACAGGAGACATCCTGGGTTTGGCGCACGATGATGCACTCGCCTGAATACAGCGTCTGGTTCCCGGCGAAGAAGATGACATTGACGGGCAGCTTCGAGTCGATCCACTCAAAGCTCTGGGGCGATGCCGCCGTGAGTTCGACGCGGAAGGACTGGGTGGTGAAGTCGAGCAGCACGCCGGAAAAGGATGTAGAGTTTTGGATCACATACACGGAAATGCCGCGGCATCGCTGGCGCTCGACTCGGCGGTGGCTGATTTCGAAGCAGAACTCCGGCAGGGCCAGGCGTACACCCTGTTCATCGACGGCGAGGATTTCCGGAACCGCCTTGATGAATTTTTGGCCGCGGGGGACCAGAATGTGCTTGATGTCGTGCGATCTCAGCAGGGAGGCAACATCGGCGTTTTCCGCCCAGTGGCATTCCAGGACATCTCCGCAGCAGGGTTGGGGGACGGCCGGTATGGAAACCGTCCGCTCGTACTGTCGATGGGCGAACTGAACTATGATAACGTCGTCCTGGAAATGGGTGTAGTTCAGTCGATTGACCAGGCTCTCCTTGAGCACCTTGCGGCCCTCTTCCGGCGCTGCGAGCCCGTCAATTTTTTTCGCTGTATTGCCGAGAAGGGCTTTTTCAGAGGAGGTGACCCCGGCGGTTCCTGGGTTATCGCCCGCGGATTCCGGATGGGTGGTTGGCGCGGTCTGTGCCTCTGGGACGGTTTTAATCAGGAGCAGATTCGAACTGGTGTTTTCCATGACATCCTGCCTGCGCGCGAAGGTATCTGCCGCCGTAAAGAGCGTTAAGATACCTGTCCGGCAAAGCGGTGCGGTTCTGTTCAGCCTCCGTTGCCGGTCGACTCCGCTGATTCCTATACAAACACAAGTATCGATGACAACAAGACCGCAATTTTTTCTAAACCCATTTTGTATGGAAAGCAAGTCACTTTTTAAGGTAGATGCGTTTCAAACGTTTTGTCGCAGGGAGCACGGATGAGGTACGGGCAGCGCCGGGAGTGCGCCGAAGGGGTGCAAAGCGGAAGGCCGGATATTGCCTTTGGG
>DATITS010000054.1:0-17051 GCA_035467535.1 Desulfobacterales bacterium
GATCGGTCGAACATCTCCATGCCCACGGCCAGCCGAATCCCCTCGTCGTGCAACGCGCGGATCACCTTCAGCTGAATCTCGTGATGTCGGGCGGAGGTGTGCATTTCGCCCACGTAAACGACCCGCGCCGTCCGCACGTCCGCCATCAACTCGTCAAAGGAGACCGGCGCACCGGTTCGGCCGGAAAGGATGGTGCCCGGTGCAAAGGCCTTGACCGGTGCTTTTCCCGGATCCGACTTGTGCGGCATGGCACAACCTCCCACCCCCCCACCGGCGGCCAGAAACATAAAGATCAGCCCCGTGGCGGCCGCGCTCCAACGCATCGTTGACCCGGGTTGTTTCCCGGCTTGCATTTTCATGCCGTCCCGCATAATCTGATCCAGTACCACCGCCCGCCAACGGCTGAGGCCGATGGCGGCGTGCATCCCCGCGCCGGGAGAGACGACCGCCGAGATGCCTTCGCCACAAACCATCATTGCGCGTTCACGCAGACCGCTGCACTTCCTGACCCCCCCGGCGGTCGCCACGACGCTCCTCTTGGCCGCCCTGGCAGCCCTGCTCGTCTTCGGGCTGATCGGGGTTTCCGTAGCCAAGGAGTTCGAAGCGTATCACGGCTATGTCTGGGTCCCGCGCCTCCTGGTGGTGGTCAGCGCCATCCTCATCGCCACCGTCCTCGGCCACCTTCTCCGCCAGCGGCTCTTCCGGAATTAGCCGTTAGAAGTGATTTCATAGCCCCGTCTGACACCCGATGGCAGCGTTGCAGGCCTCTCGAAATGCTCACATACTGGCGTGTATGCTGCGCTTTCGAGTCGGCCTGCGCCTTGCCCTCGGGCGTGATCCGAAGCTTTGAAACCACTTCTGTCTATTTAGCGGCGGCACCCGTCATGACGACATTCAGGAGGCCCATGAGTTGATCGGTGGAGATGTAGCCCGGCCGGTGGCCGATGACCTCTCCGCTCTCGGAGATGAACCACGTGTCGGGCAGGCCTTTGACCCGGTACAGCGACGCGGTCTGCTTATCGCGGTCGGAATCCACCCGGATGGGGATGAAATTGCGGTTGAGAGCGGCGATCACCGCCGGGTCCTTGAAGGTCTTGTTCTCCATATCAGCGCAGTACTTGCACCAGTCCGCATAAAAATGGAGGAACACCTTTTTCTTTTCAAATTTGCTGCGCGCCATGCCGCTGTCGTAGGTATGCCATTCGATCTTGTCGGCAGCAGCCGGGCCGCTTACGGCCCCGACCGCCAACAGGACCAGCAGAAGAACCAGCACCTTCGCTATCTTCATCCGTTATGCCTCTTAACGCCAAAGGGTTGCCAATGGGATAATTTAGCACCGCGGGGGCCGGATGGCAACCGATAGAAGGGTTTGAGAACTCTGTTCGGGCGGCGTAACGCTCAGTTCAGGCTTTGGCAGCACTTATTTTCTTCAGATCACCGCTACTGAAACCACGGCAGGTACTGCAGCACCGTCAACCCACCGCCGCTGGTGATGATGAATATCAAGGTGGCTCGGACCCACGGCTGTTCTATGAACGGCACAAACGCACCGCTGCGGAATGACTACAGGCTGGGGGCCGGAAAAAAACTCATAGGGTATAACTCGCAGCGATTTGGCTTCCGACGTCTGCCAGAGGTCGCCGCCGCGCAAGTCGAGGTACTCCAGCTGATCGGGTCGGTCCGGGGAAAAGTCCTCTTCCACCAATGCGGAGAGAACCGCATACCGGCTCCTCCGGCGCATCTCCGCATTTTCCGCGTACTCTCCGCCGAACACCATGACACCCAAAACCACAAGTTGTCCGTCTGAATTTTTATAAGTTTTTTCGGCGATTCGACTGGTCAGAATAGAGAGCCTGAATTCATCGGTTTTCTCGGTTTTGTAACTCTTCGACCGAAGGACAGGCGCAAAAGGATTTTCCCACAGACGAGCCTCGACATGGGTGCTCTTCAGGACTTGGCTCTTCGCCGCATCCTGCGCAGCTTGTCGAGAGGTTTTAAAAGGCTGGTCTGGAATGATGAGATCGCCCAAGAGGACGGCAAGAATAACAAACGCGCCGCTTATCGGAAATCCGGCCCCTTCTTTTTCCTTGTCCGGCATGGCGATTCCTCCCCGAAACCATTCAAGGGTGCTGTGAAAAAAGCCGACCAGAGTGACAGGACCAGTGAGGAGCGGTAGAACTGAAAACCGGGAGCACTTGCGCGCTGATGGAAGACTTAAGTCATTATTAGCTTTGAATGGATCGCGGTGTCAAGAAAAGTCGGATAGCATGCCTGCTGGGAATTTTTAGATCGACTTCCTTACAAGACCTGCGGAGCGGCTCCGCAGGCCTTGTAAATCTGGTAAATTCCTTCAGGAGCGCGCCATCCGTTGCCGGGAGCGCCCTGGTCGGCAGCTTCTAATTGTTGTTCGATTCGGCGAAATACTTGATCATCATCTCGCCGAGTTCCTTGGAACGCAGGGTGGCCGCCTCCACGGCGTTGATCAGGGTGGTGCGCAGCCCGCCTTTTTCCAGCGTGTGGATACCGGCGATGGCCGTGCCCCCCGGCGACGTCACGCGGTCCTTCAGCTGGCCCGGGTGCTCGCCGGTTTCCATCAGCATCTTGGCCGCCCCCATGACGGTCTGGGCCGCGAGGAACTGGGAATCCTTCCGGGACAACCCCATCTTCACCCCGGCGTCGGCCAGCGCGTCGACGATGATGAAGATGTAAGCCGGCCCGCTGCCGCTCAGCCCGGTGATGGCATCCATCAGGTAGTTCTCGCGCAGGAAGACGGCCTTGCCCACGGAATTGAAGATCGCCATGGCGAGATCGACGTCTTGCTTCCGGGCATGCTTGCCGGCCGACAGCGCAGTGGCCGACTCCTTGACCGAGGCGGCGATATTGGGCATGACCCGGATCAGGCGCAGCTCCTTCTGCAGCAGGGACTCGATCGCCCGCAGCGGGACGCCGGCCGCGATGGAGATGACGAGCTTGGACATGTCCAGCTGATCGGCGGTCTCCTTCAATACCTCCGCCATGAGCTGCGGTTTCACCGCGTAAATGACGACCTCCGACTGCGCGGCGGCCTCCACGTTGCTCGATGCCGTGCGCACCCCGTAGCGGGCGCGCAGCTCCTCCAGCCGCTCCTCGCGGACGTCGGTGCAGATGATGTTCGTTGGCTTGGCCGATCCGGATTGCACCAGGCCGCTCACCAGGGCCTCGCCCATGTTGCCGCACCCCAGAAAACAGAGCTTTTTGTCGATCAATTTGTCCACAGCTGCCTCCTTCAGGAACCTTTAACCGCGCCTCGCGCCGGGAACCGGCGTTGTGCGGCTATTGTAGATGCTCACATGGAATCGGCTGGAAGCTGGAGGCTCGAAGCCGGACGTCTGGCAGACCGGATCAGAATTTGTTTTGTGCCTCGAGCCTCGAGCCTCGAGCCGCAAGCCTCTTGCCGCAAGCTTATATCCGCCTTGGCTGACGGCCTGATGCTTGTTTTTGAACACCCTGTTATAATTGAATCGAATTCTTAGGGGCTCACTCTCCGATAGTCAAGCACTATATCCGCGGCGGCCGACGTTTGCGCTTGACACGCCATCGGCCCGAGGCTATAAATGGTCTAACCATTACAATGCCACTGCGACGGACGCCCGGCCATGTTTCAGACCGCCAAGCCCACCAAAGTCTTCCAGGAAGTGGTGGCCCAGATCGAGGAGGCCATCTTCGCCGGCCGCATCGAAACCGGTCAGACCCTGCCGTCCGAGCGGGAGCTGAAGGAGATGTTTCGGATCAGCCGCGGGACCCTGCGCGAAGCCCTGCGGGTGCTGGAGCAGAAGGGGCTGATCGAAATCCGGTTGGGTGTCGGCGGCGGCTCCGTGGTCCGGGCCATGGATGCCGGAGGCGTCAGTGAAAGCCTGGGGCTGCTCATCCGCTCGCAGAAAGTCTCGTTGAACCACCTGGCCGAATTCCGCGAGGCCGTGGAGGGCAGCATTGCCGCGCAGGCGGCCGAGCGCCGCTCGGCTTCCGACATCCGCAAGCTGAAAGACCTGCTGGAAACCGCGCGTTCCTGCATGCGAGCCGGTCACGGCCGTCGCGATGAATTCCTCGAAGTGGACAAGCAGATCCACATGACCATCGCCGCCACCACCGGCAACCCGATTTACCAGAGCGTGCTTACCTCCATTCACGACAACATCCACCGCTATTACGAACGCTTTCTGTCGATGGACGACCAGGAGCTCCAGGAAAACTGCCGCGACCTCTGCGAGGTGGTCGACGCGATCGAAAAAGGGGCCGCCGATGACGCCCGGCGGCTGGCCCGCGGGCATGTGCAGCGCTTCAACGGCTACATGCAACGCCGCGCTCAAGACGAACAGGCCGGCGCACCCGCCTCCTCCCACCGCAAGATCTCCGCGCTGAAAGGCGACACTCGGAGGAAACGCTGACGCCCATGCGAATCCGCAAACATCCCGTATTGACGATCCCTGAAAAAGTGGCGATCCCCTTCACCTGGAACGCTCAGCCCCTGTACGGGTTCGACGGTGAAATGATCTCCTCGGCCCTGATCGCCAACGGTATCCACATCTTCGGCCACCACGCGAAGGACGGCAGCCCCCAGGGCATTTTCTGCGCCAACGGCCAGTGTTCCCAATGCCTCGTCATCGCCGACGGGCGGCCCGTCAAGGCCTGCATGACACCCCTGCGGGCGGGGCTCACCGTCGCAAGCGTCGAAGGTCTGCCCCGGCTGCCCGAGGCGGATGCCGAGTCGCACCTGAGCACGATTGAGACCGTCGCAACCGACGTGCTCATCGTCGGCGGCGGGCCGGCCGGCCTGTCGGCGGCCATCGAACTGGGCAAGCTCGGCGTGCGCACCATAGTCGTCGACGACAAGGACCGCCTGGGCGGCAAGCTCGTGCTGCAGACCCACAAGTTCTTCGGGTCGGTGGAGGACTCCTACGCCGGAACGCGCGGCTTCGAGATCGGCAACATCCTCGCCGCTGAGCTCGCCAAGCACCCCTCGGTGGAGGTCTGGCTGAACACCACCGCCGTGGCCGTATTCGCGGACCAGGTTGTCGGCGTGGTGCGCGACGGCCGCTACATCACCGTCACGCCTGCCAAGCTGATGGCGGCTACCGGCGCCCGCGAGAAAATGCTCTCCTTCCCCGGCAACACGCTGCCCGGGGTCTATGGGGCCGGCGCCTTCCAGACCCTGGTCAACCGCGACCTGGTAAAGTCCTCCGCGCGGGTGCTGATCGTCGGCGGCGGCAACGTCGGCCTGATCGCCGGCTACCACGCGATCCAGGCCGGCATCGAGGTGGCGGCCCTGATCGAGGCACTGCCCCAGGTCGGCGGCTACAAGGTCCACGCGGACAAGCTCAAGCGGCTCGGGGTCCCGATTTTCACCCGCCACACCATCGTCTGCGCGACCGGAAACAGCCGCGTGGAGTCGGCCACCATCGCCGAGCTCGACGACAAATGGAACGTGAAACCCGACACGCAAAAAGCCTTTGCCGTGGACACGGTGCTGATGGCGGTCGGCCTGGCGGAGGTGAACGAGTTTTACCTCAAGGCCAAGCAGTTCGGCATGGACGTCTTCCACGCCGGCGACGCCCAGGAGATCGCCGAAGCCTCGGCGGCCATGTTCACGGGAAAAATCGAGGGTCTGCGAATCGCCAAGTCCCTGGGGGCATACTCCGGCGAAATCCCGCAGGAGTGGGAGGAGAAGGCGACCGTGCTCAAGTCCCGGCCCGGCAGCGTCGTGCGCCGCGAGCCGCCTTCCACGGAAGAGGGTCTCTTCCCGGTCTTTCACTGCTACCAGGAGGTGCCCTGCAACCCGTGCACGTCGGTCTGCCCGCAGCACGCGATCCACACCGAAAACGATACGATCACGGGCCTGCCCTATTTCACCGACAGCGAGACCTTCACGGGCTGCGCCGGCGGTGTGGCGGTCTGCCCGGGGCTTGCGGTCACGCTGGTCGACTACCGCAAGGACCCCGAGCACCCGCTGGTCATCCTCCCCTACGAGGTCTGGCGCGAAAAAGTGGAGATCGGCCGGAAGGTTCCGGTCACCGACGTGGACGGCGCCATCCTTGGCTATTACACGGTGGAAAAGGTCAAGGCCCGCAAGAAATACCCCGGCACCCTCCTGGTCCACATCCGGGTCGACCGGCCGGTGGCCAAGCGCGCCGTCGGCATCTGGGTCCAAGAGCAACAGATCGAACCCATGGCCGTCTACGAAAAGGCCCCGCTGCCGGACGAGGCCATCGTCTGCCGCTGCGAGCGGGTGAGCGCCGGCGAAATCCGGGCCGCCATCCGAGCCGGAGTGCGGGACCTGAACCAGTTGAAGGCCCTGACCCGCGCCGGCATGGGCGCCTGCGGTTCCAAGACCTGCCGCCCCATGATCTGGCGCATGTTCAAGGAGGAGGGGGTCGATCTCGGCACCGTCACCGACCGGGTGGACCGGCCGCTCTTCGTGGAGGTGCCCATCGGCGCCTTCGCCGGCATCCCGGAGAGGCCCCATGAATAAGGCCTACGATGCGATCGTTGTGGGCGCCGGCTCGGTCGGGATGCCGACCGCCATGGCCCTGGGCGAAAAGGGACTGCGCACCCTCGTGATCGACATGCACCCGTCCCCGGGTCAGGGCGAGAACAAGCACGCCATCGGCGGGGTGCGGGCCACCCACTCCGCTCCCGGCAAAATTCTGGCCTGCCTGCGATCGATCGAAATTCTCTCTACGTGGCAGAAGATCCATGGGGACGACATCGAGTGGCTGCAAGGGGGCTATCTCTACCCGGTGTACCGGGAAAGCGACGCCGAACTTCTGAAAAACCTGCTGCCGCTCCAGAAGTCCTACGGGCTCAATATCGATTTCACGGAGCCGCAGCAGATCCAGACGATCGTGCCGGGCATCAGCACCGCGGGCCTCCTGGGCGGCACCTTCGCCCCGGAGGACGGTTCCATCTCGCCGCTGCTCGTGGCCAACGCCTACTATCGCCGGTCCACGCGCCTGGCGGTCGCGTTCCGGTTCAAGGAGAAAATCAGCCGCATTCTCGTGGACGGCGGCCGCGTGATCGGCGTCGAAACGGACCGCGACCGGTACGCGGCCCCGGTGGTGGTCGACGCGGCCGGGCCGCAGTCGGCGCCATTGTGCGAAACCGCCGGCGTCCGGATCCCGGTGGAGCCGGACTGCCACGAGGCCGCCATCACGGAGCCGGTTGAGCCCTTCTTCGAGTGCATGGTGGTGGATATCCGTCCGGCGCCGGGCTCCAAGAACTATTACTTCTACCAGAACCGGCACGGGCAGGTGGTCTTCTGCATCACCCCGGACCCGCCCATCGTGGGTACCGACAAGCGCGAGACCTCCGTCTTTCTGCCTCAGATCTGCCGCCGCCTCGTGCACCTGCTGCCGCGGCTCAAGAACCTGCGCGTGCGCCGCACCTGGCGGGGCCTTTACCCCATGACCCCGGACGGCTCGCCGGTGGTCGGCTGGAACCGAGAGGTGCAGGGGCTGGTGCACGCGACCGGCATGTGCGGCCAGGGCCTGATGCTGGGCACCGGTGTCGGCGAGATCGTCGCCCGCATGGTCACCCGGTCGACCACGGACGACGATGCCATCATCCTGAAGGAATTCTCGCCTTACCGGGAGTTCAAGGGTGTCGAGAAGCTGAAATGACGACTTTGTAATAAACCCAACTTCTGCGTTGTGCTTCGTATCGCTGTCGCTGCGGCGTACTGCAAGTACGCCTCACGACACGACACTCGCACGCCTTGAATTTGGGCTTATTACGAAGTCGTCCTTGAAGCAGCGGTCCGACGACGATAACGATCTAAACGATCACAACGGTCTAAACGCCTTCAAAGGAGATTATCATGTCCGGTTACGAACTCAAGCTCCAAAAGACTTTCCCCTACCAGCGCCCCCCCATCGATAAGGGCTACGCCAACCAGACGCTCCACCTGGATCTGTCGCGTCTGGACATCGCCGCCCGGCCGGTGACGCCGCAGATGAAGGAGATCTTCATCGGCGGCAAGGGGTTCGACCTCTGGCTGCTGTGGAACGCTGTCACGCCCACGACGCGTTGGGACGACCCGGAGAACGCCGTCTGCATCGCGAGCGGCCCGCTGGGCGGGACCCCGGCCTACCCGGGCTCCGGCAAGAGCATCGCGGCCACCATCTCCCCCCTCACCGGCGCGGTCATCGATTCCAACGTGGGCGGCTATTTCGGCCCCTACCTCAAGTTCTCGGGCTTCGACGCCCTCGGGATCCAGGGCAAGACCGACCAGGACGTCGTCGTGTTCGTGGACGGCATCGACCAGAAGGTGGAGATTTTCGCGAGCACGGGCCTGCCCGAGGACGCCTACAAACTCTCGGAGGTGCTGACCGAGCACTTCGCCCAGGGCAAGCCGCGCAACATATCGGTGGTGTCGGCCGGCCCCGGCGCAAAGCACACGTTCTTCGGCTGCCTCAACTTCAGCTGGTACGACCCGAAGCGCAAGCGCGCCCGCTACAAGCAGGCCGGCCGCGGCGGGGTGGGCACCGTCTTCGCCGACAAGGGCATCCGGGCCCTGGTGGCCCGCTGGGACGCCGCCATCTCGCTCGACACCAACCAGCCGGCCGAGAAAGAACGTTTGAAGACGGTCGCCAAGCAGCATGCCCGGGAGATCGTCGCGCTCGACCCCAAACAGAACGAGATGGCGACCATCGGCACCACCCACATCGTCACCATCATGGACGACCACGACCTGCTGCCGACCCACAATTTCCGCTTCGGCCAGCACCGGGAGGCCCCCAACCTGGGCCAGGCGGTGTTCCGCCGCCTCTTCGACCCCGGCTACGACGGGTGTTGGATGGGCTGCACGGTGGCCTGCTCCCACGGCGTGCGCGACTTCGTCCCCCTGAGCGGGCCCTACGCCGGCCGCAAGGTCTTTGTCGACGGCCCCGAGTATGAAACCATTGCCGGCTGCGGTTCGAACCTCGGCATCTTCGACCCGCACACCGTGATCGAAATGAACTTCTACTGCGACGCCTACGGATTGGACACGATTTCGGTGGGAACCGCGACGGCCTTCGCCATGGAGTGCTACGAGCTTGGCCTGATCACCGCCCAACACACCGGCGGCCTTGAGCTTTGCTTCGGCAACCGCGCCGCCGCCCTCGAAATCGTCCACCAGATGGCCCGCGGCGAGGGCTTCGGCCAGCAGATCGGCCAGGGGATACGCCGGATGAAGGCGGTTTTCGCGCAGGACTTCGGCGCCGACCCCACGATCATGGCCGATATCGGCATGGAGGCCAAGGGCCTGGAGTTCTCCGAGTATGTGACCAAGGAGTCGCTCGCCCAGCAGGGCGGCTACGGGCTGGCCCTCAAAGGCCCCCAGCACGATGAAGCCTGGCTGATCTTCCTCGACATGGTGCACAACTACATGCCGACGTTCGCACAGAAGGCTGAAGCGTTGCACTGGTTCCCCATGTTCCGCACCTGGTTTTCGCTCTGCGGCCTGTGCAAACTGCCCTGGAACGACATCATCCCCGAGGACAACCAGGGCACCGCCGAGCCCGCCAAGGTGATGAAGCACGTCGGCTGGTACGCCGAATACTTCAGTTCGGTGACCGGCCGGGAGTCCGGCCCGGACGATCTCATCCTTATGAGCGAGAGGGTCTACAACTTCCAGCGTCTGTTCAACCTGCGCATGGGATTCGGCCGCCGCGCGCACGACGCCCTGCCCTACCGGGCGATGGGTCCGGTGACCGAAATGGAGTACGAATCCCGTGCCGAGCGCTACGACAAGCAACTCGCGGAAGTCTACAAGATCGATATCGACGGCAAGGGCACCGCGGAGAAGGTCGCCCTCATGCGCCGGCTGCGCGAGGCGCAGTACGAAACGCTGAAGGACGCCGTGTACGAACGCCGGGGCTGGACGCCGGACGGAATCCCGACGCTTGCCACGGTCAAACGCCTGGGGATCGATTTCCCGGAGGTGGTGGACCTGCTCAAGGCCAACGGGGTGAGCGCGTGATCCAGGTGGCCGGAAAAGAACGCCCCTGGCGCGAGGGCATGACGGTGGCGGACGTGCTGAAGGAACTCGGCGGCGAATCTGCCGCCTGCCCCGTGGTGCGCGTCAACGATCACTATGTCTCCCGCCCCAACTTCGAGCAGGCGCGCATCCCGGACAACGCCCAGATCTTCCTCATCCCGATGATTGCCGGGGGGTAACTGCTCAGGTAGACAGACTGAACACCTGAGCAGTCTCCCCCTTCCGCCTTCCGCCTTCCGCCTTCAAACTTCCGCCTTCCAGAGTTTGCCAACCTCAGGAGAGTATGGTAAACTATAGTTCTATACCGAATCGGCCGCCAACCGGCGGCCCGGTTCACTTTTCCGTGTTTCCGCTCAAGTTCCGCCGGCGGCCGGGCGATATGTTTTATTGGCTAGGATGCAGTGCGCGCCACGTCATGGCGTGGGGGTTGATGTTCGGGCACCCAGCCGGCGTACCTGGTGAGCGGCTTTCGAGGTCGGAGTCGCCATGTCCATTTTGACAAGCAACTTTGTCAACGCCGTCGCTACCATTTTTCACTACGTGCTGAACATCTACATGTGGGTGGTCATCGCCCGCGCCGTTTTGTCGTGGGTGAGCCCCGATCCGTACAACCCGATCGTGCGGTTCATCCACACCGTGACCGAACCGGTGCTCTACCGGATCCGCCAGCGCCTGCCGGTGGTCTTCGGCGGCATCGACCTGGCACCGGTCATCGTTTTTTTGGCGATCATGTTCCTGGAAAACTTCGTGGTCGGCAGCCTGTATGAATTCGCTGCCGGCCTGCGGTAACCCGTTTCACAAGGAGAAACCATGGCGCTCACCGCACTGGACATCCAGCAGCAGCGTTTTCGGACGAAGGTCCGGGGGATCGACCCCAAAGAGGTGCAGACATTTCTCGAGCAGGCCGCCGCCGCCTTCGAAGGCCTGCAGCGGGAGCATCACCGCCTGACCGACGAAGTCCGGCAGCTGCGGGGCGAAATCGAGGAGCACCGCAAACGGGAGGGCACCTTCAAGCGCGCCCTGATGCACTCCCAGAAGGTTCTCGATCAGATGACGGTCAACGCCGAAAAGCAGGCCGACCTGATCGTGGCCGAGGCGGAGAACAAGGCTGAAAGACTCCTGCACCAGGCACAGCGCCGGCTGGGCGAGCTCCAGGAGCACATCGCGAAGCTCAAACGCCAGCGCGTGCAGATCGAGGTCGAGATCGGCTCCGTCATCGAGTCCCACCGCCGGCAGCTGACCCTCGGCCAGGAGCAGATCCAGGCGATGGACGGGCAGGACGAGAAGCTGAAAGTGCTGAAACAGGCGAAATAACACGCCGACAACCGCACACAACACCGGGGCGATTTCATGGCCAAAATTGATGCGTTTTTCAAGTTGATGCACGAGCAGGGCGCCTCCGATCTGCACCTCGTGGCCGGCCAACCGCCGGCCCTGCGCATCCGGGGAGAGATCGAGCGCGTCAAGTACAAGGTGCTGACCAGCGACGACCTGCGGGCCATGCTCTACGAAATCACCCCGGAGTACAAGGTCAAGGTCTTCGAGGAAACCGGGGACGTGGACTACGGCTACGAGATCCCGGGGCTTGCCCGCTACCGCGCCAATTACTTCATGCAGAAAAACGGCGTGGGCGCCGTGTTCCGGGAGATCCCCAGCACCATCATGACGGCCGAGCAACTCGAACTGCCGACGGTGATATCCAAGCTGGCGATGCTGCCCCGCGGCCTGGTCCTGGTGACGGGGCCCACCGGAAGCGGCAAGTCCACGACCCTCGCCGCCGTCGTCGATGTGGCCAACCGCAACCGCAAGGACCACATCATCACCGTCGAGGACCCGATCGAGTTCGTCCACCAGAGCCAGGGGTGCATCATCAACCAGCGCGAGGTCGGGCTCCACACCAAGACCTTCTCCGCCGCCCTGCGGGGCGCCTTGCGCGAGGACCCGGACATCATTCTAGTGGGCGAAATGCGCGACCTCGAGACGATTTCGCTCGCGGTTGAGGCGGCCACCACGGGCCACCTCGTGTTCTCGACCCTGCACACCTCCAGCGCGAGCAAGACCGTCGACCGGGTGATCGAGGTCTTCCCTTCCCAGGAACAGGCCCTGATCCGCTCCACTCTGGCAGAAGGCTTGCGGGCGGTCATCTCTCAGGTGCTCTTCAAGCGCATCGACAAGGTCGGCCGGATCGTCGCCCTGGAGATCATGATCGCCACCCCGGGCGTGCGCAACCTGATCCGCGAAGCCAAGATCCACCAGATCCCGTCCATGATCCAAACCGGCAAAAAATACGGCATGACGCTCTTGGACGACTCGATCATGGACCTGTTCAAACGCGGCGTCATCAGCGCCGAGGATGCCTACGCCAAATCCAACGACAAGGCGCGCTTCCGGCCGCTGCTCAGAGGCGCGCCGGTGGATTTCACGGAAGCATAACCCCGCGTGATTCCGCATTGCAATGCGGAATCACAATTAAAAAACATCGGCTTGAAACGCGACGCACACCGGTGATCGCTGGTTTTGTGAAACCATCGGCCGGAAGCGTGAAAAGAGGTCGAAGTGAAAAGGCAGGAAATAGACCACATCCTGGTCAAGATGCTCGACTCGCACCGTGAAGTCTCGGACCTGAACTTCACGGTCGGCAAACCCATGCAGGTGGAAAGCGCGGGCGAGCTCGTCCCGGTCGAAATCCGCGGCCACACCAAGCCGCTGACGGCGTTTCAGACCGAGGTGATCGCGCTCAACCTTATCAACCAAGACCGCCGGCTGACCGAGGCCATGCTCACGACCGGCTCATGCGATCTTTCCTACACCCTGCCCGGCAAGGCCCGCTTCCGGGTGAACATCTTCTCCCAGAGCGGCAACTTCTCCATCGTCTGCCGCAAGTTGGAGTCCAAGATCCCGACCATTGCGGAGCGCGGACTGCCCAAGACCATGTACCAGATCGCCAAGGAAAAAAACGGGATCGTCTTTGTCACCGGAGCCACGGGCTCCGGCAAGACCACCAGCCTGGCCACCATCCTGGACGAGATCAACGAAAGGCGCTCGGTGCACATCGTCACCCTGGAGGACCCGGTCGAATACCAGCACCCCCACAAGAAGGCCACCTTCAACCAGCGCGAGCTCGGGATGGACTTCGACAGCTACGCCCACGGCCTGCGGGCCGCCTTGCGCCAAGCCCCCAAGGTAATCCTCGTGGGCGAAATGCGCGACCGGGAAACGGTGGAGATCGGCCTCTCCGCCGCGGAAACCGGCCACCTGGTGCTGACCACCCTGCACACCACCGACGCCGGCTCCACCATCAACCGCATCCTGGGCATGTTCCCCAACGAGGACGAACAGCAGATCCGCATCCGGCTGGCGGACTCTCTGCGCTATGTCGTCTGCCAGCGGCTGCTGCCCAAGACGGGCGGCGGGCGGGTCGCCACCTTCGAAATCCTGGGCACCAGCCTGCGGGTCAAGGACGCGATCCTCAACGGCGAGGCCGAGGGCAAGACGTTCTACGACATCATGGAGGCCGGCAACGCCTTCGGAATGACCACCTTCGATCAGCACATCGTGAGCCTCTACGAGCAGGGCGAGATCACCCAGGAAACCGCCATGGCCTATGCCTCCCACCGCGGAGCGGTGGGCCGGGGCGTCGACATGATCAAGAGCGCGCGGGGAGAGGCGACCACCGACATCAGCAAGCTGGAAATCGACCGCACGTACAGCAAAATGATTTAGCATCGCCCACAAGCGGCGCCGGTTTCACTGAGGGGAGAAGCACTATGGAAATCGTTTGCAGCAACTGCCAGGGCAAGTTCAAAATTGCCGACGATAAGATCCCACCGGGCAAGACGGCGACCTTCCCCTGTCCGAAGTGCCGCACCCCCCTCACGGTCAACAGCGAGGCCCCGACCCTCCGGAGTAAGGTCTCCTTGAACGAAATCGACACCAGCGCCTACAACCCCATCGACAGGCCGTTTGACTTCATCGAAGAGGAGGGCAAGACGGCGCTGGTCTGCGAGCAGCACCCGTTGCTGCGCAAGACCATCACCGACACCCTCGAACTGATGGAATACCAGATCACGGTGGCTGACAACGCGCGGGATGCCCTCAAGCGTATGCGCTACCATGTCTACGACATCGTGGTGGTGGATGAGGATTTCGACACCGACAACCCGGAGGCCAACGGGGTCCTCATTTACCTGGAACGCCTCGGGATGTCCGTACGGCGCAACATCTTCGTCGCCATGATCACCAGCCGCCACCGGACGATGGACAACATGACCGCCTTCATGAAAAGCGTAAACCACATCGTCAACACGAAGAACATCGACGACTTCGGCAAGATCATGAGCCGCGGGCTGACCGACCACCTCTCCTTCTATCGGACCTACCGCGAGAAGCTCAAGGAGACCGGCCGGGTCTGAGTCAACGAAAGGGCCTATAGTGCCTAAAATAAGCGTCGTCAAAGACGGCATTTACCAGATCGCGCTCACCCCGCCGATCGAGGGGTTTGCGGACTTTATCAGCGCCTGGCTCGTCCAGGGGCAGCCGTCGTTTCTCGTGGATGTCGGTCCCGCCTCCACCGCCGGTCAACTTCTCACCGCGCTGGACACGCTCGGCCTCACGCGGCTGGACTACATTCTTCTGACCCACATTCACCTCGACCACGCCGGGGCGATCGGCCAGGTCTCCGCCAGGTTCCCGCACGCACGCATCATCTGCCACGAAAAGGGCATCCCCCATCTGGTTGATCCGACCCAACTGTGGGAGGGCTCCCGGAAGGTTTTAGGGGCCTTGGCCGACGGGTACGGCCCGCTCGATCCTGTGCCGCAGGAGCGGTTCGTCCCGGCGCAGGGCTTTACCGCGGACGGCATCGCGGCGCTCATCACGCCCGGCCATGCCCCTCATCATGTCAGCTACCTCACCCCGGCCTGCCTGTTTGCCGGCGAGGCCTGTGGCGTATGGTATCGGTTCGCCGGAGGCCACGAATACATGCGGCCGGCCACCCCGCCCCGGTTTTTCATGAACGCAGCGATAGGCAGCATCGACGCCCTCATCGCCTGCGCCCCGACGCGCATGGTGGTCGGCCACTTCGGGATGCTCGAAGACGGAACAGGGCTGCTCACCCGTCACCGGGAACAGCTGCTGTTCTGGGAGAAATGGATCGGGGATCGCATCGGCGGGCCGACCGGAGAGGCGACGGTTTCCCGCTGCATGGAGGGGCTGCTGGCCGAGGACCCGTTGCTGTCGGCCTTCGATCAGTTCCCGCCGCCGGCGCAACAGCGGGAAAAATACTTCATGGGCAACAGCATCAACGGGTTTTTGGGATGGATAAGGAATTCGGAAGGGGGAAGGGGGAAGGGGGAATAAAAAAAGCGCCGCTGCTCGACGCCTGGATCAATCAGTGTTTTTTCCGCCTTCCAACTTCCACCTTCCACCCTCCGACTTCCCCCTTCCACCTTCCACCTTCCAACTTCCGCCTTCACGCATTCACAATCGCATCCGCCACTTGGCACATCGCCACGGTAGTTGCCACATCGTGCACGCGTACGATGTGGGCGCCGTTGAGGATGGCCGCCGCCACCGCGGCCTGGGTGCCGATCGCCACCATCGGAGCGTCCGGAGCGATGTCGTTCTCTCCGGTTTTTGTGACGAGCCGGCGGATGAAGGATTTGCGGGAGGGGCCGACCAGGATGGGCATGTCCAGGGCGGCAAACTCGGCCAGGTGGCGGATCAACTGCAGGTTGTGCGCCGGGGTCTTTCCGAAGCCGATCCCCGGGTCCGCGATGAGCATCGACCGCGAAACTCCCTGCGCCTCAGCCGCAGCGGCGGCCGCCTGCAGAAAATCCCGGATCTCGCCGATCAGGTCATCATAGTGGGGTGCGACCTGCATGCTCCGGGGCTCGCCCTGCATGTGCATCAGGAAGAGGGGTACTCCGAACGCCGCCGCCACGGCCGCCACGGCCGGGTCGCACCGGAGCGCGGAGATGTCGTTCACCATGGCGGCACCCGCTTCGAGCGCCCGCCGTGCAACAGCACTCTTGGTGGTGTCGATGCTGATGGGCACCGACACCCGCTTAGCCAGCTCGGCAATCACCGGCACCACGCGCCGGATCTCCTCTTCGGCCGTCACCGGTTCGGAAAAGGGCCGGGTCGACTCCCCACCGATATCGATGATGTCCGCTCCTTCGGCCGCCAGCTGCTCACCCTGCGCCACGGCCGTTGCCGGATCCAAAAAGAGACCGCCGTCCGAAAACGAGTCCGGCGTCACGTTCAGGATCCCCATGATGCAGGTCCGGCGGCCCAATTCGAGGAGATGTCGACCCCATTCGAGCCGGTAAGCCTTCCGGGGCCGCATCAGGTCACCAGTTCGGGTTTGGGCTCCTCCTGGGGGGGTACCTCCTGGCGCGGAGGCGGTTCCTCGTCGGCCTCGATCTTCTTCGAAGGCAGCTCGATGCCCGGACGCATGGACAGAATGAATTCGTCCAGCTCCTTGCCCTGGATGGTTTCCTTTTCGAGCAGGATGTCGGCCAGCTTGTGCAGGATGTCCAGGTTCTCCAGGAGCACGCTGCGGGCGCGCTCGTAGCTCGCCTTGATCAGCCGGGTGACCTCGTCATCGATCTTCTGGGCCGTGGCATCGGAATAGTCGCGGTGCTGGACGATTTCCCGCCCCAGGAAAACCGTCTCCTCGCCCTTGGAGTAGTTGAGGGGCCCCAGGGTGTCGCTCATGCCCCAGCGGCGCACCATCTGTTCGGCCAGGGCGGTGGCCATCTTGATGTCGTTGGCCGCCCCGGTGCTGATGCGGTTGAAGACGACCTCCTCGGCCACGCGGCCGCCGTAGGCCACCGCCAGTTCGCTTTCGAGCTGGTCGCGGAACTTGAAGTCCCTTTCCTCGGGCAGGAACCAGGTAACGCCGGCCGCCCGGCCGCGGGGGATGATGGTCACCTTGTTGACGGCGTCGGTTTCCGGCAGGAAGCGCGCCACCAGGGCGTGGCCGCCCTCGTGGTAGGCCGTCACCTTGCGATCCTCCTCCTTGATCACCTTGGACTTG
>DATITS010000055.1:0-5636 GCA_035467535.1 Desulfobacterales bacterium
GGGTTTTTCTACGCAAGCCGCCCCGAGCGCCCGCGTCAGGCGCAGGTGAACGCCAAACCGGAGAGCGTCGAGCAGGCCCTCGCCTACGCCCGGGAGCGGCTCGAGGCCATCCGGGCGGCGGCCGGGCCCCATGCGGTCGCGGCGGTCGGCTCCGTGAGGAGCAGCCTGGAAACCCAGGCGGTGCTTGCGCGGGCGGCGAAAATCAAGGGTTGGCGGGGGCCGGCGTTTTTCGACGACAGCGCCTGCGCCCGCAAGATGCATGCAGCCATCGGCCGGGGTGCGCCTGAACTGGCCGTTTCCCTGGCCGAGATCGAGTCCGCGGATTTTGTGCTCGCCGTGGGCGCCGACCCTCTCAACGAGGCGCCCATGCTGGCGCTCTCTCTGCGGCAGGCTTCCCGCAAAGGGGCGCAGGTCGTGGTGATCGACCCCCGGCCGGTGTCGCTGCCGTTTGATTTCATGCACATCGCTGCGGCGCCGGAAGCGCTGGACGGCACCTTTTTAAGCCTGGTCAAGGCCGGCGCCGACCCCGGGCTGCCGGAGGCCGCCGGCCGGCACGCGGAAGCGGTCACCGCCGCTGCGCGCCGCCTGCGCGACAGCCGCCGGCCGGTTATCGTCTGCGGGACGGACCTCCCGACCACCGAGACCGTGAGCCTTGCCTCGGACGCGGCCCTGCTGCTCGCCGCGACCGGAAAAAAAGCCGGTCTCTTCTACGTCATGCCCGGCGCAAACGCGTTCGGGGCGGCGCTGCTCGCTCACCCCGAGCAGAGCCTTGCGGGCATCCTGGAGGCGGCCGCGCAGGGGGCCGTACGCGCGCTTGTCCTGGTGGAAAGCGACCCCTTTGCGACCTTCGCGGACCGCGGCCTGCTGGAACGCGCGCTTGCCCGGCTCGAACTTCTCGTGGTGCTGGACCACCTCGCCTCCGCCGCTGCCGACCGGGCACAGGTGTTTCTGCCGACCCAGAGCCTGTTCGAGGCCGGCGGCCTTTACGTGAACGCCGAGGGCCGGGTGCAGGCGTCCCTGCCGACCGGTGCCGCCGGCAGCCCCGTCACCCAGGAAGGCCGCGGCAGCCACCCGCCGCGGGTTTACGGGGCCGGGCTGCCCGGCGCGGAACCGCGACCGGCCTGGGAGCTGGTGGCGCGGCTGTCCGGGGACGATCTGCCCGAGGATGCCACCGCGGCCCGCGACCGGGTGCGCCGGCACCTTTGCCAAACCGCGCCGGAGCTGCGTGCCTGGGTCGACGGCGCAGAGCCGCCCGGAGACGGGGCCCGGCTTGCCGCTGCGCCGGCGGCGGGGCAGCGGGTCGCTCCCCCACAGCCGGCTTCGGGGGCGCCCGTGACGGGTGGGTACGATCTGCTCTTCGTGGAGTGGACCTTCGGCACCGAGGAGCTTTCAGCCGGCTCCCCGTGCCTCGAAGCGCTTGCGGCAGAGCCTTATGCCGGGATTCACCCCCAGGATGCGGCTGCCCTCGGGGTTGCCGACGGCGACCGCGTTTCGATCCGCTCAAAGCACGGCGCTCTTGACGTGAAGGTGAGGCTCTTCGAAAACATGGCCTGCGGCGTGATCGTGGTCCCGCGCCACCGGAAGCTTGCCTGGCAGGCCCTCGGCGGGCATCAGCTGCGCCTGCGGCCAGGCGATGTGCGCAAGGTTGGAACATGAGCTTTGAATCCTGGATCATCGGTTTCATCATTCTGATCCTCAAGCTGGGGGCGGTGCTGATCTTTCTGCTCCTGATGGCGGCCTACCTGGTGCTGGTGGAGCGCAAGCTCCTCGGCCGGATCCAGATCCGCTACGGGCCGAACCGCGCCGGGAAATACGGGCTGCTGCAGCCCTTTGCCGACAGCATCAAGATGATGGTCAAGGAGGACATTGTCCCCGCGGCGGCCGACCGCACGCTGTTTCTCTATGCCCCGGCCGTGGTGGCGACCACCGCACTGATGATGTTCGCGGTCATCCCCTTCGGACCCGACATCACGCTCTTCGGGCGCACGGTCCCGCTCGTCATCACCGACCTCAACGTTGGCCTGCTCTACATCTTCGCCCTCTCCTCCCTGGGTGTTTACGGGGCGGCCCTGGGCGGGTGGTCGTCCAATTCCAAGTACAGCCTTCTGGGCGGGATCCGCGCGGCGGCCCAGATGATCAGCTACGAGCTGGCCCTCGGGCTCTCCCTCATCCCCGTCGTCATGCAGGCCGGCTCGTTCAGCCTGGTCGAGATCGTGCGGGCCCAGGCCGATCGGCCCTTCATCCTGGTCGAGCCCGTGTCGTTCGCGATTTTCTTCATCAGCTCGCTCGCCGAAAGCAAGCGCATCCCCTTCGACCTGCCCGAGGCGGAAAACGAGCTCGGTGCGGGTTTCCATACCGAGTACAGCGGCATGCGCTTCGGCATGTTTTTTCTGGGGGAATACGTGCACATGCAGGTGCTGGGGGCCCTGATCGCGGTCTTTTTTCTGGGTGGCTGGCACGGCCCGCTGTTGCCCGCCCCCCTGTGGCTGGCCCTGAAGATCGTCCTGGTGTGCCTGGTCATGATCTGGATCCGCGGCACCCTGCCGCGGCTGCGCTACGACCAGCTCATGAGTATCGGCTGGAAGCTCCTGGTGCCGCTCGCGCTCGTCAACATCGTGGTGACGGGGGCGCGGTTGTTGTGGTAATGAAAGGGTCCAAGAGGCCGAGGGTCCAAGGGGTCAAGTGAAAAGGGCCATGGGCGCGAAAGCGGAGTTGCAGCGGAGTGTTCTGCTTGATCGGTATGGGTAATTTGATTTTCATTCGGAGTAAGTTGGATCCATGCGCGTCGACCTGATCGATAAAGAGCCTTCCAACCGGGTCCTGGCTTTCTGGGAAGGAACGAAAGCCATCGCCCAAGGCTTTGCGACGACCTTCCGGCATCTTTTCGTCAGGCCGATCACGGAGGAATACCCCGAGGTCAAGCGGGTGCTGCCGGCGCGCACGCGGGCCCGCATTGTCCTGACGCGCGACCCGGACGGCAACGAGCGCTGTGTCGCCTGCTACCTGTGCTCGGGTGTCTGCCCCGTGAGCTGCATCTCCATGCAGTCGGCCGAGCGGGCCGACGGGCGGCGCTTTGCGGCCTGGTTCCGCATCAACTTCGCACGCTGCATCTACTGCGGGCTGTGCGAGGAGGCCTGCCCGACCTCGGCCATCCAGCTGACGCCGATGTTCGAAACCTGCGAGCGGGAGATCCTCACGCTGGTCTATGAAAAAGAGGACCTGCTGGTGGACCACGGCGGCAAGGACCCGGACTACAATTTTTACAAACACGCCGGGATCGTGACGGCGATCGGCGGCAAGGGCGAACACATTAACGAAGAGCCGCCGGTGAACGTGCGAAGCAATCTGCCGTGAAAAGCAGATACGGGATGGTTGATGCCGGATAATAGACATTAAGGGTCGGATATTTGTAGTGACGCGAGCACCCCCTTACCCTGCCCTCTCCCCCAGGAGTGGGGAGAGGATTAAAGAGAGAGGGCCGCTCTCGGTCGATACTATTTCGCGACGATTAATAACGGCTGCGCTAAGCGATTGGTTTTTTATCAGGCATCCCGTATCCGGCATCGGGCATCGTAAAGGTCAAGCATGTCCTTGTTCAACCTACTTTTCTACGCCATTGCCGCCCTGATCGTGGTCTCCACGGGGCTTGCCGTCACGCGGCGCAACCTCGTGCACGCCGTGATCTACCTGATCATCTCCTTCTTCGGGAGTGCTTTCGTCTTTTACCTGTTCGGCGCGCCGTTCCTGGCAGCCGTCATGGTCATCGTCTACGCCGGGGCCATCATGATTCTGTTTCTCTTCATCATCATGATGCTGCGCGTGGAAACACCGGAGGAGCAGCTGTTTCCCGCGCGCCAGATGTGGCCGGCGGTGGCTGTCGCGGCCGGCTACCTGGTCGTCGGCGCGCTGCTCGCGGTGCACGATTCCGCGGCCGGGGCGATGCTGGACCCGGCCCGCACCCAGCCGGCCGCCTTCGGCGCGTACGTGTTCCGCAAGACGTGGCTGGCGGTCGAGGCGACCTCGCTGCTGCTGCTGGTCGCACTGATCGGAGCCCTTTTCATCGGCAAACGGCCGACCCACGAAAGTGAGAAGTGAGATGGCGGGGATCCCCTTCGGCCATGTGCTGGCGCTATCCGGCATCCTTGTCGCGCTGGGGGTGGCGTGCGCGACGGCCCGCCGCAACCTGATCATGATCCTGCTCGGAGTGGAGATCATGCTGAACGGCGCCGCCATCGCCTTTGCCGCCGCGGCCCTGCGCTGGCAGCAGCTCGAGGGGCAGGCCTTTGTGCTCTTCATCATCGCGATCGCGGCGGCCGAGGTCTCGGTAGGCCTGGCGCTGATCGTTTATTTTTACCATCGCACGGGGTCTCTGGACCCCGAAAAATTCAACACGCTGAAATGAGCCGATGAGCTATCCTGTCGCGACCGACCCGACCTTGACCGCCGCCATCGCCGCTACCGCCTTGCCCTTGGCGGCGTTTGCGGTCATCCTGCTGCTGACCCGCGGGTGGCCGCGGGTCTCCGCCGCACTGTCGATTGCCGCCATTAGTGTGACGCTCGTCTGCGCCGGGGCGCTCCTCGTCGGCCACTGGCACCTTGAAAAACCGCTCGAATACGCCACTCTCTGGATGGCCGGCGGCGACATCGCCGTTAGCGTCGGCTTCCTCATCGACCCGCTCAGCCTGCTCATGCTCATGATCGTGGCCGTCATCTGCTTCCTGGTGCAGGTGTACTCGCTCGGCTACATGGCGGGGGACCCGGGCGTTGCGAGGTACTACGCCTTCATGTCGCTCTTCGCCTGGGCCATGCTGAACCTGACCCTGGCCGCGACCCTGCTGCAGCTTTACATCTTCTGGGAGCTCGTGGGGCTCTCCTCCTACCTGCTGATCGGCTTCTGGTACGAGAAGTTCAGCGCCAGCCAGGCGGGCAAGAAGGCTTTCGTGATGACCCGGCTGGGGGACGTGGCCTTTTTCATCGGCATCCTGCTCGTCCTGCTCAACTTCGGCAACCTGAGCATTGCCGAACTCAACAGCCCCCGGGCCGGGTTCCTGCCCCCGCCGCTGATCACCGCCGCAGCGCTCCTGATCTTCGGCGGCATCATCGGCAAGAGCGCCCAGTTCCCGCTGCTCACCTGGCTGCCGGACGCGATGGAAGGCCCGACCCCGGTGAGCGCGCTGCTGCACTCGGCTACCATGGTGGCGGCCGGCGTTTACCTGCTGGCCCGCCTGTTCCCCTTTTTCAGCCTCTCGCCCGCCGCACTCCAGATCTGCCTGGCGGTGGGGGCAGTGAGCATGCTGCTGGCGGCCACCATGGCCATGGTGAGCCGGGACATCAAGCAGGTCTGGGCCTATTCCACCATCAGCCAGCTGGGGTTCATGATCATGGGGCTGGCGGCCGGCGACTATGTGGCGGGTGTCTTCCACCTCACGACCCACGCGGGGTTCAAGGCGCTGCTCTTCCTCTGCGCGGGGGTCTTCATCCACGCCTGCGGTGGAAACGACATGTTCGAGATCGGGCGCCGGGGCGGCCGGCGCCTGAAAATTCCGATGATCTGCATGATCGTTGCTGCGGCAGCCCTGTCCGGGATTCCGCCGTTTTCGGGCTTTTTCAGCAAGGAGCTGATCCTTGCGGCTCTC
>DATITS010000056.1:0-12785 GCA_035467535.1 Desulfobacterales bacterium
GGGACATGACGCCCCCGATCGATGGCGATTTTTCGAGCAGGTAGACGTAATATCCGGAATTTGCCAGATCCAGGGCCGCCTGCATCCCGGCGATCCCTCCTCCGACAACCATCACTGATCCGACGACGTCCTGAGCCATGCACCAAGCCTCCTCCAATAAATGTTGGGAGAAACAAGTCAACTGTATGATTTGAGTGCCAATTTTAACGCGTTTGGCACATTCCGCTATGGTGAAGGGATCAGGTTATCCCCAATTCAACCTTATTGTCAAGTGTATTCGGCCTATTGCAAGGATGGATCTGGATCCGGGGGCTTCGTCGAGGAAATCGTGCGAGATCAGTGCCTTTCGGGGATTTTTTTGCAGGCGGCGCTGCGGTTGGATGCCGCCACGGATAGTGCGGAGTCCATCAAATGATATCCCGGGAAGAGGTTCCGCCTTCCCGGGATATCACCGCCATGATCGGCGGGTTCGGCTCACGCAGCGAGGCGAAAGGCGTTTTCCGTGGCGTGACGGATTTCTTCCGGGGTGAAGGGTTTGGGGAGGTAGTCGATCGCTCCCATCCGGGCGCCTGCGACCGCCGTTTCGATGCTGGCGTACCCCGTAATGATGATGACTTTGGCGGTCGGCTGCTGCTCGCGTATGGCCGCCAGCAATTCCAACCCGTTCACCCCCGGGATCTTGAGGTCCAGCAGCACCAGTGCGTAAGGCCGTGTCTGAATCATCTCCAGGGCGTCCTTCTTGGATGTCGCCTGATCGACCGGGTAGGCTTTCTTGGCGAGAATTTTGCGGATGTTGTTGTTGACCGCGACCTCGTCGTCCACCACCAGGATCCGACCGGTGTGTAGCGCCTGCGCCGCGCGCGGGGAATCGGTCTTGGCCGGCTGCCGGCGCAGAGCGGCCATGTTGTGTTTCAACTCTTCGTAGGGCATCACCGGCGAGCCTTCCGTCGACAGGCGGCGGACATAGTCCGCCCCGGTCGCTGCGGCCACCTCCGCATAATCAAACGGCCAATCGGGGCCGATGCGTTTTCGATCATCCACCGCCGGGCTTGCCGCGGCAGGTTTGGCCTTTTTGGATTTGAGCTGCGGGCACTCACCGCTCTTGGTGCCGGCCTTGCAGGTGGCCCCCAGTTTCTTGAAGATGTCGCACACCATGCTGCCGACCTCGCAGTAATTGGGCATGGACTCGGGCACTTTGACTTCCACCACCGGGACGTCCGAACGCGACAGGCGCACGGTATAATCCACGTCCGTGTATTGCTCGACTTCTTTGCGGTTGAACGGCAGGTCCACATCCATCTGCGCAGCATCCGCCTTCAGGCGCGCGGCCATGTTTTTCTTGAGCACCTCATACGGGACATAGGCCACGCCTTCGCGACCCAGTTGCTGGGCGTACTGGGGTCCGGTCACGGATACGACTTCATCGTAGCTGAAAGGCTGGTCGATTCCCACCAACCGCCGGGTGTCCACGCCCGGGGATGCGGGTTTGGCCTTTTTGGCCTTCTTCTGCGGGCACTCGCCGCTCTTGGTGCCGGCCTTGCATGTGGCCCCCAGTTTTTTGAAGATGTCGCACACCATGGTGCCGACCTCGCAGTAGTTGGGCAAGGCCGCCGGGAGCTTCACCTCCACGACCGGCATGTCGGAACGCCCCAGCATCTTGGCGTAATCCTCGCCGACCTGCTCGATCACCTCCTTGGCTTCGAAGGGCGCATCGATATCAATAACATCGATCAGCTCCCTTTCTTTCGCCGGGGCCGCAGCCTCGACCAGTTTCCCGCTGATGGCGTTGTCCACGGTGCTGCGCAGTTCCTTGGGCGTGAACGGCTTGGGGATATAATCCAGCGCCCCGAGGCGGATGGACTTCATGGCGGTCTCGGTGGAGGCAAACGCCGTCATCATCACGGCTTTTGTGAGCGGCCACTCCTTCTTGACCACTTTGAGCAGTTCGAGTCCGTTTTTGCCCGGCATGATGATGTCCGAAATCAGCAGGGAGAAGGACTCTTTTGCCAGTTTTTCGAGGGCCTGCTGGGCGCTGCAGGCATGGGTGACCTGGTAGTTGCTTTTGGCGAGGATCTTCTCGACGCTCTTGCAGATCTGCAGTTCATCGTCGACAACCAGAATTTTTTCGGCATTTCCCATGAGACCCTCCTTGCTGATTAAGGAATTTTAGGGTTGATTTTGGAATGATCGTTCAGGCCGGTTAAGCGGCACTGCACATTGTTGCAGCCAGTCTTTGCACAGGACGTGCCATCGCAGATAATTTATAATAACATATTGATTTAGCGTTTAATTTTACTTTATTGCAGAGTTACAGCCGCCCGGAGTGTACAAATTAAATATACAGTCATCAATGCCAGAAGGGGGCGTCAGGGGTTTGTTTCTGGGCCGAAGTGCAGGAAGGGGCTTGTGTATAGTATATAAAGGCAGTGTATATTTTATATATACTTTTAGTTTTGAAGAAGCGGGCTGGTGCCGGCACACTCGTTTCGTGAGGTCTTTTTTTTCAGAACTCGCAAGTCGTCATCCGAATCGATGGCTTTGTAAAGCCATCAACCGTCATCAGGGTTTGCTTGCCCGCGCTTTGCGCGTGATGCCGTGTTTTTTCAGCAGCGCCTGGAAGTTGCTTCGCAGCAGGCCCACCTGGCGGGCCGCCCGACTCACATTCCATGCATTTTTTTCAAGCGCCTGCAGCAGGAAGCTTTTTTCAACGGCCGCGGTCGCCCGGGTGCGGATTTGCTGCTTGAGGCGCTTCAACTCATCGCCGGTTTGAGGCACGCTCTCCAGCAGTGGGTCGATGTCATCCGGTTCGCCGGACACGAGCAGTTCTTTAAGCGTGATGGTGCTCTTCTCGCACAGAATCACCGCGCGTTCGACGACATTGCGCAACTGCCGGACATTTCCGGGCCAGTCGTACGCAGTCAGGCGGCGGGCGGCATCATCGTCGAAGCTCACAATGCTTTTTTCCAGCTGTCGGCTGTAAAGCTTCAGAAAGTGGTAGGCAATCGGCAAAACGTCCTCCCGCCTTTCCCGCAGCGGCGGGAGAAGGATCGGGTAGACCTGGATGCGGTAATAGAAGTCCTGCCGGAACGTCCCGGCGGTCACCATGCCCTCCAGGTTCTGGTTGGTGGCGAAGATCAGACGGACATCGACCTTGCGGACGGCGCTCGCACCGAGCGGCAGGAATTCCCGCTGCTCCAGGAAGCGCAGCAGTTTGCCTTGCACCTCCGGGCCGGTATTGCTGATTTCGTCCAGGAACACGGTTCCGCCGGCCGCCAGGCTGAAGATGCCCTCCTTGTCGCGGTCGGCCCCCGTGAACGCGCCCTTTTGGAAACCGAACAGCTCGCTTTCAAGCAGGCTTCCGGACAGGGTGCCGCAGTCCACGGCAAAAAAAACCCGATCGCGACGGGGGCTGTTGACGTGCACGGCGCGGGCGATCAGCTCTTTTCCGGTTCCGCTTTCGCCGCAGATCAGGACCGTGGAATCCGTCCCGGCCACCTTGCTGACCATGGAAATAACGGTTTTGATCTTCGGGCTCTCGCCGATCAATTGATGCGTCAGTGGTTTGGGGTCGGCCGGCGCATCCTGGAGCGCACGGTGCAGCTTTCGTCGCGCGCTTTCCTGGAGGGCCTGATGCACGACGGCCCGCAACTCTTCAGGCGTGAAGGGCTTGGGAAGGTAGTCGAAAGCCCCCGACTTCATGACCTCCACGGCCGAGGCGACGCTGGCATAGCCGGTCATCACGACCACCACCGCGTCGGGGTTACCCTCTTTAAGTCGGCGCAGGACTTCCAACCCCCCCATGCTGCTCATTTTAAGATCGGTGATGACCACGTCGAAGGATTCGGTCTCCATGAGCGTCAAAGCCGCATAGCCGTTCAGGGCGGAGCGGGTGAGAATATCCACCTTGGCGAGGATTTTTTCGACGCTGCGGCAGATGGGCGGTTCGTCGTCGACGACGAGCACCCGGGGCGTTTCGGTCCGGCTCATGGCGTATGGCCTATCGCGGGAAGGATGATCATGAAGGTCGTCCCCTGGCCGGGTGTGCTGTCGACATCGATGCGGCCGCCATGCTGTTCGATGATGCCGTGGGTGATGGCCAGGCCCAAACCGGTGCCGCTCTCTTTCGTGGTGAAGAAGGGGTCGAAAATTTTTTCCTGGACCTCTTTCGGCATCCCGCACCCGGAATCGGAGATGACGATGCGGATCTCTATGCGCCGGGGGTCGCAGCGGGTCGCGACCTCGATGGCGCCGCCGGGGGCGGTGGCTTCGATGGCGTTGATGAGCAGATTGATAAAGGCCTGCTGAAGCTGATTGCGGTCGGCCAGCGCGGAGGGCAGTCGGTCGGTCAGCAACGGCGTGATCGGGATGCCCTTGAAGTCGGCCTGTTTTCGGGCCAGCGCGATGCTTTCCGTCACAATCGGGTTGATTTCGAGCGCTTCCTTTTTTAGAGGACGCTGGTGTGCAAAATCCAGCAGGCTTGAGACGATCTTGCGGCAGCGCAGGGTCTCACGGGCGATAATGTCGAGTTCCTGGTACAGGGGCTCTTCCGGAGCGAGCTCTTCCTGCAGCAGCATGACGGTGGTCAGCACGGTGGTCAGCGGGTTGTTGATCTCGTGTGCCACACCGGCCGAGAGCCGGCCGATGGAGGCGAGTTTCTCCTGCTGCATGAGGGAGCGCTGCATCAGGATGTCCCGGGTGATGTCCTTGGATATTTCGATCGCCCCGACCAACCCTTCCGGGCCCATGAGCGGATAGCAGGAGATGGCGACGTGGTGCTCGCGTTTTTCCTTGTCCAGGTGCACATGGGTCGTGGTGAAAGGTTTCTGGGTGGCCAGGGTCTCCTTCAAAGGGCATTGGCAATTGTCGACCGCGCAGGGGCTGGTGTAATGGTGGGTCACCTCGAAACAGCTGTGGCCGATGACCTCTTCGCGCGTGCGGCCCAGCCGCTTCAGCAGGGCGTCGTTGGCGTCCAGGATCTGGTAGGTGGGGGCGATGACCAGTACGTCCTCGTGAATGAAATCGTTCATAACGGTTTTGTATATGGCGCTGGCCCGCAGGGCGGATTCCGGAGCGCTCGGCTGCTGCTCGTGAATGCGGCACATGTCCAGGAACAGGCACGCGGTCTGGTAATTCATGATGCGGGTCGTTTTCTTTTTACGGGTCAGGATGTCTTGAAACGTGTTGGGATCAGCGGAAACGTCTATGATGAGATCGATGTCTTCGCGTTCCAGGAAGGCGCTGTAGTCGGGGTAGACCGGGATTCCGGATCGTTCGGCCGTCAGCCGACATGCGGGGTCCCCCTGCGCATCGGCAATCCCCTGGATGCTGATCCCGATCCCGCCGGATCTGTTCGAGTTGAAAAAATCCAGCATCTGGACGCACCGGTTGCCGGATCCTACGATGGCGATGTTCATGCGGAATCTCCCTATATTTATGAATTGGGTATGTTATTTATGCGGCAGTTTCCCGAAAAGTTCAAGATCGGAAAAAGTAAACGAGAGTGGTTGCATTCCCGGGCACGATTTTGTATAAGGCAGACCAGTTTGCAACCACATGCCGGCGCTCTTCGAAGGCCTGCAGGATCCTGAAGTTCACCGCAGTCCGTCCCGAACGCAACTGCGGCTGGAAGGCGAACCTCATGACCTTCCGCAAGGAGGCTGCATGAAGCACCCGGAACAATGGGATTGGGACTCCCCCCGCAAAGAGATACCCTTCGCGTCCTGGCAGAGTCAATTCAAGTGGGTCGAAGAACCTCAGGTGAGTCCCGATGGGGAGTCCGTCGCCGCGATCGTGAACGTCGGTGAGGGGGAATTCAACGTCTGCATCAACGGCGCGGCCTGGGAGGCCCCGTTCGAAAAGATCTGGCACCTGCGCTTCGCGCCGGACGGCCGCCTGACGGCCATCGTCTCCGATTCCGGGGAGTGGACGCTGGCCGTCGACGGCGTGCCCTGGGAGAATCGCTTCGGCTACGTGTGGGAGCCCCGCTTCGGCGCGGACGGCTCGTCCATCGCCGTCAAGTTCCAGCAGGACATGCGCTACGGCATCGCCGTGAACGATCTTCCCTGGGCGGCCACCTTCGCCAACATGACCTGCGCCACTCTGAGCGCGGACGGCTGCCGGAGCGCCGCGGCGGTCCAGGTGGAGAATTTCGGAGAGGCGGATATCGCCGCTTTTCAAAAAGGGGCCTTTACCGCCGCGCTGGACGGGCAGCCGTGGGAGCGCCGCTTCGTCAACGTCTGGAACATGGCGATCAGCCCGGACGGCCGCAAGCTTGCCGCCGAGGTGCGCCTGACGCTCTACGATTACACCATCGCCGTGAACGGTGAGCCGTGGAAGCAGACGTTCAACTGCGTGTGGGAGCCGGTTTTCGATCCCCGTGACGGCAGCGTGCTGGCCCCGGTCCGGCAGGCCGGCCAGTGGACGCTCGCGCGCGATGGGAGCCCGGCATGGGAGCGGCGGTTTGTGCAACTCTGGCATCCGGTCTTCAGCCCGGACGGGGCCGATCTCGCAGCCATCGTGGCCCCCTCGTTCGGGAACTGGACGGTCGCCGTGAACGGCACCCCCTGGCGCAGCACCTTCAACGAGCTGGTCTCCGATGCGGTCTTCAGCCCGGACGGGAAGCGGGTGGCCGCGATCGGAAAGAAGAACGGCTCCTATAACGTCATCGTGGACGATTCCGTGTGGCCCCAGGCCTTCGACATGGCCTGGGCCCCGGTGTTCAGCCCGGACGGCCGCCGGGCGGCCGCCCAGGTCGAAAAAAACGGCAAGCGCACCTTTGCCATCGACGGGCGTCTCTGGAACGGGCAGGCGGAGGCCGCCTGGGCCCCGGTGTTCAGCCCCGACGGCCGGAAGATACTTTTCCGGACCATCGAGAACGGCAGCTATGTCCGGCGGGTGCTTTCTGTTTCCGAGATCGCCGGCTGAAGGAGGCGGAAAGATGCATGAACTCTATGCGTTCGTGAGGGGACCGCTGGCGTGGGCCGCCTTTAGCGTGTTCATCGGCGGCAGCCTGTACCGGCTCATGCACCTGCTCGTGCTGGTTCACCGGAAAGAGAAGTTCATCTACTCCTACATGAGCTGGAAGTACAGCCTGCGCTCGATCCTGCACTGGATGACCCCGTTTGCCACTGTGAACATGCGCCAAAACCGGGTGCTCACGGTGATGACCTTCGCTTTCCACCTGGGCCTGATCGTCACCCCCGTCCTGCTCCTGTCCCACGTGCTGCTCTGGGAGGAGTCCTGGAACCTGAGATGGTGGACGCTGCCGGATGCGGTGGCGGATGCCATGACGGTAATCGTCATCGCCGGATGCATCTACTTCCTGGTGCGCCGGGCGACCCAGCCCGAGGTCCGATACGTCACCTCCGCCTCGGACTACGTCATCCTGGCCATCGTGGCCGCCCCCTTCGTCACCGGCTTTCTGGCCTACCATCAGTGGTTCGCCTACGAGACCCTGTTCATCCTGCACATCCTGTCCGGCGAGATCATGCTGGCCGCCATCCCCTTCACGCGGCTGATCCACATGCTCTACGCACCGTTCACGCGGGCTTACATGGGCAGTGAGTTTGGGGGGGTCCGACATGCCCGCGACTGGTAACTCCACGGCCGCGCCGAAAGCCCGGCTTCGGCGTTGCGCTTCGCCCCGCACTCGTTGCGGCGTACAGGAGTACGCCTCACTCGGCGGGAGCTCGCGCGCCTTGAATCCGGACTTTGGGCGCGGCCGTGGTTTGGCGCCGAAAGCCCGGCTTCGGCGTTGCGCACCGGAAGCCGCCTCGCGTTGAAGGGTTTATATCTTAAGGAGTGTTCATCCAGAAATGGTGGATTGCGGTTCAGGCCAAGGCCGCAGCGATTTCGCAACCGCAGGCGTAGCGTGGCTACGCCGAGGATTGCGAAGAGCGAGAACGCCGGCATGGGCCGAAAGACGCCGTTTATGGATGGGCACTAAGGAGATGTGGCATGGGCGAAACGACAGCCAAAGAGGGGAAACAACAGCTCGACGAAGGGCTGGAAAGAGGCATCGCGGCCCTCACCCCGGAGAAGATCGAAAGCGTGATCAACCGGGTGCTCAAGGGGGAGACCGGCGCCCGGCTGAAGGCCTACGTGGAGACTTGCATCCACTGCGGCCTGTGCTCCGAAGCATGCCATTTCTTTCTCTCGCACGACCGTGACCCGCGCTACTCGCCGGTGGGCAAGGTCAAGCAGACGCTGTGGGAAATGTTGAAAAAGCGCGGCCGAGTGAGCCCCGCGTTCATCAAGCAGGCCTGCCTCATCGCCTCCACCCAGTGCAACTTGTGCAAGCGCTGCGCCATGTACTGCCCGTTCGGCATCGACGTGGCCTACCTGATGCTCGTGGTTCGGCGCATCTGCCACCTGCTGGGGGTCACCCCGCTCTACATCCAGGACACGGCCCACAGCCACTCGGTGACCTTCAACCAGATGTGGGTCAAGGAGGACGAGTGGCCCGACACGCTGCAGTGGCAGGAGGAGGAGGCCCGGGGCGAGATCCCGAATTTGAGGATCCCGCTGGAAAAGGAGGGGGCCGAGATCATGTATTCGGTGATCGGTCCGGAGCCGAAGTTCCAGGCCCAGCTCATCTACCAGGCGGCGGTCATCATGAACGTGGCCGGCCTCGACTGGACCATGCCGGCCACCCCCGGCTGGGACAACAGCGACATGGCCATGTTCACCGGCGACAACGAGATCATGGGCCGGATCAAACGGGCGCACTTTGAAACGGCCATGCGGCTGAGAGTGAAGAAGATCGTGATGGGGGAGTGCGGGCACGCGTTCCGGTCCGTCTACGACGTGGGCAACCGCTGGCTCGGCTGGCGCATGCCGCCCATTCCGATCGTGCACGCCATTGAATTCTACTACGACCTGCTCACAACCGGCCGGCTGAAAGTGGCGAAGAAATACAGCGAGCCGGTGACCCTCCACGACCCCTGCAACGTGGTGCGCGGCGGCGGTCTGGCGGACAAGGCCCGCTACGTGGTGAATGCGATCTGCGAGAACTTCATCGAAATGACGCCCAACCGCGAGCACAACTACTGCTGCAGCGCCGGCGGGGGAGTCATCAACGCCGGGCCGCCGCACAAGCTGGGCCGCGTCGAAGGCAACCGCGTCAAGGCGGAGCAGCTCTTTGCGGTGAAGGCCAAGGGCGCGACGGTGCTGATCACGCCGTGTCACAACTGCCACAGCGGCCTCGAGGACATCAACCATCACTACCACATCGGCTTTGAAGTCAAGTTTCTCGGTGACATCCTGTACGAGGTCATCGAGAAGCCCGCCGGGTGAAGAGGAGACCGACGCATGAAGCGATGGGCATTGGCGCTGGTGCTGGCGACAGCCTCCCTGGGGCTGCTGGCGCCGGGGTTTTCCCAGGAGGACATGGTGGCGGTGGACACCGGCTCGTTCGAACGGCCCCAGCGGGCGCCCTCGCGGTTCGTGCACGATGCGCACAACGAGAAGGCCGGCATCGACGAGTGCAGCGAGTGCCACCACGTCTACCGGGACGGGAAAAAGGTCGAGGATGAAAGCTCCGAGGGCGAGCGCTGCGCCGACTGCCACGGCCGCACGGCGCAGGGCCGCGCGCCCTCCCTGACCACCGCTTTCCACACAAACTGCAAGGGCTGCCACCTCGAACAGCGGAAGGGGCCGGTGATGTGCGGGCAATGTCATGTCTGGCGGCCGGACGCGGCAGGGGCTGCCGCCAAATAGTGTCCATCCATAAACGGCCTCTTTCGTCCCATGCCGGCGTTCTCGCTCTTCGCCATCCTCGGCGTAGACGGACTACGCCTGCGGTTGCGAAATCGCTGCGGCCTTGGCCTGAACCGAAATCCACCATTTCTGGATGGACACTAAAGTAAGGGGGACACATGCCGAAGAAAATCCTGATCGTGGACGACGACCCGATCATCGTGAAGTACCTCCAAGCGATTTTCAGCGACAACGGCTACGCCACCTGTGTGGCCGGCAGCAGCATGGAAGGGCTCGAGCGGGTGCGCCGGGAAAAACCGGACCTCATCACGCTGGACATTCAGATGCCCGGCGAGTGGGGGCCTCGGTTTTACCGCAAACTGCGCCTGGACAAGGAGCTGAAAGGCACCCCGGTGATCGTGATCAGCGGGATCGACGGCGATCACGCGATCAAGGATGCCGTGGCATTTGTGCGCAAGCCCTTCGACCCCGAAAAGCTGATCGGCATCATCAAGAACACCATCGGGTAGACGGCCGCCGCCCGTTGACTCCTGCCGGGCCCGCGTCGGCGGGCCCTTTCCGGCTGCGCGAATCCCCATCCTTATCGCCGGCAGTTGCACCGGCTGCCATCCTCTGATAGTTTCCTCTCCGCTGACGTCCTGACATGGTGTTGAAAAACAAGCATCAGAACGTCAGCCAAGACGGATATCAGCTTGAGGCTCGAGGCTTGAGGCTTGAGGCTCGAGGCTCAAAACGAATTCAGCCCAGGTCAGCTATGCTTCCAGCTTCGAGCCTCAAGCTTCAAGCCGATTCTTACAAGAGCCGCGCAGAGAGGAGACCCGGCCATGGCCGAGACAGTGCTGATTGCTGACGGAAAGGGATCCCGTCGTCGCCGATTGAAGACCCTGTTGTCCGCCCTGGGTTACCGCGTGCTGGTCGCCGAAAGCGGCGCTGCGGCGCTGGCGTTGATCGAAACCGCCCGGCTGCGGGTGGTGCTGATGGCTGCCCGCCTGCCGGACATACCGGCCGAATCTCTGCTGCAAACGATCCGGAAACGGAGCCGGGACGCAACCCGGCTCATCCTGTGCGAGGGGCCGGGAGACGTTTCAAGACTCAAAGACGCTTCCGACGGATTTCTGCTGCCGCCCCTGCATGCCGATAGCCTGGAGGTCGTATTGCGCGGGGCCTGCGAGCGCGAGGCGCTGCGGCGCCGCCTGCGGGAGCAGCCCCTGCGCATCGAGCGCCGGCTCGAGAAGCGCTTCCGGCAGCGGTTGGAGACCGAGCGCCTCCTCGTCGTCAAGCAGATTGTCGACAAGATCTCGACCTTCATCGGCCGCATCGCCCGCGACGTGGAAGGCGGCGTGCGCTACTTCAACGAGATGCCGTATTTCGTCTCCATCCACGACCGCCAGGCCCGGGTGCTCGCGGCCAGCCGCCCCTATCGCATGCTGCTCGGCGCCCGCGCCGGCGACGGCAGCGGGTCGATTTATGAGGGCGAATCCGGCGAGCCCGGCGGCTGCCCGGTGGGCCGCACCCTGGCGACGGCCAACGCCCAGCAGTCCCGGGAGGTCGTGCGTTACCGCAGCGGAGCCAAGGTGCCGGTGATCGTCCACACCGCACCCATCTACAACGACAACGGCGAGGTGGAACTGGTGCTGGAGGTTTCCGCCGGCACCCAGGATGTCGAGCGGCTCCGGGAGGATACCCAAAACACGCAGCAGCGCTATCAGTTGCTGTTCGACGCCGTGCCCTGCTACCTGGCGGTGCTGGATCGGAGCCTTGTCTTCTCGGCCAACAACCGGGCCTTCATCAATGAATTCGGAAACCGCACCGGGATGGCCTTTCGGGACGTGTTTTACCAGGACGACGAGGCGTTCCTCGACTCGCCCGTCCACAAGACACTCGCGGATGCTCAGACCCGGCACGGGGAGATGAGCCTGGTGGGGCCCAACGGCCGGCGTTACCATCTGCTGGTCTGGAGCTCCCCCATATCCACGGCGGCCGGCAAGCTCATGCAGGTGCTGCTGATCTTTCTCGACATCACCCAGATCCGGGAGCTGCAGAGCAATCTTGCCTCCCTGGGGCTCATGATCGGCTCCATTTCCCACAGCATCAAAGGGGTTCTGACGGGTCTCGACGCCGGCGTGTACCTGCTCGACAAGGGATTCCAGAAAAGGGACAACGACCAGATCGAGAGCGGGCTCGATGTCGTCCGGCGCATGGTCAACCGCATGCGCAAGATGATCCTGGACATCCTGTTCTGCGCCCGGGAGCGGGAACTGCAGCGCACCACCGTCGACGTCCGGACCTTCGCCGACGAACTGGTGGAAACCGTCAAACCCAAGTTCGACGGCAAGGGCATCCGGCTGGAGTGCGACTTCAAAGGCCTGCCGGCCTCCTTCGAGGTCGATGCCGACATGCTGCGTTCGGCGGTCGTCAACGTGCTGGAGAACGCCGTTGACGCCTGTGTGGCCCAGGGCCTCTACCGCGAGCCCCGGGCGCTGCTGCGGGTCGAGGCCTGCGACGACGCGGTGGAGATCACAGTGAAGGACAACGGCATTGGCATGAGCGCCGAACAGCTGCAGAACCTCTTCACTATTTTTTTCTCGACCAAGGGCAGCCAGGGCACCGGCCTGGGGCTTTTCCTCACCGACCGGATCATCCGCCAGCACGGCGGGCGGATCGCCGTGGAATCCAGGCCGGGCCATGGCTCGCGCTTCCGCATGACGCTGCCGCGCCGGGCAGAGGGCCAGGCGCAAAAAGCGTAATAACGGCGCTGGGTTCAAGGGTTCAAGGTTCAGGGTTGAAGGGTCCACGAGGATAGGCGCCGTAATCCTCGACATCCTTCGGCATGGAAAAATGGGCACGAGCGAACGAGAGACGAGCGAAAGCGATCCGCTGCCGGGGAGCAAACCCCGGGTGATCGTCATCTGCGGGCCGACCGCCACCGGCAAGACGGCGGCCGGCATCGCGCTCGCGCGGGCGCTCGGCGGTGAGATCATCAGTGCGGATTCCATGCAGGTCTACCGCCGCATGGACATCGGCACGGCCAAACCGACGGCGGCGGAGCGGGCCGCCGCGGCGCACCA
>DATITS010000057.1:0-4430 GCA_035467535.1 Desulfobacterales bacterium
AAAGCCGCCTGAAGCATTACCCGGCGCAGCTGTCCGGCGGCGAAATGCAGCGCACGGCCATCGCCCGGGCCCTCATCAACGACCCGGCGCTCATTCTCGCCGACGAGCCCACCGGCAACCTCGACAGCCGCAACGGCCGGGCCGTCATCGACCTGCTCGCCGAGTTGAACCGCAGCTCCGGCCGGACGGTCCTGATCGCCACCCACAGCAACCTCGCAGATTCCCAGGCCCATCGCCGTATCCGGCTCAGGGATGGCGCCTTAACGGATCCGACATGCGACGGTTGACCTTCTTCCTGCGGCTCTTCCTGTGGTTCAGCGGCCGCCACATGCGGCATCACCTTGGCGGCGCGCTCGTCGTGCTGTTCGGGATCGCCCTGGGTGCGGCGGTGTTCACCAGCGTGCGGCTTTCGGTGTACGCCTCGCTGCACTCGTTCACCCGCAGCATGGATTTTTTCGCCGGCACGGCCGAAAAAGTCCTGGTGCGGCCCGGCGGCTATGTGCCCGAGGGCGTCCTGCCGGTGCTGCTCGCCCATCCCGTCGTGAAAGATTTCTCGCCCCTGCTCACGACCTATGTCCGCGTCTATCCGCCGCGGGGCAGCTCGTTTCTGCTCATCGGCATCGACCCGCTCCTCGACCGGTCGTTCCGCAAGTGGCGCCTCCGGGGCGACCGGAAAAAGACGGACGAGCGTTGGCTGGACCTGATCCGGGAGCCGTACACCGTGATCTTGACGGAGCCCCTGGCCCGCGAGCTCGGCACGGTATCCGGCGCCCGCCTGAAGTTCGAGCACACCCGCAGCACGGCCGAATTCCGTGTCGCGGGGATCCTTGTCCCGGAAGGCCTGGCATTGGTCGAGGGCGGGCGGGTCGCCGTGACCGACATCGCCACCTTCCAGGAGTTCACGGGTCTCTACGGCCTGGTCGACCGCATCGACCTCACCTTCAAGCCCAAGACCGCGCTGCGGGATATCGAGGATCTCGCCAGGAAGCTGCCCGCGGAGCTTGAGCTGCGATCGCCCTCGGCCGCCCGGGACAGCGGTACCGCGATGATCCGGGCCTACCAGCTGAACCTGTCCGTGTTGAGTTTCGCATCGTTGTTTGTGGGGATGTTCCTCGTTTACAGCCTGGTGGCTTTAAACGCCGCCGCCCGGCGCCGGGAGCTGGCGATCCTGCGCGCGGTCGGGGCCTCACCGCGCCTGCTGTTCAACCTGTTTCTCGCGGAAGGGGTGCTCTTCGGGCTGTGCGGCTGGCTGCTGGCGATCCCGTTGAGCTCGCTGCTGGTGAAATATCTCCTGCACTCGGTAAGCCAGACCATCTCCACCCTGTTCGTGCGGGTGCAGGTGGAGGGACTGGTGCTCAGCCCCTGGGAGATCATGGCCAGCTTCGCGGTGACCCTTTCCATTTCGATCGCGGCCGCCTTTCAACCGGCGCGGGAGGCCATGGGAGTATCCCCCAAGGAGGCCATGGAAATCGCCCAGACCGGCGTTCGGCGCCGGCGCGCGGTGGGCCGGCTGGCCGCCTGGGCGGTGGGCTGCATCCTGGCCTGCGTGCCGCTGTCGATGATGCCCGGCATCGCCGGGGTGCCGCTGCCGGGCTATCTGGCGATTCTGCTGCTGTTCATGGGCTTTTCCCTGCTGGCGCCGTGGATGCTGGAGCAGGCGGGCCGGGCCCTCTCCCCGCTGCTGAGGCGGTTTGCCGGGATGCCGGCCTACCTGGCCGGCCGCTACCTGCGCGACAGCCGCACCCGCACTTCCATTTCGGTGGGGGCGCTGATCACGGCCGTGGCCCTCTTCACCGCGTTGGTCATCATGATCCACAGCTTCCGGCAGACGGTCGAGCTCTGGGTCCAGCAGACCGTCAGCGGGGACCTGTTTGTCACCACCAAAATGGGTCAGGTCAACCGTTTCCGGTTCCCCATCCCCGAGCCGATCGTGGCCGATCTCAAGCAACTGGACGTTGATGCGGATCGTGTCCCCAGCCGGCGTTTCCAGATGACCTACGGCGATTTCCCCTACGAGTTCGAAGTCATGGGCATGGACACCTTCCTGAAGCACGGCGGTTTCGTGTGGATGAAAGGCGAGCCGGAAACAGCCCTGCCGCTGCTCCTGCAGGGGGAGGGTCTGCTCGTATCGGAGGTTTTCGCCAACCGCACGGGGCTCGGCATCGGGGATATGTTCCGGGCGCAGATCGAGGGCTCGCGCATCGAGATCCCCGTGGCGGGCATCATCCGGGATTACCGCACGGACGGTGGCGTTGTTTTCTATTCCTGGAAGCAGTTCAGGCAGCGCTTCCACGACCCGCAGTGGAGCGGGGTGCGCTTTTATTTCCGGGACCGGGACCGGGACATCGACGCCCAGACGGCCGAGCTGCGCGACGCCCTCATCGCCCGCTGGGGCGACCGCCTGGACATGATCAGCGGCAAAGAGCTGCGCAATGCCGTGCTGAAAATCTTCGACGAGACGTTTGCCATTACCACGGTCCTGCTGCTGATCGCTCTCGCCGTGGCCTCCCTGGGCATCACGACCACGCTGACGGTCCTGGTGCTGGAGCGCACACGACAGCTGAACACGTTGTTCGCCGTCGGCGGCAGCTTCGGCCAGATCCGGTCGATGATCTGCTGGGAGACGGGCTTTTTGGTGGTGATCGGGGAACTGGCCGGGCTTGCCTGCGGCTTCATTCTTTCCTACATGCTGGTCTACGTGATCAACCGGCAGTCGTTCGGGTGGACCTTTCTGTACTCCGTGGACTGGGCAACCCTCGCGCTTTCGTTCCCGCTGATCGTGCTGACCGCCTTGGTGGCCGCACTGCCGGCGGTGCGCACGGCGGTTCGGGAGACGCCGGCGGCGCTCCTACGTGAAAGGTGACGGCTTCGCCGATAGCCCGATTTCGGCGTTGGGCTTTGTTGCGCGTTTGCTGCGGCGTACAGGGAGTACGCCTCGCGTCCGCGCGCCTCGCGCGCCTTGAACTCGGGCTTTGGGCATTGAGATCCCCGGTATCGGCAATCTAACTTTGAAAAGGTGTTAATTACTTATTTTCGCGTATTTCGCGCATTTCGTAGTTAAATGTGATTTCAGATAGCCGAGGTGTAACGCGAAAACTATGGCGCCGGTCCTACTGGATTTGCTGAACCATTGAACTCCCGAACCCTGAGACCAGAATAGTTGCGATGATGCTACGTCACAAAAAGCTGTTGTGGGTGCTGCTGTGTATAACAGCTTCTGTCGGCATGGCCGCGGCCGGCGAGCCCTCCGGGTTTCTGTCGGTGACCGGCCCCTGCCGCCTGGAGTTCCCGCGGGACCACGCGCCGCACCCGGGCTTCCGCACGGAGTGGTGGTACTGGACCGGCAACCTCAAGTCGGAGACCGGGCGCCAGTTCGGTTTTCAGCTGACGTTCTTCCGCCATCAACTGACACCCTTCGGGGGGGCGGCGGAGTGGCCGGAGCCGCGCTCGGCCTGGCGCAGCCGGCAGATCTACCTCGGTCACGCGGCGCTCTCCGATCTTTCAGCCAAGCGCCATTTCCAAGCCGAGCAGGTCGGCCGCGAGGCCCTCGGCCTCGGGGGATGGGTTCAGTGGGGTCCCGATGTCACTTTTTTTCTCCGGGACTGGAGTGCCGTGATCCTGCCGGAGGCGCAGCACCTGAAGGCCGGCGGTGAAGGCTTCTCCTTCAGCCTGGAGCTGAAGCCTGCCAAGGAGCCCGTGCCGCACGGGATCGATGGGTACAGCCGCAAGGGATCCACCCCGGAGCGTGCCAGCTGCTACTATTCCTTCAGTCGGCTGGAGACGAAGGGGTCCGTGACCGTCGCGGGCAAGTCCATCCCCGTGCAGGGCGTGAGCTGGATGGACCATGAGTTCAGCACGGCACCTCTCGAACCCGGGATCGTCGGATGGGACTGGTTCAGCATCCATCTGTCGGACAAGACCGAAATCATGCTCTACCTCCTGCGCACGGAAGGCGGCGGGATTCACCCGGCCTCGAGCGGCAGCTACATCGATGCGTCCGGGGCTCTGCGGCATCTGGACCGCGGCTATTTCGAGATCGACGTCATGGACACGTGGAAGAGCAAGCAATCCGGCGCCACGTACCCTTCCCGCTGGCGCTTGAACATACCGCTGCTCGGGATCGAACTCGGCCTTGTCTCCAACCTTCCGGACCAGGAAATGCGGACCGCGGGCAGCACGGGAGCCACCTATTGGGAGGGCAGCGTTTCCGTCAATGGCAGCAAGGGCGGCAGTCCGGTGGATGGCAACGGATACGTCGAGATGACGGGGTATGCAGAACCCATGACATCACTGAAGTGACGGCTTCGCCGAAAGCCCGATTTCGGCGTTGCGCTTCATCGCGCGTGCGCTGCGGCGTACAGGGAGTACGCCTCGCGTCCGCGCGACTCGCGCGCCTTGAACTCGGGCTTTGGGCGAAGCCGTCTGCCGGC
>DATITS010000058.1:0-19977 GCA_035467535.1 Desulfobacterales bacterium
TGATGGCCACACTGCAGCCGATGAACGTCGTGTAGAGGATGACCTCCCGGACCAGCTCCTCGGACCAGGCCAGGGAGTAGGAAAAGGCGTAGCGCAGGATCACGTTGAAAAAAAGCGCCACCATGGCCGCTATGACGGTGATGAACAACGTCCACTCTTCGAAAACGGTCAAAATCTTGTCCAACCAGCGCATGCCTGTTTCCTGTCTCAAAATGGTATGCCGCTTCACGTCGAAGCGGTAGGGGCATCGAATCCTAATTGATCGACACCCGCCAATCTGCAAACCGGTCTATGCTGCTATGCGGCCGGCAGCGTATGCCGTCAGCTTTTTTTTTGACACTTAATAGCTTGATCAATCCAACGGTGCCGAGAGCGACCCCCAAACTCATCAAATATTCCAGAATTGCGACCGGCGGCGCATCCTTTGAAAGTGCAAAAACAAACAACGATAATCCGGCAGCCGCTATCCCGAGTATTACGATGACCCAAACATATTGGACCATCAAATCGCTTGCCCATTTGGGTTTGCTGGGATGCCGGGCACCAAGCAGAATCAACACGAGAGACACGACCGACAGGCACAGACTGAAAGTTCCCCAGAACCTAAGCGATCCTCCTCCTTCCGACAGATTCAACCCGCTTTTTTGTATTTCACCTGAAGCTGCGCTTTTTTATTTTTCTTGTCGTAAATCCCATCATACAGAATCAGGTCGGGATATTCGTTGAGGGTGCTGTAGTCCTTAACGGAGATCTTGGCCGCGCTTGCCATCCCGTCGGAAAACACTCTGATGTCAAACTGATCCTTTATCTCTTTGGGTTTAATTACAGCCTTGAGTGCCCACGTCCAGTTGGGATCTTCTTTGAACTGGACCACCAAGGATTGACCGACCGGATCGGGGATGCCTTTCGGGCCCGGCAATTTCTCTGATCCATCTTGGTTCTTTTTCTTCAAGAAGCTGAACATAAGAATTTCCTTTCCGAGAGTGGGTTAATGTAATAGATGATTCATGAACTATTATACATGAATGTTGTCCGATTGGTATCGGCATGTCAAGAAACTTTTTTGCGTATGGCGTATAAATAGTTAGTATTTACAAACATTTAAACGCTATCGCCTTTTGGTGTTTGTTCTTGATAGCTTGCAATTTTGGTTTAACATGCTAAATAAAATCAATTTTCCAAGGACCTGTACACTCTAAGGAGATGCAATGACGGAATGGACCTTTGTTACCAACCACGCCGTTGTGTTGAGCTTTGTTGTGAGAAATCCACGAATCACCGCACTGGAGATGGCAAGCGAGATTGGAATTACTGAGCGGGCCGTTCGAAAAATAATCAAAGATTTAGAGGCAGCAAAGTATCTGGGAAAAAGGCGAGAGGGAAGACGGGTTCGCTACAGCATCAGTCCGAACATGTCATTGAGACATCGAACCCAGCGAGATAAGCTTGTTGGGGATTTGCTAAAAGTTTTAGGGGGAGATGAGGAGATTAATAAAAAACCACATCGGTAAGGTGAAACTTCAGGAAATTTCAGATTTGATCCGGGTCTAAGATTTGATCTGCTTCTCGCTGTGGTAGGTGGCGATGATTCCCGCTGAACACGTCAGGACCGCACCGGCGAGCGTCAGTCCGTCCAGGGTCTCTCCCCAGATCAGCCATCCCAACAGCGCGGCGAAGACGACGTTCCCGTAGTTGAACGGCCCCACCTGTCCGGCCGGGGCAAGGCTGTATCCCTTGGTCAGGCATATCTGGGCCATGATCGCCAGCACCCCCATCACGCAAAGTGCTGCCAGCAGATGGCCTGTTGGGTTTTGCCATGTCCATGCAAGCGGAATGGCTGAAACGAGGGTGCCGAACACGGTAAAGTAGAAAACAACGCGCACGACCGGCTCGGTGACGGTCATGCGACGAATGCCCACGATGGCCAGCGCCGCCAGCAGGCCGCTGGCAAGCCCCACGAGCCCGGCTGCTTGAAACAGGCCGAAACCCGGTTTGAGCACCAGGGCGATGCCGATAAACCCCACGATCACCGCGATCTTGGTCTGACGGCTGACCGGTTCTTTCAACCAAAACCATTCGATGATCGGGATGAAGATCGGTAAGGTGTAACAGAGAAGCATCGCATCGGCCAACCGCAACAGCTTCAACGCGATGAAAAAGCAATACATGGCACTCAGACCGGCCACGGCTCGCAGCAAGTGCAGGTGCAGGCAGCCGGTTTTGAGGCTCAGGTTCCGGCGGCGGATCAGGAGCCATGGCAGCAGGAACGCCAGGGCCACCGCGTTGCGGAAAAAAACGACGACCTCGGTGGGCAGATCAACCGATGCGGCTTTCACAAGCGCCCCGACCCCGGCGAACAACAGGGCCGATGTGAGCACCAGCAGCCCGCCCGCCACGGGCCGATTGCGGCCGGTGGTATGCAATGCCAGCGGTTCCATGGGTTAAGGCTCTTCGCCCGCCAGGCGGCCCAGGCAAACGGGCTTTACCGGCATGCGCACGGATGGCAGGGGAATGCGGGCGGGCGGGTTTCCGGTGAGTGCCGCCAGCACTTCCAAGAGGATGGTTTTGCAGGTGCTGCCCTGGCAGATCCCCATGCCGCAGCGCGTGGCTTTTTTCACACCGGCCGGCGTTTCGAATCCCTCGGACACAACCCGGCGCACATCGCCGAGGGTCACCTCCTCGCAGCGGCAAACGGGCACATCGTCCGGCAGGCTGCGGATCCATCCGGCCAGGTATTCCGGCGGGAACATGTATTGAGAACTGAAATAGCGGGAAAAGGCCATATGCCGCTGCCGCATCTTCTTGAGCGCGGAAATTTCCGCTCTCGTCTCAGCAGGTTTCAATAGGCCCATTCGCCGCAGAATCCCAAAACCGGCCAGGCGGCCCTCGGTCAGGGATTTGGCGGCTCCGCCGACCGCCGTGATCTCGCCGGCGGCATGGATACCGTCGATGCTGGTTTCGAGCTCCTCGCTCACTTTCACGACCCAGCCGCCCAGTTCAGCATTAAACGCCAACCCGCAGCCGGCAAGCTGGGCCAGCTCGACATTGGCGGTGAAGCCGAACCCTGCCGCCAAGCTGCCGGCGGGGTAGACCGATTCGCTGCCGGGGATCCCATTTCCTTTTTTGTCTACCCGGACGACCACCACCTCGCGCAGATCGTCGCCTCCCCGGGCCTCGAGGATGCGGGTGCCGTTGCGCACATCGGTGCCGGCAAGCCGCAGCCGGGCGAGCATGGCCCCGCCCTGCGCAAACTTGGCGAACTGCCGGGCCAGAAGAGCCGGCGGTGGAATCCCCTGAAATAAAGAGGTTTCGTTCAGAACGGCCGGCACGTGGCCGCCGCTCTTTTGAATGTCGCGCGCGACAGCGGTCAGGAAAAGCCCGGCGCCGCCCACCAGCACCTCCCTTGCCGGAAGAATGCCCGACTGCTTGATGAGGATCTGGACGGCGCCGGTGGCCATGACACCGGGAAGCGTCCAGCCTTTGAAGGGGATGAAGCGCTCGCGGGCCCCGGTGGCAAGCAGAATGCGCTCGCATTTCACTGTGAAAAGCCCGCCGTTTCCGGGTGCAACCAGGAGTTCAAAACCGGCCTCGATGCCGAGCACCTCCGCACGGCTTGCGATTTCAACGGAGGAGTGGGGCAGGTGCTCGATCAGGCGCAGCCCTCGGCGCCGGACCCCGTCGCTCCAGGACCCACCCGACCGCTTTGCCCCGCGCAGGTACTGCCCGCCCAGGCGCAGGTTGTCGTCCAGGATCAGGACCCTGGCCCCGTGACGGCTCAGCACCCCGGCCGCGGCGGCCCCGGCGAGCCCGCCGCCGACGATGGCGACATCGACGCGTCTATCGGCCATCGGTGGAAACCTCCATGCCGTCCCGGACCTCGGTCATGCAGGCGCGCTGGTCGGGCAGACCGTCCACCATCACTCGGCACTCCTGGCACACCCCCATGCCGCAGAAGCCGCCGCGGGCGGTTTCTGCCAATTTTTTTGAGGCAGGTCGGAGAGCCACGATTCCTTCGGCACAGAGGACGGCAAAAAGCGTCTCCCCGGAATAGGCCGCCACGGGTCGACCGTTCACAGTTAGCATCACACGCTTTCCGCGGCGACGGTTTTTGATCCTTATGCCGCTCACGCCGTTTTCTCCCGAAACCGCTCGAGCCGGAAGTCTTCCAGGGGGAATTGCGTCCGGCCGGTAGCAATCAGATCGGCGATGAGTTCGCCCGTGATGGGTGAAAGTGCGATGCCGTCGCCTTCGTGTCCGGCCGCCATGATGAACCCTTCCACGCCCGCCACCTTGCCCAGGATCGGCAGGCCGTCCGGCGTGTAGGGCCGCAGCCCCCCGAAAGTGCGGATCACCGGCACGCGCTGGAGGGCTGGAATCACGGGAGCGATACGGCTTGCGATCGTGCGGATGCCGTCGAAAGTGGTGCGGCGGTCGAAGCCCACGAACTCGCGCGTCGAGCCGATCAGGATATTGCCGCTGTCGGCCTGCTCGAGGGAAAAGCCCATGCCCCCCTCGGCGGCAAGCTCCGGGTTGAACTTGACCGCCACGTACTGGGCGGAGATCAGGCAGTGGCGCAGCAGCGGCGGCACGGCCGCAGTGACCATGATCTGACCGCGCCGCGGGGTAATGGGAACCTCCAAACCCGCCATCCGGCCGACTTCGGCCGCCACTGCGCCCGTCGCATTGACGACGACGGATGCGCTGATTCGGCCGTTATCCGTTGTGACCCCGGTGGCTTTACCCGAAACCGCCTCGATCCCTTTAACCTCTACACCGGTCAAAATCCGCGCCCCCGCGGATTTTGCCGAGCGCAAAAAAGCAAAGGTGAGGGCATACGGGTTCACCTGGGAGTCCAACGCCGAGAACGTTGCCGCGATCACCCTCCTCGAAAGACACGGCTCGCGGCGCCGGGCCTCATCGCCGTCGATCAGCTCCACATCGAGGCCGGAGGCGCGCTGCTCCACCACGAAAAGCCGCATGGCGGCAAGCTCCGCCTCGCTTTCGATGAGGCACATGCCGCCCGGGCTCCTGAACTCGATGCTGCCTCCAAGCTGATCCATCAGGCCGTCGAAACGCCTGCGGCTTTCCAGGGCGAGTTTCAGGTGCAGACCGGGTTTCTTCGACTGCATGAACACGAGCCCGTCGCAGGCTCCCGAGCTGCCGGCGGCCGGATCGCTTTTCTCAAGCACGAGCGGCCGGATCCCATGGCGCGTGAGGTGATATGCGATGGAGGCGCCGATGACACCGGCGCCGATGATGAGGACATCGGCCGTTTTGGGCACCACGTGAAAGGGCCTCCTCAGGCTTCCGGGCCGGCGGCCGGCAGACGCACAGCAGCCGACCGGCTTTCCAGGTAGGACCAGCCCCAGGTTCCCAGCCCGGAGCAGAGCCCTATGATGACATAAATCTCATCAGCAAACACCAGGAAACAGGCCGCAGCGACGAGAAGGATGCGCTGGATGCGCCTGAGGGGGGCGAAGAGGTGCCCGATCACCCCGGCGGACAGGCAGATCACTCCGAAGACCGTCGTTGCCAAGGTCAAAGCGATCTGCCAGGGGGTGCCGTTCAAAAGCAGTTCCGGCTGGAAAACGAAGGCGAAGGGCACCAGGAACCCGGCGATCCCCAGTTTGAAGCCCTCAAAGCCGGTGGCCATGGGGTCGGCCCCGGCGATGTTGGCGGCGGCAAAAGCCGTCACCGCATCCGGCGGGGTCATGTCGGCCAGGACCGCGTAGTAGAACACGAACAGATGCGCCGCCAGAGGCGCAACCCCGAACTTACTCAGAGCGTAGGCGCCGACTGTTACGGCGATGATGTAGGAGGCCGTGGTCGGAATGCCGGTGCCCAGCACACTGACGACGAGAAAGACCAGAACCAGGACCAGCAGCAGGGAGTTCAGGGAGACCGACACCAGGATGGAGCCGAAAGACAGGGCGACACCGGTGCGGGTCAGCACCCCGACCACCATGCCGGAGCCGGCCAGCACCGCCGCGATCAGGGCGCAGTTCACCAGCGACCCGAAACAGATGTCCAGCATCTTCTTGGGGGTCAGCCAGGTCTTGCGGTCAAAGAAGCTCAGGATCAATGTCATCCAAATGGTGTGAAAGGCCGCCTTGGAGGGTGAGTAGCCGTAGGCGAGCAGCACCAGCACGATCAGAAACGGCAGGAAAAAATAGGCGTGGCGAATGAGCTTGCGCAACGGCGGCCGCTGCGCACGATCGACCGGCTGAACTCCCCGCTTCAGCGCGATGAAGTGCACCATGCAGAAAACACCCAGGTAATACAGGATCGCCGGGATCACCGCCGCTTTGATGATGGTGAAATAAGGGATGCCGGTGACCTCGGACATGATAAAGGAGCCGGCCCCCATGATGGGCGGCATGATCTGCCCCCCGACCCCGGCGACAGACTCGATGGCCGCGGCTTCCTTGGCGCTGTAGCCGCTTTTTTTCATCAGTGGGATGGTGAAGGAACCGGTGGCATAGACATTGGCCACGGTCGAGCCGGACACGGTGCCGTAGAGGGCCGATGATATCACCGCGACCTTGGCCGCCCCGCCCCGGGCCCAGCCCGCGGCCCAGCTCGCAAAATCGATCAGATAGTCCCCGGCCCCGGTGCGCAGCAAGACGGTGGCGAAGAGGATGTAGATATAAAGGATATCGGCCGAAATTCCCATGAGGAAGCCGAAAACGCCTTCGTCGGAGGGCAGGTAGAGGATCTCGATCGCCCGGTCGAGGCGGAATGCCTTGTAGTGAAACATCCCCGGCCAGTACTGGCAGGTCATGAGGTAGACGATGACGACGCCGACCGTCGCGGCAAACCACTTGGAAACCGACCGCCGGCAGGCCTCCATCACGGCAATGGCGAGCAGGCCGCCCAACACCACCTCGATCGGCTGCACGTCGTGGAACCCGACAAAACGCTGGTTCAGGCGGTCAGCGTAAACAACGGTATAAAGAGATGCCGCGAGGCACAGAACCGCCAACAGAAGGTCGGGAAGACTCGGCCGATGCTGCGGGGATTTGGAGGTCGCCGGATAAAGAAAAAAGACAAACGGCAGGAGCATGGCCAGATGCAGCCCGCGGAAGGTGCGGGGTTCGGGCGAGCCGAACCCCGCGCAGTAATAGTGAAAAACCCCGGCGATTACCGCCACCACCAGGATGGGTATCTTCCAGGGCAAGTTCAGTTGACGCATGCGCTTAAAAAGCTCCTGGCGTTCGTTTCTGGGTGATTACTTTTTTACAGACAGCGGGCCGGCTGCTTCCGCGGACGAACCGGCTGCGACGCTTGTTTTTCCTTGAAAACCCCCTTGATAAATGAAACGCCGCAGGCGTTTCGTTAGGCGTTTCATTTTAGAACGCCTTTTTCCTTGTAATACTTGATGGCCCCCGGGTGCAGCGGGGTGCCGCAGCCGGTCGGCCCGTCCTTGATCGCATAAGTCTCCAGGCTGGCGTGGATCTTGTGCACCTTGTCGACACTGTCGTTGAAGGCTTTGGTCAGCCGGTAGGCCAGCAGTTCGGACATGTCCTGGCTCACGGTGATCACGCTGCCGGAGGCTGCCGTGACGACGTCCTTGGTGTTGGCGGCCTTGTCGTAGGTCCCTTTCGGGATGATGCCCTTGGTGATGCCGAACGGCGCGAGGTGCTTGAGCGCCGTTTCAGAGAAGTCGATCAGCTTGAGCTTGCGGCCCACGGAGGCCTCGGTCACGGCCGCGCCCGGCAGGGCCAGGAAGGTGAACACGGCGTCGACGTTCTGGTCCTTGAACTGGTTGGCCTGGAAGGCATAGTTGCCGCGGGCGAACACGAAGCCGGCCTTTTCCAGCTCGGGGATGCTGGTCTTGTAGGCTTCGAGGACCCGCTCCAGGACCCAGGTGTCGGAACTGCCGGCCTGGGAGATGGCGATGCGCATCTTTTTCTTCTGCCCGAAGATCTCGTCCATGCTGTTGAGCGGCGATTCGGCGTCGACATAAAAGTGAAAGTAGTTCATGCTCATGCCGCCGGCCAGCGCGCGCAGGTTGGTGAGCGGCTTCTCGAACGGGGCCATGCCCTGATAGGCCGCCGCGTTCAGAAACGGCAGGCCCCAGCCCATTTCGGCCCCCTTGGCGGCCACCACCGCCGGGTTCTGGAGCCCACCGCCGGGGATGACCTTGATCACGATGTCAGGGTCGGCTTCCTTGATGATGGTGGCAATGCCGCCCGCCATGCTGTACCAGCCGCCGCCGGCGCCCCCCGCAACCCAGCTGAGCGTGATCTGATCGCCGGCCTGAAGCGGGGCGGCCAGAACCACGGTGGACACCAATACCACAGCCAACATTACAAACCTTCGCATACCTCCACCTCCTCTTGTTGATGGTTGAACCGCAAAAGCGAGCGAATCCTAAAAAAGGCAGGATTCCTTACGGTTGAAGATTCCCTGCAGCTTGCTGCAGGGAATCTTCAACGAGACCGCAAAAGACCGTTCAAAGGGTAAGCTACTGCCAATAACAGCGTGAAACGAACGCTGTCAAGAAATTCTTGGAGCGTCCGGTTGTCAATTTTCATGGCGGATGCTACAAAACAGCATGCTTGCGCAAAATGGCTCGGAGACCGCGCCCCTGATCGGCATCCTGGTGATGGATGCCCGCATCGAGCGCATCCTCGGTGATGCCGGCAACCCCGCCACCTTCCCCTTCCCGGTGATTTGCCGCACGGTGGCGGGAGCGACCCTGAAGCGCCTCATCGCCGAGCGGGACCCGTCCCTGCTGGGGCCGTTCATCGCGGCCGGGCATGAGCTGGTGCGGGAAGGGGTAAAGGCCCTCACCACCACGTGCGGGTTCATGATCCTCTTCCAGGAGGATCTCGCACGCGCATTCCCGGTGCCGGTCTTCACCTCGAGCCTGCTGCAGTTGCCCTTCATCGAGCGCACGCTGGGGCCGCTCGGCCGGGTCGGGATCCTTACGGCGGATGCCTCCAATCTCACGGCCGAGCATCTGCGGCGTGCGGGCGGGGACCCGGAGCGGATCACGATCGCCGGGCTGGAGAAGGAGCCGGCGTTCCAGGAGGCGATCTTCAGCGGGACCGGCCGGATCGACCCTGCCGCGGTTCAGGCCGAAGTGGTGCGGCAGGCCGAGCGGTTGGTGGCGGAGAACGAGCGCGTCTCCGCGATTCTCTTCGAGTGCGCCAACCTCCCGCCCTACGCCGCGGCCGTCCAGAAGTCCGTGGGGTTGCCGGTCTACGACTTCACCACCATGGTATGCCACGTGCACGCGGCCCTGGTGCGCACAGCTTTTTACTGAAGATATAGAAATGGGTGACCGTTCCTATCGGTCGAAGAAGATGTTCTTGCCCGTCGCCGACAAGGGGACGCCCATCACGAAATCCCAGTCCACCATCTTCATCGCACGGGCGACGGTCCCGATCCGGTACATGATGCGGTTGTCCACGTTGAGCATGCTGGCGGTCTTGACGGCCGAACCCAGGGCGATGCCCATGTCGAGCAGGCGGAAGGCGCAGATGGGGCCGGAAAACTCCTGCTCGTTCTTGGTCTGCTGCTCGAAACGCTTGCAGTCCGGGTATCCGCAGGCCCCGCAGTCGAGGCCGAGCACCTTTGAATCTTTCAGGCCGATGAGAACCACGGCCCCGGAGCGAGCGACCCCTTTGGCGTCGCGGTCGAAGTCCTTCTTGCCGGTGCGCTCGCCAAAGCGGACCATTTCATCCGCGAGCTTCTGAAGGCGCTCCCCTGTCAGGATGCGTGTCTGCACGAAACTTACCCCCTTGCTCTTGGGGGCGGTCACCGCAGAGAGTTCCATCAACTTGGCCGCTATTTCAATCCCATCCACGTTCAGTTCCTCCTCCCTATTGTTTACAAGCACGGATCGCCTGCCTATAATCCACAAGCGGTGAAAATGTTCAAGCCATGAGGAATTTGTTATGAAAAAGAAACAACTTGTTTTTTTTCCGTCTTTCAGCTTCGAGCTTCGAGCCTCAGGCTAATCTGATATGCATATTCATACGTTGCACCGCTGGCAGCACAACCACCGCTTCCACCAGGAGCACGGCGACGGCGAGCGCTCCACCCGCCGAGTGATGGCGCTCACCTTAGGAATGATGGTGATCGAAATCACCGCCGGAATCGCTTACGGCTCCATGGCGCTTCTGGCGGATGGATGGCACATGGGCACGCACGCCGTGGCCCTGGGGATTACGGCCCTGGCCTATTATTTCGCACGCCGGCATGCCGACAACCCGCGTTTCAGCTTCGGCACGGGCAAGGTGGGGGAACTCGGCGGCTTCGCCAGCGCCGTGGTGCTGGCCGTGGTGGCGCTGATCATGGCCGCCGAGTCCGTGCAGCGGCTGATCACCCCACAGGCCATCCGCTTCAACGAAGCCATCGCCGTGGCTGTGGCCGGGCTCGTCGTCAACTTGGTCAGCGCTTACATGCTCCAGGACCGGCATGCCCATGACCAAGCGGGCGGGCCCGCACACCACCGCGACCACAACCTCAAGGCAGCCTACCTGCACGTGCTCGCCGATGCGCTCACCTCGGTGCTCGCCATCGCAGCCCTTCTGACCGGCAAGGCCTTCGGCTGGGTCTGGATGGACCCCCTCATGGGGATCGTCGGCGCGGCTATCATCACGCGTTGGGCCTACAGGCTGATGCTCGACACCGGGAAAATTCTGCTGGACCGGGATGTGGACCCGCGGGTGGTCGCCGAGATCGCGGCCCGAATCGAGGCCGAAGCCGACAACCGGGTCGCCGACATCCACGTCTGGCGGCTTTCCACGCACAGCCTCGCGGTAATCGTCTCGATCGTGACCCACTTCCCGCGGCCGCCCGCGCACTACAAGCAACTTTTGGCCGGCTTGCCCGAAATCGAGCACGTGACCGTGGAGGTCATCCCCTGTGAGGGGGAGTCCTGCGTTCAGCCGCCTGTTCCAGGCGGCTGAACAAAAAGGGGGCGACTGCGGTACCGCAGTCGCCCCCTTTGATGGAAATCCAACCGCAGACTCTCCGCGCTGTCCAGGGCTCTCTTGCCGTCTTGCGCCCTATCAGTGGGGCATTAGCAGGGTCTACCCCAGGCGCTGCACCAGCAGTTTGAGCTGGGCGGCAAGGCGAGCGGGCAGGCGGTCGCCGAACCGATTGAAGTGCTTCTCCACGTCCGGGACCTCGGCCTTGAATGCCTGCACGTCGACCCGCATCAGTTCCGCGAAGTCCTGGGCCGGGATGGAAAGACCGGTCAGATCGAGTTCCCCCTCCTGCGGCAGCAGGCCGATGGGGGTTTCGCGCGCGCCGACCTTGCCGCTGACCCGGTCGCACATCCACTTCAGCACCCGGCTGTTCTCGCTGTAGCCCGGCCACAGCCACTTGCCCTCTGGACTCTTGCGGAACCAGTTCACGTAGAAGATGCGTGGGGCCTTGGCGCCCAGCTTGTCGCCCATGGAAAACCAGTGCTGGAAATAATCGCCCATGTTATAGCCGCAGAAGGGCGTCATGGCGAAGGGGTCGCGGCGCAGGTTGCCCACCGCGCCGATGTTGGCGGCCGTGGTCTCGGAGGCGGCGGTCGACCCCATGAAGACTCCGTGGTCCCAGTTGAAGGCTTCGTGCACCAGCGGCACTACGCTCGCTCGCCGGCCGCCGAAGATGAAGATGTCGATCGGCACCCCTTCGAGCTTCTCCCAGTCCGGGCTGATGACCGGGCACTGCTTTGCCGGCGCCGTGAACCGGGCGTTGGGGTGGGCGGCCTCGGCCTTGCTGGCGGGGGTCCAATCCTTGCCTTTCCAGTCGATGGCATGCGCCGGCGGCTTACCGTCGAAGCCCTCCCACCAGATGTCGCCGTCGTCGGTCAGCGCGCAGTTGGTGAAAATGGTGTTTGCTTTAATAGAGTCCATGGCCGCCGGGTTGGAGTCGTAGGAAGTGCCGGGGGCGACCCCGAAGAACCCGCTTTCGGGGTTGATGGCGTAAAGCCGGCCGTCGGGGCCGATTTTCATCCAGGCGATGTCATCCCCGATGCACTCGGCCTTCCAGCCGGGAATGGTCGGGTTGATCATGGCGAGGTTGGTCTTGCCGCAGGCCGAGGGGAAGGCGGCGGCGATGTGGAAACGCCGCCCCTCGGGGTTGGTCAGGCCCAGGATCAGCATGTGTTCCGCCATCCAGCCCTCGCGCCGGGCAACGGCTGATGCGATTCTCAGTGCCAGGCATTTCTTCCCGAGCAGGGCGTTGCCGCCGTAACCCGAGCCGTAGGACCAGATCAGATTTTCCTGCGGGAAGTGGCTGATGTATTTCTGCGCGATAGGCGCGCACGGCCAGACCGCATCCTTCTGGCCCTTCTCGAGCGGAGCGCCGATGGAGTGCAGGCAGGGGATGAACCCCCCGTCCTTGCCCAGCACATCGAGGACCCGTGTCCCGACCCGGGTCATGATGTGCATGTTGCAGACCACGTAAAGGCTGTCGGTAATCTCGATACCGATCTTGGCAAGCGGCGAGCCGACCGGCCCCATGGAAAAGGGGATGACGTACATGGTGCGGCCGCGCATGCAGCCCTTGTAGAAACCCTTCATGGTGGCTTTGAGCTCGTCCGGGTCGATCCAGTTGTTGGTGGGGCCGGCCTCGACCTTGGTGGGCGTGCTGATGTAGGTGCGATCCTCGACCCGGGCGACATCGCTCGGGTCGGAACGGAACAGAAAGCTATTGGGCCGCTTCTTGAGCGGGGTGGCCATGCCGCTGGCGACCATCTGGGCCATGAAGCGATTGTATTCCTCGACCGAACCGTCGCACCAGTAGATGTCGTCCGGCTGGCACAGGGCAGCGGATTCCTGAACCCATTGGTTGAGCTTGGCGTTGATAGAAGGTGATTTCATTCGTTCTCATTCTCCGATTTTGATGGCTTTGCAAATAGTCCAATTCCGGCGTTGCGCTTCATCTCGCTGTCGCCGCGGCGTACTATAAGTACGCCTCATTCCACGAGATTGTTTGCTATCGCAAACGTAACGCTGCAAGCACGGACGTGCTTTTGTCTTTTCGGCTGCTGGCCGAAAATCCAAGCCACCCGCCGCGCGGGTGGTCGTTAGAGCGCGCGCCTTGAACTTGGTCTCCTTACAAAGCCATCGGTTTAAGCCTTCAGTCTATCTACCTGAGGCGTTACCATTTACGTTATTTTACCTCGTATGGGTTGTCAAGAAAAACCAAGAATTTCAAGGCCGCCTGCTGGAAGCTGCTCTACGGTTTCACTTCGTTTTTTCCAGATTCCCGCCGGCCTCCTTCCACGCCTTGAGGCCGCCCTCGACGAAGCGGGCGTCGACCTGCTTGCCGGTCAGGGTCGCGGTGATGGACTGGCTGACCGAGCCGCCCTTGACGCAGTAGACGACCACGGGCCTGCCTTTGGGCAACTCCCGGCTCCAGCTTTCCACCTGTTCGGGATCGCGCCATGCCGCGCTGGGGATGAGGTTGGGTTCGGCCTCGTAGTCGGCCTTGCGGCGCACGTCTACCAGGGTCACGCTTTTGCTGTCGAGCAGCTTTTTCAGTTCACTCGGGCTGAGGGTTGGGCTCATGTTTCCTCCTTGTTACGGTCGGATGATCTCTCAGCGTTCAGAACGCTTGAAAACCCGACTCGTTTTGTGTTAATGACTATCATTCGATCTGACTTCCGACTCGTTTCTAAGGCATCTTATTTTCTACTTCTGCGTCTCTTTTTTCACGCTGTCTCCTAAAAAGCAATTCCGGATCACGATTCACGAACGAACTCCTCAACTGAAAGGCCGCATCATGCAAGGGAATGACATCAACGACATCCCCGACCAGAAGCGCGCCGCAGCCGCCTTGCACCAAAGCGAACAGCGATATCGAACCCTTGTGGAAGTCACGAGCGACTGGATTTGGGAGGTGGATCCGAACGGCAGATACACCTTCAGCAACCGGTCGGTCGCGGATGTCCTTGGCTATCCGCCCGAGGAGGTCATCGGCCGGACACCGTTCGACTTCATGCCGTCCGCGGAAGCCGCAAGAATCTACCGTGTCTTCGGCGCCATATCGGCAGCCAAGAAGCCGTTCTCGGGCTTGGAAAACATTAACCTGCACAAGTCCGGCCGCCGGGTGGTCCTGGAAACCAGCGGGGTGCCGATTTTCGACGAAAAGGACGGGTTTCGCGGCTTTAGGGGCATCGATCGCGATGTGACCGCCCGCAAGAAGATCGAGGGAGAGCTCAGAAAGGCCCACGACGGGCTGGAGAAGAAAGTTAAAAAAACAGCCTTGGAAATCGAGGCAAGACAAACCGTCCTGCAGCAAGAGATCAACAGACGCAAGCATATCCAGGCCGAACTGGCCCACAGCGAGAATCAATTCCAATCCCTGGTTGAAACGCTTAATGAAGGCTTCGGAATCGTGGATACGGAGGGCCGTTTGACTTACGTCAACGGCAAGGTCCTCGAGATGCTGGGCTACGCCCGTGACGAAGTGGAGGGGAAAAAAATAGACAGCTTCATGGACGGGAGGAACCGCCGTCTTCACAAAAAACAACTGGCCATGCGCCGGAGAGGCATTGAAACACCCTATGAGATCCAATTTGTCACCAGGGATGGCAGAAGCATTGCCACCATAGTGTCGCCCAGGGTGACGTTTGACGCGAATGGCCGGTTCCAGGGAAGTTTCGCCGTCATCACCGACATCAGCACGATGAAAACCGCCGAAAAAGCCCTGCGCCGACGCGAGCAGCAGCTCAGGGAAAAAACCCGGCGCCTGCAGGAGATGAACACGGCCCTTGAGGTCCTTCTGCGCAAGCGGGAGCAGGACAAGACCATCATCCAGAAGAGAATCCTCATCAACCTCAGGCGGCTGGTGGCGCCCTATCTGGACTCCCTTGCCGACACCCGTTTGAGCGAACGCCAGCGGTTTCTGGTGGATATCTTGAAATCCAATCTCAGCGAGGTCATGTCGCCGTTTTCTGAAAGACTCTCGTCGGGCCCGATTGATCTGACGAAGACGGAATTGGAGATCGCCAACCTGGTCAGATTGGGAAAGAGCACGACGCAGATCGCCGCCGCTCTGAACATTTCATACAAGACCGCCGAAACCCACCGGTGGCGGATCCGCAAAAAGCTGGGCCTGACTCACAAGAAGGCCAACCTGATGAGTTATCTCTCCCGGATGCAGGATCCCGTATAAAGTTTACGGGAATTGACAGGGAAAAATCAGGTTGTGACCGTTGTGCACTTCACGCTATTCTCTTGCCCACAGGGCTGGCTGAACTTACACCTCCCCGGCCCTGCTGCGATTGTCAGCGGGTGGCGCAAAAGCGCCACCCGCACGCGGCTGCGCCGGCAACATTACGGCCACAGGTGGTTCTCCGGGTCAACAACACGCTCGCCTCTGATTCTTTTGCCGCTCCGCCACTGCCGGAACAGCTAATTCTCCTTCAACGCGTTATCTATAAAGAAGAGGGGGGGCATCATGACCAAGGCCGTCTTGACCCCGATCCGATCATCAAGAAGAAATCCTTCCCCTCAAACCGGCCCCTCGACCGAAAAAGTACTGAAGATCAGCGAGGAAAAATGCACCATGATCCTGGAGAACATCCAGGAAGGCTATTACGAGGTCGATCTGGACGGCAACTACACCTTTTTCAACGAGGGCCTGCTGCGCCTGACCGGCTATTCCCGAGAAGAGATGCTCGGCCTGAACTTCAGCAGCCTCGTGGATGAGTACAATCGAAAAAAGGTCTTTAAAGTGTTCAACCAGGTCTACCTGACCGGCGTGCCGGCGCATGCCTTCGATTGGGAGTGCATCCACAAAGAAGGCGCGCACCGCTTCGTGGAGGCCTCGATTTCGCTCAAAAAAGATGGGGACAATAACTCCATCGGCTTTATGGGGATTGCCCGGAACATCACCGAGCGCAAATTGGCGGAGCAGGCGCTCAGGGAAAGCGAGGAGCGCTACCGCACGATCATCGAAAACATCCAGGATGGCTACTACGAGGTCGATCTCGACGGCAACTACACCTTTTTCAACGAGGGGCTTTTGCGCATCACCGGCTACTCACGGGAAGAGATGCTCGGTTTGAACAACCGCCGAATCGTCGATGAATTCAACAACCGGAAGGTGTTCAAGGTGTTCAACCATGTCTACCTCACGGGAGTCCCGGCGCATGCCTTCGATTGGGAGTGCATCCGCAAGGACGGTGCGCGCCGTTTCGTGGAGGTCTCGGTGACCCTCAAGCGTGACATCTACGGCAAGCCCGTAGGGTTCATGGGGATCTCGCGCGACATTACCGAACGGAAAAGATACCAGTCCGAGCTCGAGGCCAAGGAAAACGAGTTGAAGCACAAGAACCAGAGCCTCGCGGAGGCCAACACGGCCCTGAACGTTCTGATGAAAAAAGTGGAAGAGCACCGGATGACCAATGAGGAAACCCTCAGAAACAACCTCATCAAATTCGCCATGCCCTATCTCCAGAAGGCCAGGGAGAAAACCCGGGACAAGGCCGCCTTGGACAATCTGCGACTCCTGGAAGAAAGCCTGAATTCCATCTTCGCGCCGTTCGCCCACGATCTGGCGCAGAACTTCCCGCGCCTGACCTCGACCGAAATCGATGTGGTCAACTTCATCGTGCAGGGCAAGCGCACCAAGGAAATCGCCGATGTGCTCAGCGTCACGCCCAAAGCCATCGAGGTCCACCGGAACAACCTGCGCCGCAAATTCGGTCTGATCCACCAAAAAACCGGACTGCGGACCCATCTGCTCTCCCTGGGTTAACCCCACAACTTGCTTTCAGACCCCCGCACTTGATCCACGTCCGGCTGACGTCCACGGTCGGTTTATACTACCTAAATTGAGCGAATTTGTCGATTCGCATCGAGTCCCGATGGGGTCTGCCGTCCGCATGGGCCGTCGCAACGGCAGCAGGGCCGCTCAGATAGTGCCAGAAAGCCCCGGAAGGCAGCGCCCCACGACAGAGACGACCGACGCTGCCGGTGAGGAGGTTCTCGAAACCCCGGGGGCGTTGACGAAGCCTGGGTGTCTTTTGCGGCGGCCCATGCGGACGGCAGACCCCATCGGGCCCTTCCGCAGAAACCAAAATTAGAACCGCGCAAATTAGGTACTAGCTACTTTTCCAGCACTTCTAGTGCTTTTTTAGGGTTTTCATTGGGTTGTATCCCTTCGCCATTGTGTTTTAATCGGGCTCAACCCAGCGGCAAGTCCCACCGGGCCGTATGGCGCCGGCGGGCGGCCAAAACCCATCAACCCAAAAGCGAAGGGAGGCAAGCAATGAAAACCAGACTCGTTATCGGCATGGCAATCGTTTGTCTGACAGCCGGCATCTGGGCCCTTCCGGCCCGCGGCGACGAATCGCCTGTTGATCAGCAGAAAAACTACTACCTCAAATGCATCAACGCGGAGATCGACAACTACAGCTGCAAGGTGGGGTATGCAACGTCCCGTTCCAAGAACCTTCAGGCCTACGGCGAAAGCGCGGCCCGGCGAACGGTGTTTCTGACCAAAAACAGCGATGCTTTAGCGCAGGAGATGCTCGCTCAAAAGGTCAGCATGCGGCCCCATGCGGTCCACCAGTACCTGCGGCAGCGTTTCAACCAAGAGGCCCCTGTAAAAATGGCCATGGAACGGCCCTAAAAGGAGAGTGCAATGAAAGCCCTTTCGAAAACCCCGGAGCGTCGCCGCCATAATCGGCTTAACGTGACCGGCAACCCCCTGGCCGTGATGCGACCGGCCCCCTCACGTCCCGGCAAGCTGCTGCGCATCAGCAAAGAAGCCGCTGAAATCATCTACTGCCAGGTCGACGGCTCATGCGCGACGGCGACGGATGAACTCGACATTCTCGTTCCCGACTTCATCCAGGGCATATTTCTCGAGAGGGTCCCGGTGAAGACGGTCTCGGACCTGCCGGCCGCCACATCCACATCCGGCGAACACGGCTACGATCGGATGCGGAAGCGGGTGGTGAGCTTCGAAAACCTGACGGCGGATCAAGTGGGCCAGCTGCAGAGCTTCATCTATTCCCACGCCTACTAATGCGGGGTGATTGGAATCCCGGCTGCGTAGCCGGCTTCGGCGGCCTTGATGTCGAGGTGCAGGCTGGCGATCTGCTCCAGCGGGGGGTAGAAGCTGCGCGCGAGAACCCGGGTGTCCGACGTCTTGATGTATTTCAGGCAGGATTTGCAGGCGTCCACGCGGTACTCCGGCTCTTCCTCGCTGTAGAGAAAAAGCAGGCGCTCTGGATCCCGGTTGCCGCAGAAGGGGCACAGGAGGCGCCGCAGGGGCCACTTGTGCCAGCAGAAGCTGCAGAAAAAAGACCGTTCTCCGTCGCCCTCCAGGCAGGAGAGGCCGGGGGGGCTGCCGCATATCGGGCAGTATCCCTGCTCCCAGACCGGATCATCCGTCAGGAAACCGGAAAGCTTCCGCGCACAGCAACGCAGTGCCGGCCGCAGGCTGTGGTAGAGGAAGAAGGCCAGGGCGTGCGGGTCCACGCCGAGCCCCGCGGCGGCCCGCGCCATGGCAGGCTCATCTTCGTCGAGAAAATCCCGGAAGAGCGGCGTAATCCCCGCACCCTTTGCGGACAGGATCCGGGCGGAGCCGGCAAGCCCGGTCTTGCAGTCGACGGCGATCCCGCAGATCTCACCGAGAAGGACGCCGGCCGCAGCCGGGTCAAAAGCCATCCCCGACACCGGCACCAGCGGCAGCTGCTCCCGGCGCCGAAGGGTGAGCAGCTCCTCCGGAATTACAACCGGTTCCAGCCGGATTCGCTGCCGTGCGTCTTCCTGGGCCGCAAAGATCCGCCCGTAAAACGAGATCAGGTCCCGGTAAGCGGGTTTGGCGGCAATCATTGCCTCTGCTGCCTGGCTCACCGCTTCAGGCGTAATGTCTATGAGCTCTTGCATGTCGGCCATATCACCATCCCGTGTTACAAAAAAACAAGGGGGAGGAACACGCACCCTCCCCCTTGCAACGCTGAGCGAATTCGAGGCGCTTACCCAAGCCGTGCGAAGAGCTCCGTGAACGGCCGGAACATCCGCTGCATGGCCATCGCGCGCGTCATGTCAAACTCGCGCTGTGAAGCCACCGCATACTCCCAATAGGTGGTCGGCTCGAAGGCGGTGAGGTAGATCACCCGCACCTTGTCGGGGTTGACCAGGGTCGCCTTCGGGAACTTGTGCTTGACTTCGGCCAGGCGCACCCGGGCATACTCCCGCATGTCCTTGTATTCGCCGAAGTTCATGGTGCCGGTGGGGCAGGCCTTGACGCAGGCCGGCAGCAGTCCGTTCGTCACCCGGTCGATGCACATGTCGCATTTGGACAGGCTGCCGTCCGGCCCCTTGCGCGGGATGTTGTAGGGGCAGGACGAAATGATGCTGTCGGCATCCAGGTCCTTGGTGACACGGGTGTAGAGCACGGCGCCGGTGGCCTTGTTCTTGTAAATGGCGGTCGGCTCGCCGGCGGCCTCCAGGCAGGGCGGCTCCACGCAGTGCCGGCACTGGTCCGGGAAGAAGAGCCACCTCAACTTCTGGTCGATCTCGGCCTCGGTCATGCGCACGAGCTTGTAGGTCGTGAAGTTGAGATCTTCGGGGTTCTGATACGACCCGCGGTTGGTGGTTTTATCGCCGGGCAGCCCGTGCCATTGCTTGCAGGCGACTTGGCAGCCCCGGCAGGCGGTACAGGTGGTGGTGTCAACGAAAAAGGCTTTGGTCATCTCAGATCACCTCCTTTCGATCATATCTTCACGATGTTGACCATGAAGGCCTTGGATTCGGGAATGCGGGTGTTGGGGTCCCCGGTGGAGGGCGTCAGCAGGTTCGCACTCTCCTCTTTCCCGCTCTCCGGCCAACGCCAGCCATAGTGCCAGGGGAAACCGACCTCGTGCACCACGATGTCCGCCAATTTGAACGGTTTGAAGCGCTTGGTCACGATGGCGGTGCACTCGACCTGGCCCCGCGCTGTGACAGCCTTCACGCGCTCGCCGTTCTTGATCTGCCGAAGGGCCGCCAGTTCCTCGCTCAG
>DATITS010000059.1:0-65433 GCA_035467535.1 Desulfobacterales bacterium
ACGCGTCCTGCCCGCGGATGACACTTTCAATGATGTCCAGTTGGTGGGTGCGGAAGGAGCGATAGCCGTAGTATTTGCGAAGGATATCGTGCGGCGTCATTTTCGCGGAGCCATCCCCCATGGGGTTGACGTCAGTCTTCCAGATGGAAGCGGCGGATGATGTAGCCGCCGGACTTCTCGTCCCGCTCGAGGTCCATGAGGCCGCGCGTTGCCGCCTCCTCCAGAAGGCGGTTGAAGGAGCGGAAACCGTAGTAGGACTCGGTGAATCCGGGCCGGCGGCGCTTGAGGGTCTGCTTGACCATCGACCCCCAGACTTTCTCCTCCGAGCCGCGCTCCTCCGCCAGCGCCTCGAGTGTTTCCATGATCAGGTCGAGTGCCGCCTGGGTGCGGTCCTCGGCCTCCTTGTCTTCCTTGTTTTCCTTGAGCGCGGGGAGGGCGGCGCGTCCGGCCGCTGCCGGCCGCGCCGTTTTACGGGGAGCCCTTTTTCGCGGCTGCTTCTTGCGCACGAGGTCGTCGTAGTAGATAAACTCGTCGCAGTTGGCGATCAGCAGATCGGAACTGGAGCTTTTGACACCCACGCCGATCACGATCTTGTTGTTCTCGCGCAGTTTGCTGACCAGGGGGGAGAAGTCGGAATCGCCGCTGACGATCACGAACGTGTCCACGTGGGACTTGGTGTAGCAGAGGTCGAGAGCATCGACGACCATGCGGATGTCGGCGGAGTTCTTCCCCGACTGACGCACGTGCGGGATTTCGATCAGTTCGAAGGCGGCCTCGTGCATGGGCCCCTTGAAATCCTTGTAACGCTCCCAGTCGCAATAAGCCTTCTTCACCACGATGCTGCCCTTGAGCAGCAGCCGCTCGAGCACTTTGCGGATATCGAACTGGGCGTGGCGCTCGTCCCGCACCCCGATCGCGATGTTTTCAAAATCACAGAATACGGCCAGGTTTTCGGTTTCCGGCTCCTTGGTCATCCTAATTCTCCCCGGGCGTCAGCCGCCTGCCTTGGCGCGGCCTTTCGTGAAAGGGCTGTTGAAAAACGACGTATCAAACCGTGATCCGGCGTTGTGCGGCTTTGAAGATGAGTTTCCCCGAAAACGAGGGCGCGGTCAAGGGCAATTTCCCGGCCGGCGCGTTCATGCCCGTTCGGGGTGTGGTGTGCACTACATGGGTGTGGGATTCGGTTATCTTTTTCTCCGGTTTATGGTACGAATGGCCACATGAGTTTAAAAAGGGAGACATGAACGTATGAACGGCACTGCCCGCGAAAATATCAAACCAGGACAGCCTGTCTTGATCGTGTTGAAGCAAGACCAGCGCTCCGGAAAACTCACCCGGGGGGTCGTGAAAGACATTCTGACGAAATCCCCGACGCACCCCCACGGGATTAAAGTACGCCTGGAAAGCGGCGAGATCGGGCGCGTCAAGGAAATAGTGGCATAGCGCTGGGAAAAGCGGGAGCCGAAGCCCGCTTGCGGCAGATGGGCTGCCCGAAGATCAACATCCAGATCCGCACCGGCAACACCACGGTCATCGAGTTCTACCGAAGAATCGGATTCAAACCCGATGATGTCGTGAGCATGGGAAAAAGGCTTGAAGCGGATGCATGACCCGCCGTCCCCATGGGTCGTGCGTGCAGTGACAGCTATTGAAAGAGGGACAACATGACGGCCGCAAGGAAAAAAACTGCCGACGATTCCCTGACCGTCGGGCTGGCGCAGATCGCACCGGTCTGGCTGAACCGCGAGAAGGCCTTGGCCAAGGCGAATGGGGGCTCCTGCCTGGCGGGGCCCGACGGAGCCTGGGTGATCCCGCCGGTCGTCGACCAGGAAGCATTGGTGGTCGCAACCCTCGAACACCGACGGGTGCGGGAGGAGCGGCAGAACTTCGACCGGTCCGGCCATTACGCCCGGCCGGACGTCACCCAACTCACCGTCAATCGGGAGCGGCAGCGTGCTGTCATTTACAAGGAATAGGAGCTGAACCCCAGCGAGCAGAGGACCATGGCCTCTGCGTGGATGGCCGTGGTGTTCAGGAACGGAATCCCGAACTCGTCTTGCGTTAAAATCAGGGGCAGCTCCGTGCAGCCCAGGATAAGCGCTTCGATGCCGTGGCGATCGACCATGCGTTTGGCCACGGCCAGGAGCTCCTGCCGGGTCGACTCCTTGATGATCCCAAGCTCGATTTCGGTGAAAAGCCTGCGGTGGATCAGCTTCTGGTCATCCGGCTCCGGCACGACCACGCTCATTCCCTTCGCAAGGAAAAGTTTCTGGAAAAAATCCGACTGCATGGTGAACGCCGTGCCCATGAGCCCCAGACGCTTTACGCCCAGCGCCTGCGCCCTGTCGCAGGTCGCTGCGACGATGCTCACCAGCGGCAGGGAGGAGCGGGACTTCACGGCATCGAAGACCACGTGGGGGCTGTTGGAGCCGATGGCGGCAAATTCAGCCCCGGCCTTCCACAGCGCCTCGATCTTGTGGAGCAGCCATTCCGTCAACGCATCCCAGCGCTTTTCCTCCATCAGTTTCAGGAGCTCGCTCATGTTGGCGCTGTAGACCAGAATCTCCGGGTAGTCGGCCGACTTCCGCTCCTGGAAGGCGCGGATGATCAGCCGGTAGTAATCCAGTGTCGACTCGGGGCCAATGCCGCCGACCAGCCCGATTTTTTTCATTTAAGACCTCCGAAGCGATTGCAAATCGTGTCTTCTACTTAACCGGCCGCCAGCCGAATGATGGCCCGCAGGCTGCGCTCGACATCCGCCTCGGTCGTCGCCCACGAGGAGACGCTGATGCGCATGGCGACATGTCCCTGCCATTCGGTGCCGCCGCACCAGCAGGTGCCGTCCTCCTGGACCCTTCCGACCACGTGGCGGGTGCGCTCTGCGCTTCCAAAAGAAACCAGAACTTGGTTTAGTACCACCTCGTTGAGCACATCGTAACCGGCACTCTTGAGCCCTTCGGCGAAACGTCGGGCATACCGGCAGTTGCGCCCGATCAGATCGGCCAGACCGGAGCAGCCGAGGGACCGCAGGGCCGCCCAGACCTCCACCCCCCGCGCCCGGCGCGAGAGCTCCGGCGTGTAGTGGCTTGGCTCCCGCGTATCGCCGGCGATGAGGTAGGCCGCGCGAGAGGACATGGAGGCCTTGAGGTGCTGCGGGTCGGCTGTGAACACGATCCCGCTGTCGTAGGGCACGTTCAGCCATTTGTGGGCATCGGTCGCCCACGAGTGTGCGGATGGGATCCCTGCCGCCAGAGGAGCCAGATCCGGGCAGGCCGCCGCCCACAGCCCGAAGGCGCCGTCGACATGCACCCAGGAATCCGATGCCTGGGCAATGGCGCAGATCTCCCCGGTCGGGTCGAAGGCCCCGGTGTTCACGTTGCCGGCCTGAATACAGATGATCGCAGGCGCGGACAGGGTGGGAATGGCTTCCGGCCGCATCCGCCCCTGGCCGTCCACCGGGACGCGGACGACACGCTCCCGGCCGAGCCCCAAAAGGCTCAAGGCCTTCAGCACGCTCACGTGCGCTTCCGCACCGACGATCACCGCAATCGGCGGCGCCCCGAACAGGCCGCGCGCTTCGACGTCCCACCCCAACCGGTCCAGCAGCGCGTGCCGCGCGGCAGCCAGCGCGCTGAAGAGGGAAGTATACAGGCTTTTTGCGGGGGCGCAGGAAGGGTTGGGGGGCGCATTGCGTCGAGCAGAATGCGCCCCCCAACGTTTTCTTTCTGTCTATTCCGGGAGGGCCCCCGGTCTATCGGCGGAAGGGCTGAATCCAGCCGAGACCGTCCTCGGTCTTCCCGGCGGGTTTGTACTCGCACCCGATCCACCCCTTGTAGCCGGCCGCGTCGATGGCCTTGAAGAGGTTGGGGTAGTTGATCTCGCCGGTTCCGGGCTCGTTCCTTCCGGGGTTGTCGGCGATCTGGATGTGGGCGATCGAGTCGAGGTTCGCCTGGATGGTCTTGGTCAGGTTCCCCTCCATGATCTGCATGTGATAGGCGTCGTACTGAAAATAGACGTTGGGGCTGCCGACCTCTTTGATGAGGGCGAGCACGTCCGCCGTGTGCACCAGGTAAAATCCCGGGACGTCCTTGTCGTTCAAGGCTTCCAAAAGCAGGCGGATGCCTTCCTTTTCAAAAGCGGAGGCAGCGAACTTCAGGTTGGCGACCAGGGTCTTGCGCACCTTGTCAGCGGGAACGCCGGCAGGGGTGAGTCCGACCAGACAGTTGACCTGGGGGCACTTCAGGGCCTTGGCGTACTCGATGGCCTTGCCCACCCCCTCCTGGAACTCGGTTTCACGGCCCGGCAGGCAGGCAATCCCCCGCTCGCCCTTGTTCCAGTCGCCGGCCGGCAGGTTGTGCAGCACCTGGGTCAGACCGAAGGCGCCGAGCTTTTCCACCAGCTGCTCTTTTTTCCAGGCATAGGGAAAGAGGTACTCGACGCCCTTGAATCCGGCCTTGGCCGCCTTCTCGAAACGATCCAGGAAGTCCACTTCATTGAACAGCATCGTCAGGTTCGCGCAAAACTTTGGCATCTTCATTGCTCCTTTTCATTACCCGATGTGACGGGTTATTTCAAAAGCCCCATATCGGTCAGAATTTTTTTAAGCTGCTGGCGCTCCGCGCTGCTCATCGGACCCACCGGCGCCATGCAGGCGCCGGCGTCGATGCCGAGCAGCTCCAGGCTCTCCTTGATCACCGCGGGAAAGGTCCCCAGGTTGAAGGCGATCCTCAGGGGTGCGAGCGTGTACTGGGCTTCGAGCGACCCCTTGATGTCGCCGGCCACATACTTGTCGTAGATGTCCGCCACGAGACGCGGCGCCACGTTGGCGCAGGCGGCGATGGACCCCTTGCCGCCGTAACACAGGCCGGCATGGATGAGGGTATCACGACCCAGCAGGACATGGAAGTCTCTGCCCCGGGTCAGGCGGATGTACTCGCCCGTGAGGGTGAAGTCGCCGGAGGAGTCCTTGATGCCGACGATGTTGGGCACGTCGGCAAGCTTCGCCACCGCGGCCGCGGCCAGGTTCACGCCGGTCTTGGGCGGGTTGTTGTAGAGCAGCACCGGCAGCCCGGTCGAGGCGGCGATGGCCGTGTAGTGTTCGATCAGCTCCTTCTGGCTCGGGCTGATGAACATGGGGGTCAGCACCGAGACCGCGTCCACCCTGGCCTGCTCGGCGTAGCGGGTCAGCTGGATGGCCTCGCGGGTGGTGATCGCGCCGGTTCCGGCATACACCGGCACCCGGCCACGGGCCTGATCGACGGTGATTTCGAAGAGCTCCTTTTTCTCCTCGGGCGAAAGCCCGTAGAACTCGCCGGTGGTACCGACCACGAAAAGCCCGTGGGAGCCGCCCTCGATGAGGTAGTCCGCAAACCTGCGCAGGGCCTTCTCGTTTACTTTCCCGTCCTTGGTGAGGGGCGTCACCATCGCCGGGATGATGCCCTTGGGGATGAAAGCCATCTCTACCTCCCTTGCTTCGGCGCATTCACCGGCCAGGTCGGGCGCTTGCCGGACAGCACCTCGTCGATTCCCTGGGCCGCGTGCAGCGCCATGCGGATCATGCACTCCCGTGTCATGGAGGCATTGTGAGGCGTCAAGAGCACGTTGCGCATGCCCATCAGCGGGTTGTCCTTCGGAGGGGGTTCCTTTTCGTAGACATCGATGGCGGCCCCGGCAATCGTCCCGTTGCGCAGGGCCTCGATCAGGGCCGCCTCGTCCACCACGTCGCCCCGCGAGGCATTGATGAAAAAGGCCGTCTTCTTCATGAGGGCGAAGAGCTTCTCGCCGACGACGCCCTTGTTGGAGGCGCCGCCCGGGATGTGCAGGGTCAGGAAATCAGCGGCGCTGAAAACCGCCTCCAGCGATGCGACGGGGGCGGCGAATTCGGCCATCTGTTCGGGCTTCAGAAACGGATCGTAGCCGACGACCTTCATGTCGAAACCGCGCGCGGCCTTCAGCGCCACCCGGCGGCCGATCTTGCCCAACCCGACGACGCCGAGCACTTTCCCGGCCAGGTCCGAGCCGAACAGCTTGTCGCGGATGGGGAAATTGCCGGCCCGGGTCTCCCGGTCCAGCTGGATGAAGTTGCGCGCCAGGGTGAGGATGCAGCCGATGGCGTGCTCGGCGACCGTGTCGGCGTTGGATTCCGGCGCAAAGGTCACCCATATGCCCAGCTCGGTCGCCTTGGCCACATCGATGTTGTCGTAGCCCACCCCGTGGCGCGAAATGACCTTGAGTTTCTTGCCGGCCTCGAACACCTTGGCCGGGAAGAGCGCCGTGCGGCCCAGGATGGCGTCGCAGTCGACCACGTCGGCCGCAATGGCCTCCGCCGTGATGCCGCTGCCCATCTTGATCTCGTACCCCCGCTCGCGCAGGTAGTCCTTGCCCGGCTGGGCCACGTCCTGCGGGATCAACACTTTATAAGCCATTTTAGAACCTCCTTCTGACGCTGTTACGGATTGGCGGATCTTGCTGAACCGCGAATGCGAGCGAACCCTGAAAAAGAGCGCATTCCTCACGGTCGAAGATTGCCTTCAGCTTGCTGCAGGGAATCTTCAATCAGGCCTTGTACTTTTGGCAGATCGCCTTCAGGCCGGCCGCCAGGATGTTGGTGTCCAGATTGCTCATGACCAGCGTGAGCCCCTTGGACAGCCAGCGCTCGGTGAGAGGGTCCGGGGAGTGCATGCCGAACATTTTGCCGTGTTTTTTCGCGGCGGCCGCCACCTTGCCGATGGCCTTGTCCAGGGTGTCGCCCAAGAGGTCGCCGGCGCAGCCCATCGAAATGGCGAGATCGTTGGGCCCGATGAGCAGGGCGTCGATGCCCGGCACGGCGGCGATCGCATCGATGTTCTCGATGGCCTGGGCGGTTTCAATCTGGGCAATGGCAAGCGTGTCCACATTGGCCTTGGCCATGAAGGCCGGGGTGGCATCGGGGCTGACCCCGGCGAAGTTGCTGTGACCGCCGGCGCCGCCGAAGCCGCGTCCGCCGAGCGGCGCGTACTTGGACCAGCGCACCAGCAACTGGGCCTGCTCCACCGATTCGAGCATGGGCACCATGACGCCGGTGGCGCCGCAGTCGAGCGCGCGCGAGACGTAGCCCTTGGCGAGCTCCGGCACACGGACAAAGCAGCCCAAACCGAGCGCCCGGCCCACTTTGAAGACGTCGTCCACCGTTTCCATGGTGTAGGGTCCGTGCTCCAGGTCGAGCATGATGAAATCGAGGCCGGCATTGTGCGCCACCACGGCCACGGCGGGATTCTGGATCATGCGCACCATGGTGCCGACAACCCGCTTGCCTTCACGAAGTTTTTGAACAGCCATGATATGTTCTCCTTTTTTGCTCAATCTGCTTGAAATGAAATTCTGATATCGAATGCCCCGCAGCTTGCCTCGGGGCACGTTTCATTGGGTCTTCCTACTTATTATTCGAAGATGTTGCGAGCATGCCGGGGTAAAACTGCTCCACGACATGCCGGCAGGTTTCCCGCAAGTGCTCGCGCATCAACTGTTCGCCCTTTTCTTCGTCCCCCTGAAGCATGGCGTTGATGATGTTGAGATGGGCGTCGGCCGATGCCTTTTCGATGGCCGGCGACCGCTTGGTGATGTTGGCCGTGAGGAGGGTCAGATTTTCGAGCCTCTCGTTGATATCGGCCATGATGCTGTTGTGCGCGGCATCCATAATGGCCCTGTGAAGCTCGCGGCCGAGCGCGATACCCATCATTGGATCGGATTCGATATTGGCCTTGGCGATTTTTTTCTTGATCTCGCGCAGCTTCAAGTGGAACGTCTCGCCGCCCCTGCGGCAGGCCAGCCGAGCGGCCATGCCTTCGATAGCCTCCCGCGCCTGAAAGATTTCGAAGATCTGTTCAAGGCCGAGTCGGCGCACGACGAAACCGCGGTTGGCTTCCTGTTCCAGGAAACCGTCGGCCGTGAGCTTCCAGAGAATCTCCCGGATGGGGGTACGGCTCATGCGGTAGGCTTCGCAAAGCTCGCGCTCGATCAACCAATGCCCGGGCGCGAGCTTCTCCTCGACGATCTGGCGCCGGATATCTCCATAAACCGTATTCTTGTCCATAATGACATTTTTGTATACCAATAGAATTTTTACTTGTCAATTTATTCTTGACATTAAAATACAATTGACATTATAAAAATTAAATCGTGTCCAGGACAAGGAGAGGCAAAAATATATCGGCGCAAAATGTAATACCCGTGCGGATATCGGACTAAGGGGCACGCTGCGGAGGTAAGGCGGAAGATGGCGAAGTGGAATAAAATTGCCGGTTGCGCCCTTTTTGGCATTGGGGCTGCGACAGCCTGGAGCGCTGCCACGACTCTATCCATGGGAAGCTTTCGCCATCCCGGGGCGGGGTTTCTGCCATTCGGCTTGGCTTGTATCCTGAGCCTGCTCAGCCTGCCGCTTGTGTTTGAAGCGAGGAAGGAAACAGGCCGGGCCTCGGCCTTTTGGCCGGAACGCACCTGGGTAAGGCCTTTGCAGGGATCCCTGGCCCTTTTCGCTTACGCCTTTGTCCTGGGCTTGCTTGGATTTATGCTTACCACGTTCCTCTTTATGATAGGATGGACGCGGTTTATGGAAAAGCTTTCCTGGCGGAAGGTTCTTTTCGTGTCCGCGGGCGTGACTGCGGGGCTGTATCTGGTGTTCGTGTGGTTTCTCGGTGTCCCCGTCCCGATCGGTTTCTGGAAGCGGTAGGAAGGAGTATTCATGGGCGAACTGTTTGGCATTTTCCAAGGGCTCGCCGAGGGGTTTGGAATTGCCTTCTCGCTGAACAACCTGTTTTTCGCACTAATCGGAGCCCTTCTGGGCACGATGGTAGGGATTTTACCGGGCCTTGGCCCCTCCGCCACTATTTCCCTCCTCTTGCCGCTGAGTTTCAAGATAGGATCGCCCGTTAGCTCCATTATCATGATGGCGGGCATCTTTTATGGGGCCATGTACGGTGGCTCCACAACTTCCATCCTCGTCAATATCCCTGGCGAGGCGGCCTCGGTGGTCACCTGCATTGACGGATATCAAATGGCCAAGAAGGGCAGGGCAGGGCCTGCCTTGGGAATAGCAGCCATCGGATCCTTCATCGCGGGAACCATCGGCGTTATCGGCCTCACCTTCGTTGCACCCCCCTTGGCGGAGTTCGCCCTGAGCTTCGGTCCGCCGGAGTATTTCTCTCTCACTCTCCTGGGGTTGCTTATGGCAACTCTCATCGGAGGGGACTCTGTGGTCAAGGGCTTGATCATGGTGGTGGCCGGCCTGCTCATGGGCGCGGTGGGCCTGGATCCAATATCCGGTGCCATCCGATTCACCTGGGGCATTCACATGCTTCAGGAGGGGATAGACTTTGTCACCATGGCGATGGGTCTCTTTGGAATTGGCGAAATACTCTTCAACCTGGAGCGGGTCCTTGTGACAAACTTGGTGACCCGGAAGATCACCCACCTCTGGCCCAGTCTGAAGGATTGGGCCGACTCTAAGTGGGCGATAATCCGGGGCTCATTTATCGGCTTCTTCATCGGGATCCTCCCGGGCGGGGGGGCCGTCATTTCCTCACTGGCCTCTTATGCCGTAGAGAAAAAAATGTCCAAAAACCCCCAGGAGTTCGGGAAAGGGGCAATCCAAGGGGTGGCCGGCCCGGAATCCGCGAACAATGCGGCTGCCAGCGCATCCTTCATCCCGCTGTTGACTCTCGGCATCCCTGGCAATGCAGCAATCGCCATGATTTTTGCGGCCTTGTTGATTCAAGGGGTTACGCCGGGGCCTTTCCTCATCAGCGAAAAGCCGGATATTTTCTGGGGGGTGATCGCCTCCATGTACATCGGCAACGCCATGCTGCTGATCTTGAACCTTCCCCTGGTGGGTGTGTGGGTACAACTCCTGAGGGTGCCATACTCAATCCTGGCCCCGGTGATCGTGCTGTTCTGTTGCGTAGGGGTTTACAGCTCCCGCAACTCCGCTTTCGACATCTGGGTCATGGGGGTCTTCGGCGTGATCGGCTACTTCCTGCGAAAACTGGAATTCGAACCCGGCCCCATGATCCTGGCCTTTGTTTTAGGACCTATCCTGGAAAACGGATTGAGGCAGTCCTTGCTCATGTCGGCTGGAAGCCCGCTTATATTTGTCTCCCGCCCCATCTCAGGATCGTTGATCGCTATCTTGGTCCTCTTCATCCTGACTCAAGTCGTTTTACGGTTGGCTTGGAAAAAACCAGGGGCCGCATCCGGGCGCTGAGGCCCGGGGGAACGGTCCCGCAGAAAAAAAGGAGGAAGCAATGATAAAGTTGACATCTCGTCTAACGGTGTTGATTCTGGTGGTCTTCCTGGCGGGGCTCGCGGCAGGGCCGGCCGCATTTGCAGCGGACAAGTACCCCTCCAAACCCATCGAATTGGTCGTTCCCTTCTCTGCCGGCGGTTCGACGGACGTAATGGCTCGGCTCGTTGCCAAGTTTGCACCCAAACATTTCGATCAGCCCCTGGTGGTCGTCAATAAACCGGGCGGCGGAGGGATTACCGGGACGGAAGGTGTGGTGCGATCCGCACCAGACGGCTACTCTCTCTTTGTCGGGTATGGATCGGGCCACGATTTAGTGACCCCCCACTTCCAGAAGTTGCCCTATGATACCTTCGGGGATCTGGTACCGGTGAGCCGCATTTCCGTACATTCCATCGTGGCGGTCGTTCGTTCGGACGCCCCCTACAAAACCCTCAAGGAGTTCTTGGCATGGGGCAAGAAAAAGGACCAAGTGACCGCTGCCGTGTCCACTAAAGCGGGGTCGGTTGATATCACGTTTCAGGCGCTGGCGAAGGCCAGTGGCGTCAATATCGTCACAATCCCTTTTAAGGGTGGAGCTGACGCCGTCAGGACGATCCTGGGCGGCCAAACAGATATCGGAGGCAACCACCCCTCGGAGATCATGAGCCACATCAAGGCCGGCCGGCTGGTCCCCGTTGGGGTGGCGCTGGAGGAGAGAGATCCCTCCCTCCCCAATGTGCCAACCTTCAAGGAACTCGGCTATGACGTGGTGACCGTGGGCTCGGTCAAGGGGGTTGCGGCTCCCAAGGGGACCCCTCCAGAAGTTGTGAAGTATCTGGCAGAGCGGTTTAAAAAGGTCTGTGAGGACAAGGAATTCATTGCAGCCATGACGGAGATCGGCCAGCCGGTGATGTATCAAGGGCCGCAAGCGTTCGGCAAGTACCTCAAAGACGGCTTCGACACCTACGGGAAGCTGATCAAGGAATTTAACATCAAGATGGAATAGGCGGAAGACCCGATTCCGCTGCCATTGATGGAACTGATTCGCGCGGACCCCGGAAAAGGCCATGAGGAACTGCACGGGATCCGCGCGGATTGTTTTCTAAGGAGATTACATGCCGCTGACCCACAAGCAGCGGATGCTTATGGCTGTGCAAGGCGACTTGCCGGATGAGCTTCCGTATGCCCCCCGCATCGATCTGTGGTACAACGCAAACCTTGCTGCCGGAACCTTGCCTGAGAGACACCGCGGCCGCACGGCGGACGAGATCGTTTTGGCCGAAGGATGGGCGCTGCACAAGGTGGTGGCGGATCACTTGCGCCAACCCCGCGCGGATGCAATGCTGCACCGAGCATTAGGGGTGCATTTCTTGAAGGAGTACGTTGCGCACTTTATATTCACCAAGCGAGTGAAAATCGATGTGCTGCGTGAAGGCGACCGCACGCGCATCCGCTACACCACCGCCAAGGGATCCATCAACACCAGCACCGTTTACAGCCAGGAAATGCGGCGCTCTGGCACCTCCGTCCCCTGGATTGAAGAGCATGCCGTCAAAACACCGGATGATATAGATGTGCTGGCCAGTGTGTTTGAAAATATAGACGTCGTGCCAAATTACGAGACGTTTAAGACCCACGAGACGCAAGTAGGCGAGAACGGCTTGCCGGTTACCGCCTTCACCGTAGCAGCCGGGCCTGTTCACCATATCCAGAAATACTTTTTGGGTGCGACCGAATTCTTCAATTATTACCACGACCACCAGCCTAAACTGCTCCGCCTCGCCGAGGCACTGTCCCCCTTGTATGAAAAGGCATTGCACATCGTCGCAGAATCCCCAGCCCGCGTTATCCAATGGGGGTCCAACTTCGACGATATGCTCACATTTCCTCCGATGTTCGAGAAACATTTCCTGCCCTGGATCCGGAAAGCCAAAGAGGTGTTAAGTCCTAAAAACATCCGAGTCCTCTGCCATACCGACGGTGAGAACAACGGGCTGATGGACCTTCTGCATGATTCAGGGATGGACGTTGCCGAGGCGGTCTGCCCGGCGCCCATGACCAAGGTCACCATCCAGGAGTACTATCGGCGCTGGAGCGATCGGATCACCATTTTCGGCGGAGTGCCCTCCAATCTGCTTCTGCCGCAGCTTACCCCCGATGAGCAATTTAACAGTTTCATGGATGGGCTTTTCTCCGGCATAGGCGATGGGCGCAGGTTCATCCTTGGCATAGCGGACACCACGCCGCCGGATGCCGACTTCGAGCGGCTGGTCCGTATCGGCGAGATGGCCCGGGAGAGGGGGCGCCTGCCCCTGAAGGCCGGTTCATTCAACCCGGTTGACCCCGCGGCGGTCGCCGGGGTGCTTGCAGAAAAGGAATCTGCGGTATCGGACTTGCAAGATACCCGGTTTGCACAAATACGGCGGGCGGTCCTCGAGGGCCGGGAACAGGATCTCATCGGAGAGGTCCAGGAACTCCTGTTAAAGAAAACCGCCCCCAAGGATATCATCGATCAGGGAATGGTCGCTGCTATGGAAAGCCTCAACGCGTCGTTCAAAAACGGCACTGTCTTCATACCGGAAGTGCTGGCAGCCGCTCGGGCTATGAATGCGGCCGTGCTCTTTCTGGAACCGCATCTTACTGAAAAAGAAAAAAACAGGGGAGGCAAAATCCTGATCGGCACGGTCAAGGGTGACCTTCACGACATCGGTAAAAACATGGTTGCGACCATGCTGCGCGGCGTCGGGTTCAACGTGACCGACTTGGGGATCAACATTAGCGCCGATCTCTTCGCCAAGAAAATTGCCGAGGAACGCCCGCAGGTCCTGGGGTTGTCCGCTCTGCTCACCACCACCATGCCGGAGATGGGCAAGGTCCTGGAAGCGCTTGATAAGGCTGGTTTGAGAAACTCGGTGAAAGTCATGGTTGGTGGAGCCCCGGTAAACGCTCGATTTGCACGAGATATCGGAGCGGATGGTTACGGCCGCGACGCAGCCGCGGCCGTTGAGGTGGCTAGGGCGCTAGTTGCTGAATCCGCATTTCTTGAGACGAAGGCCGCAGTGCCGGCCAGGGGATGAAAAACGCTATGCAAATTTTATCGAATACCATCGATCGATTGGTGGGGGATGTTCCCATCCCCCGCGTCGTGAAGGTCCGGCAGAAGTTCGAGCGGCCCTTCATAGCGGATGTTGAAGCAGCGGTTTTAGACCGGCTGCACAGCTCGCGCGTTCTCGACGCTGTGCGACCGGGTATGCGCATCGCCGTCGGCGTCGGGAGCCGGGGGATCGCCAACCAGCCGCTTGTCGTAAGGCTCTTGGTGAGCCAACTCAAGGCCAAGGGGGCCGAACCGTTCATCTTCCCCGCCATGGGCAGCCACGGCGGGGCCACGGCGGAAGGGCAGCAGGACCTTCTTGCTCGCACGGGCGTCACGGAGCAGGCCATGGGAGCCCCCATCCGTTCCACCATGGACGTGGTCGACATGGGAACGGCTGAAAACGGGCTTACGGCATGGTTTGACGCGTATGCCGCCGCGGCGGACGGCATCGTGCTGGTGAACCGGATCAAACCCCATGTCTCCTTCAGGGGCCAATACGAGAGCGGCCTGATGAAAATGATCGCCATCGGGCTCGGCAAGCAGAAAGGCGCAGAGGCCAGCCACCAGCTGGGCATGGAGCGTATGCTCGAAAACATCGTGGCGGTTGGTCGTAAGGCACTTGCGACCGGGAAAATCCTTTTCGGGATCGCCTTGGTCGAGAACGCTTACCATGAGACCTGTCGCATCGAGGCCGTCCCCGCCCATCGCATCGAGGAGGAGGAAGTCGCGCTCCAGGCGGAAGCCAAACGACTGGAACCGAGGATCCTCTTCGACCGCTTGGATGTCCTCATCATCGATGAAATCGGCAAGAACATCTCGGGGACCGGCTTTGACAACAACGTCGTGGGCCGTTACCACCTGCCGCACATGAAATCCGAAGGCCCCTTCATCACGCGCATCTGCGTTCTGGACATCACCGATGCCTCGCACGGCAACGGCAACGGCCTGGGCATCGTCGACTTCACCACCGAGCGGGCCTTCCGGAAATTCAGCTTCGAGGAGACCTACCCCAACGCTCTTACCTCCACCGTGCTGGCGAGCGTCAAAATCCCCATGGTGCTAAAAACCGACCGACTGGCCATCCAGGCGGCAATCAAAACCTGCAATATTGCGGACTTCCGGAACGTGAGGTTGGGGCGCATCAAGAACACCCTCGAGGCCCACCTGCTGGAGATCTCGGAAAACCTTCTTGATGGGGCCCGGGCAAACCCCGGCATCGATATCCTTTCCGAACCTTACGAACTGGCTTTCAACGCGGAAGGAAGCCTCCCGGGAGGCGCTCCGGTTTCTCAGCCCTGAGCTTTCCGGCTGCGCGCTATAGGCTTCTTTTCCGACCCGGTGTGTGCGTGCGGATGAACTCCGCGAGCACATGGTCCAGATCGGGCTGCCCGATCTCCTGCAGGTTGTAATAAACGCGCGTGCTCGGTTTCTTGATCGTAACGATGCGCTTCAGGTCGATGGGGGTGCCGATCACCACCGCATCACATTCGGTGCGGTTGATGGTGGCTTCCAGGTCCTTGAGCTGCCGGGTTCCGTAGCCCATGGCGGGCAGCACCGCGCCGATGCCCGGGTACATCCGGAACGTCTCCTTGATCCGTCCCACCAGATACGGCCGGGGGTCGACAAGCTCCGCCGCCCCGAACTTGCGCGCCGCCACTACCGCCGCCCCGATTTTCATCCCGCCGTGGGTCAGCGTCGGCCCGTCTTCCACGGCCAGAACCCGCCTGCCCCGGACCACGGCCGGGTTGTCCATTTCGAGCACCGAGGCGGCGTCGATGACGACCGCCTTCGGGTTGACCGCTGCGATGTTCCGGCGCACGGCATCGATGCCGGCGGAATCGGCGCTGTCGATCTTGTTGATCACCACCACGTCGGCCAGCCTCAGGGTGACGTTGCCCGGGTAGTAGCACATCTCGTGCCCCGGCCGGTGGGGGTCCACCACGGTCACGTGCAGGTCGGGCTTGTAAAAGGGAAAGTCGTTGTTGCCGCCGTCCCAGAGAATCACGTCGCACCCCTTGGGGTCGTTCTCGGCCGCACGCAGGATGGCCTCGTAGTCCACCCCGGCATAAATAACGTTGCCGCGCACGACATGAGGCTCGTACTCCTCCATCTCCTCGACCGTGCACTTGCGTTTCGCCAGATCGCTGATCCTGGAAAACCGCTGCACCTTCTGGGCGGCAAGGTCGCCGTAGGGCATGGGATGGCGCACGGCCACCACCTTCAACCCTTTGGCCATGAGGATTTCGATGATGCGCCGCGCGGTCTGGCTTTTGCCGCACCCGGTGCGCACCGCACCCACCGAGATCACGGGCCTGGCACTCTTCAGCATGGTGGCCTTCGGCCCCGGCAGCACGAAGTTGGCACCCGCCGCCTGCACGACGGCAGCGACGTTCATGACGTGCTGGTAGGAGACGTCGCTGTAGGAGAACACGCAATCGCTCACGTCGAAGGCACGGATCAGCTTGGGCAAGTCGGCCTCGGGGTGGATGGGGATCCCCTTGGGGTAGAGCTTTCCCGCCAAGGCCGCCGGATAGTTGCGCCCGGCGATGTCGGGGATCTGGGCCGCAGTGAAGGCGACCACCCGTTGACTGTCGTCGTCGCGATAGACCGTGTTGAAGTTGTGAAAATCGCGTCCGGCAGCACCGATAATGACTACATTTTTGCGCTTCACGCGTTCTCCCTTTCGGTTGGCCCGTAAACTTCCGTCCCTGCCTCGCCGGCGACGGCTTGCGCGATCTCCTCCAGGTGACAGATGATGCCGCGGCCCCCGGAGGCTTTCACAAACCGGGTGATGGCTTCCACCTTGGGGCCCATGGAGCCGGCCGGGAAATGGCCCTCGGCCGAGTAGCGCTCCATCTCGGCCGCGGGAACTTTCCTCAATACCCGCTGCTCCGGCTTGCCCCGGTGGACGGATGCCCCGGACACATCCGAGGCGATGAGGAAGAGATCCGCCTTGATTTCGCTTGCGAGCACCGCGCTGGCGAGGTCCTTGTCGATGACGGCATCCACCCCTCTGAATTTGCGCTCTTTGCGGACCACCGGGATGCCCCCGCCGCCGCAGCAGATGACGATGAACTCCATCTCGATCAACTTCTTGATCTCGCGATGCTCGACAATTGCGAGCGGTGTGGGGCTCGCCACGACGCGCCGGAAGCCTTTGTCCGTCTTGACCATGGTGTAGGGCAAACGTCCGGCCTGCTCCTCGGTGTAGGCGGGACCGATGGGCTTGGTGGGGTTCTGAAACGCCGGGTCTTTCTCGTCAACCACGACATAGGAGATCAGCGAGATGAACAGTTGCTCCGTGGTGACACCCATCTCCATCAGCGCCCGGTCGAGGCTGGATTCGATCATGTAGCCGATCTGACCCTGGGTCATGGCGACGATGATCTCGAGCGGCATGTCGGGCACCTCGCGGCAGCTCTCCTGCTGCAGGAGCAGGTTGCCCGCCTGAGGGCCGTTGCCGTGGGTGATCACGATGCGGTAATCACGCGACAGGCAGGCAATCTGACGCATGGGCACCTTCAGGTTCGCGAACTGCTCCTCGACCGTGCCCTTCTGGCCTTTCTGAATCAGGGCGTTGCCGCCCAAGGCGATCAACATGAGTGGTTTTATCGACATGGCTGATAGATAACGGATGCTCGATACGCGATGCTGGATGAATAGGATTGCCAGCGAAGAGCCGCTGCGGCCTTAATCTCTTATCGCGTATCGGGCATCCAGAATCTCGCATCGCGCGCAGCGCTTTATCGGCGCGCTAAGCGCCGATAGTTGCCACCATCACCGCCTTGATCGTGTGCAGACGGTTCTCGGCCTGGTCGAAGACGATCGCGGCCGGCGACTCGAAGACATCGTCCGTCACCTCCATGGACGCGAGGCCGAACTTTTTAAATATGGCTTCACCGATCTCCGTCTGCCGGTCGTGAAAGGCCGGCAGGCAGTGCAGGAATTTGACGTTGGGGTTTCCGGTTTTCTCCATGGCCGCCCGGTTCACCTGGTAGGGCTTGAGCAGCCGGATGCGCTCCTCCCAAACCTCTTCGGGCTCCCCCATGGACACCCAGATATCGGTGTACAGGAAATCACAGCCGGCACACCCGCTAGACAGGTCATCGGTGATCGTGATCCGCGCCCCGGTCCCCTTGGCGATCTCGCGGGCCCGGGCCACCAGCTCAGCAGTGGGATGAAGCGCTTTGGGCGCGACTGCACGGTAATCCATGCCCGTCTTGGCGGCGGCGATCAGAAGCGAGTTGGCCACGTTGTTGCGCCCGTCGCCCAGGAAGGCGAAGGCCACCTGCTTCAGGGGCTTGGCGCTGTGTTCCAGCATGGTGAGCAGATCCGCCAGTGCCTGGGTCGGGTGGAACTCGTTGGTCAGCCCGTTCCACACAGGCACCCCGGCGTACGTTGCCAGTTCCTCTATTCTTGCCTGCTCAAAGCCGCGGTACTCGATGCCGTGGTACATGCGTCCCAGCACCCGGGCCGTGTCCCGGATGGACTCCTTCTTCCCGAGCTGGGAGCCGGTGGGGTCCAGGTAGGTCACGCGGGCGCCCTGGTCGTAAGCCGCGACCTCAAAGGCGCAGCGCGTGCGGGTGGAGGTCTTCTCGAAGATGAGCGCAATGTTCTTGCCGGTGAGCCGCTGCGGCTCGGCCCCGGCGTATTTGGCTCTCTTTAATTCCGCCGCCAGCTGCAGCAGATAAGAGATCTCTTCCGGTGTAAAATCCAGGAGCTTTAAAAAGTGACGGTTTTGAAACTGCAACGCCATATCGCATCCTCCCTCATTTAGGCGAATAAACGGACAAGCGCCATCTTGCCGTGGAAACAACCCTGACAGGGTGTTGAAAAAACAGCGCCTCGCGCCGTGACACGGCGTTGTGCGGCTCTTGTAGCGGTATGCCCGCTGCGCCGGCTTTGGTGCTATTGCCTTGGTGGAGGAACCGTATTACATTTCACCTGACAAAGTAAATCCCCTTCATCGCATAAACCGTTTTTCATTCAGCCGGGTATCGTGATGTTCGTCTCCGGACAAATCCAATAACGGAATCGAAAGGAAGGCCATATGGGAGTACCGAAACCGCTCGCGAAGGATCAGGCGGAATCCAGCATCCGCGAACTTTTCGAAGGCATGCAGGATACCATCGGCAAGATACCCAATGTCTTCGGCGTCATGGCCCGTTTTCCGGCGGCACTGAAACGCTTCGTGCCCTTTTACAACGCGGTCATGCTGAAAGGCCGGCTCCCGCACAAATTGAAGGAGTTGGCCTATCTGAAGACCGCCAGCATCAATGCCTGCCAGTACTGACTGCGCGCCCACACTGCTTCGGCGAAGCAGGCCGGCGTGACCGACCGGCAGATCGAAGACCTCCGGTTCTACCAGCACAGCGAGGCTTACGACGACAAGGAGCGGGCCACCGTGCGCTTTGCCGACCTGGTGACCCGCGGGGCCTCCGCCATCGACGCCTCCGTGCTCAACTGGCTGGGCCAATACTACTCGGACGATGAAATCGTCGAGCTGGTGATGGTGGTCGCGCTGGCCAACATGGTCAACCGCGTCAACGACACGCTGCAGATCGAGCCGGATTTAGGATAGCCATGGCCCCCACTCGCATCGTTGTGACCGACGGTTACACCCTCAACCCGGGCGACAATCCCTGGGACGAGATCGGAGCCCTGGGAACCCTCGCCGTTTACGAGCGCACCGAACCGGCGGAGTTGACGGCGCGCTGCCGCGAGGCGGAGATCCTCATCGTCAACAAGACCCGCGTCTGCGAGGAGGATCTGGCGGAGCTTGCCCAACTGCGGTTCATCAGCGTGTCCGCGACGGGATACGACTGTGTCGACATCGCGGCGGCCGGCCGCCGCGGGATCCCGGTGTCGAACGTGCCGGTCTACGGAACGGACTCCGTCGCCCAGTATGTGTTTTCGGCCCTCCTGCACGTCTGGCACAACATTGCCGTCCACGCCGACGCCGTGAAGGCCGGGGAGTGGGGCGCGCAGCCGGATTGGTCGTTCTGGAAGACGCCGCTGACCGAGCTGCGCGGCAAAACCATCGGGATCGTGGGCTTCGGCCGCATCGGCCGCCGGGTCGGGGAGTTGGCCAACGCCTTCGGCATGCACGTAATGGCGCATGACGCATTCAAAGGAGCGGAACCGGGCTATGCGCCGTTTGCCTGGGCTGCAATCGAGCATCTCTTCGCCGCAAGCGACGTGGTCAGCCTGCACTGCCCGCTCACGGCCGAAAACCACGCGTTCGTCGACACGAATCTCTTGAACCGCATGAAGCCGGCAGCCGTGCTGATCAACGCCTCCCGCGGCCCGCTCGTGAACGAGCGCGACCTGGCCGGGGCACTCAACGCCGGGCGCATCGCGGCGGCGGTCGTGGACGTGGTCTCGGCGGAACCGGTCCGGGCGGACAACCCGCTCTTGTCCGCCCGCCGTATCGTGATCACCCCCCACATCGCCTGGGCCACCCGCGAGGCCCGGCAGCGGCTGATGCACACCACGGCTGAAAACGTGAGGGCCTTTCTGGAGGGAAAACCACGGAACGTGGTGAACGGATTTTGACAGAGAGTTGAAAAGCCGCGATTCACGGCCGTGATCCGGAATCCCCAAACACCTATTTTCTGTCCTCCGTGCGATCGGTAGCCGGCGGCGGCGCAGGCGCGAGCGACGACAGGCGCGCGTAAAGCTCGTCGGTCATTGGGATTTCGGGGGCGATCAGCGCCGGCTCGATCTGGGCAACACTGCGGGCGCCGATGATGGGGCAGCTCACCGCCGGGTGGTGCGCCGCCCAGGCGACGGCCAGGCTCACCGGCGAGATCCCGACCTCGTCCGCGACGACTTTCAGCCGCTGAGCCGCCTCGTACATCCAGTCTGCTGCGTAGCGCCGGGTGTACGTGGCGTTCTCGGAAAGCCTGCCAGCGCCGTCGGCCGGCGTGCGGCCGTATTTCCCGGTCAGCAAGCCCCCGCCCAGCGGGTTGTAGGCCATCACGCCCATGCCCGCATCGAGCGCCAGGGGAAGCAGCTCGACCTCGGCCTGCCGCTTCACCAGGTTGTACATGGGCTGCATGACCCGGATGGCGCTCAGGCCGCACAGGGCGCTGGTGCCGAGGGCCTTGGCGATCTGCCACGCCGCCCAGTTGCTGACGCCCAGATACCGCACCTTGCCCTGCTGGATCAGCGTGTCGAAGGCGCGCAGCGTTTCCTCGATGGGGACAAGCGTGTCGAACCGGTGGGCGAAGTACACGTCGATCCAGCCCGTGTTGAGCCGCCGCAGGCTCTGCTCACACTGCTGGATGAGATGCCGCCGGGACAGCCCTTCCTGGTTGGGCCCCGCTCCCATCGACCCGCCGACCTTGGTGGTGACGATCAGCTGCTCGCGCTCCTCGGGGATGATCTCGCCCAGGATGCGCTCCGCCTCTCCGCTGGAGTAAACGTTGGCGCAGTCGAAAAAATTGATGCCGGCCTCGCGGCAGCGACGGTAGATGGCCTCGCTCGCCTTGCGGTCGGCTTCTTTCCCGAAAGTCATGGTCCCCAGGCAAAGCTCCGAGACCTTGAGCCCGGTGGTCCCCAGGTTGACGTACTTCATTCTCGCACACTCCTTCCGCTCAGGGTTCGATCACTTCGACAACTATCGATCAGGGTGTTGAAAAAACTGTGCTTCAGGCCGTGAGCCGGGGTTGTGTCGTCCCAGGCGCGCTGCGTCTCACTGGCTCCTGCCGCGCAGATCGATCGTCCAGACATCCACCACCTTGCTGCCCCGTGTCACGAAAAAGCGGTCGAACTGGTTGATGGTGGGGTCGCAGTGCGAGACAATCAGCTCCAGGACCGTCCCGAGTTCGGGCAGAGGGGTTCCCCGGCTGCGGGCGCTGAGCTTCCCGTATTCATCGCCGAACCAGTCGTACTGAAGGTTTGGGAACTCCGGGTTCAGGACCCGCGGGTGCCCGCCGTCCTTGTAAAGCGCTTTCAGCCCGGCATCGACCGTCACCTGCCGGCCGTGGCCCACACTGACCACCGTGGTGAGCATGGTCAGCGCCGGCTGGTAATCGGCACATTCGGAGCCGTCCGCGCATTCGATCGCCAGGTATTCGGCATCCATCAGGGCGTACGAGCCGGCCTGCAATTCCGTCAACTCCGGGATCGCGAGATCGATCCTGGCGGTGCCCGTGCCGGAGGCGCTGAAGATGGTGCAGGATTCCGCCCGTGGCTGCAGTTGGCGAAAGACCGCCGCGGCCTGCTTCAGCCCCTTGAGCGAGGCCGCCCGGCGAACGCTGTAGCGGGGGATGTGCTGCACGTTACCGGCGTAGGCCTGGATGCCTCTCAGCCGCAGGCGGTCGCTCGCCAGAACCCGCTCGGCCAGTTCCATGGCCTTGCCCGGGACCACCCCGGTGCGACCGTGGCCGATGTCCAGATCCACCAGCACATCCAGGGTCAACCCGGCGCCGGCCAGCTGCTGCTCGAGCAGTTCGATGCTCGCGGGGTGGTCGACAACGGTCATCAGGAAGGGTGCGGTGCGCAGCAGCGACATCAGCCGGGCGATTTTTTCAGCCGTCGCAACCGGTCCGGTGATCAGCACGTTGGGAATCCCGGCCTGCACCAGGGCCTCGGCCTCCGAGACCTTGGCCGCGCAGATTCCGACCGCGCCGGCGGCCAGCTGCATCTTGGCCAAAAGCGAGCACTTGTGGGTCTTGGCGTGCGGCCGCAGCGCCTTGCCGGCGGCGGCGACCGTGGCCTGCATCTTCTGAAGGTTCTCGTCCAGCAGATCCAGGTCCAGCACCAGGCAGGGCGTATCCAGTTCGAATTTGTTTCGGCCGACGATTTTCATTTCCCAATCTCCCCTCAACTGTTTCCGGCTATAGCCCCTTCTTTTCAAAAAAGACAAAGGCCAGGATATAGACCACCGCCAGGACTGCGATGACCGGCCAGGGGCCCACGCCCAAAACGCCGGGAAGCGTGATCGGGCCGAGACTGCCCATTTGCAGAAAACCCTTCTCCAGATACGGGTAGGCCTCGGCGAAAAGCGCCGCGCCGGCCAGCATGCCGAGGATGGCAAAGACCGCGTGCACGCGGCCCTCGGCCACCGCACCGACGGAGGTGCCGGGGCAAAACCCCATGATGGCCCAGCCGCCGCCGAACAGAATGCCGCCCACGATGTTCGCGCCGAGCACGGTAGCCTTGGGGCTGAGCTTGACGAGCCCGAACCCGGCCAGCAGGTTGATGCCGACCATGCCCACTATGATGGCGGAGAGCATGAACTTCATGATGGTCATGTCCTTCAGCAGCATGGCGCCGACCTGTTTTTCAAAACGCAGCACGCGGCCCTGCTGGAGCAAAGCACCGAAGGCCACCCCCGTGATCAGGCCCAGCCATTGCTCGCTCATCGCACACCTCCCGCGCCCCGGTAGACCAGGGCAGCCACCAGCACGCCCGCACCGAAGAAGCAGGCGAGCGCAACGAACCCGCTGACCGACAGCTGCATCAACCCGCTCAGCCCGTGCCCGCTCGGGCACCCATCCGCCATGCGGGCACCGAACATGGCCACCGCACCCCCCAGGAAGGCGCCTACTGCACGGACCTTCGCGCTGTTTCCGAAACGCTCGCGCCAGACCGGCGGAACGGTCTCCACCTTGAAGCTTCCGTCCGCCAGCGCCGCGGCCAGCGCCCCGATGAAGACCCCGACGACCAGCATGAACTGCCAGTCGATCTTGACCTTCTCCTTGGCGAAGTAGGCGTTGTTCTTGACATGCTCCGGGGCGAGGCGCTCCTCGATGAACCCGGCCGCGCGCACGAACGTCGTGGACGCACCCAGGTACTGCGCCTTGCCCAGGACCTTCGTGCTGGCGAAAACGGACACCGTGGCCAGCACGCCAACCAGCGCCCCGGCAATGTAAGGCCTCCAGCTGAAACGATTCTGCATGCTTGCTCCTTTGCGGTTGGGCTGCATGGGCCGGCGGAAAGATGCGGAGGGCGTCCGCGCCGGCACGACGGCAGCCTGCGGGGTGTGATGCGTCCAACTATAGTACGATTCAGCGGAACGCTCAAGCGGATCGGCGATCTCTCACACAAAAGCAATAACTATTCATAGATGGACGGCTCTCTTTTTGTCAATTATAAAAAAGGCGCCGCATCTCTTTTGCCTGCGGAGCAGCCCGTCGCAACTTTTTAACGTTTACGAAGCAGCCGGGGAAATCGTGAGCCTGAACGTTCTCGTAATTCGAAAAATCGCCCCGCGCCTTGAATTTCACCTTTGCGTGCCCATTTTGAGCAGCAAATATGTGAGACCCCATAGCTGCGTTTCATCAGTGGAAAGAATTTCAAAATGCTGTTCGGAATGACCATACCCACGTTTCGGTTGACCATTCTCGCCCTCGCGGTGCTCGCCCAGCTATACCTTTTTTTCCGCGTGCGCCGGGTTATCCGGTCCTCGCAGCGCTCCGAGCGTTTCAAGGCGCGAGCCACCCGCCTGGTGGGTGCGGCGATCGGCCTGCTCTTTGTCGTCAACACCGGCATCCTGTTCAAACCCCTCCCCTGGCCGGACCTGCCGGCCGCCGCCAACATCGGCCTTATATACCCGGCGGCCGTCTGGGGCCTGGGATCGATCTTCTCCGCCGTGTTGCTTTTTGTTATGCAGGTTGCCGGCGGGCTGGGGCGGATGGTTGTCCGGCTCATCAGCGGCCTTGCCGGCAGAACGGCCCCCGCTCCCATGGACCCCGGCCGCCGCCGTTTTCTCCGGGCCGGGGTCGGCGGGCTTGCCGCAGCGCCTTTCTTGCTTTCCGGCTACGGCGCCGCCTATGCCGGCAAATCCTATGAGGTCCAGGAGCTCAATCTGCCCTTTGGCCGCCGGGTGCGGGTCGTCCAACTCACCGACATCCATTGCGGCATTTACATGTCCCGGGAAGAGATGCGCCGCTATGCGGAACAGGTCAACGCGCTGCAGCCGGATCTGTTCGTCCTCACCGGCGATTACATCTCCAATTCGATCCGGTTCCTGCCGCCCTGCCTGGAGGAGATGGCCCGGGTCAGCGCCCGCTACGGCCGCTTTGCGACACTGGGCAATCACGAGCACTGGTATGGGCAACTCGACGAGCTTCAGGCCATCTTCGACCGCCATGGCATCCCGCTGCTGCAGAACAGCCACCAGGTGATCCAGACCCCGGAGGGCCCCTTCGCCGTCGCCGGAATCGATGACCTGCGGAGCGGCAACCCGGACCTGCCGGCCGCCCTGCGGGGGATCGCGCCCGGCATCTCGACGATCCTCCTGTCGCATCGCCCCGAGATCTTCCCCCGGGCCGCTGCCGCAGGGATCGCGCTGACCCTGTCCGGCCACTACCACGGGGGGCAAATCAAGCTGAGCCTGCCGGGCGGCGACATCAGCCTGGCCCACCTACGCACCCCCTACCCGGAGGGGCTCTACCGGATCGACGCTTCGCACCTGTACGTCAGCCGCGGCATCGGCACCACTTTCACGCCGGTGCGGCTGAACGCCCCGCCCGAAGTCACCCTGCTGCACCTGAGATAGCGCACCCGTTATTTCACCCTGCCGCAAGAATCGGGTGGCGCCCGCACTCGGCCTGGGTTAGAAGGTGATCCAGGGTTGTGAAACCACTTCTTGTATCGTGACAAACCGACCTCTTGGGAAATAACCATGACTGCTGGAAGCGCAGTGCGTCTTCTCATCCTGGCCGCGATCTGGGGCGGCTCTTTCCTGTTCATGCGGATCGGGGCCCCCGTGCTGGGGCCGGCCTGGTTGATTCAGTTTCGCGTGGGCATCGCGGCGCTGTTTCTGTTGATCTGCGCCGGGTGGTTTCACAAGCCTCTCCAACTTCGAAAATACTGGAGGCATTACCTGATACTGGGGTGTTTCAACTCGGCGCTGCCCTTCTTTCTGATCGCATTTGCGGCAAAGACCCTGACGGCAGCGCTGCTCTCCGTTCTGAACTCGTCATCCCCGATATTCGGCGCCATCATTTCCGCAGTGTGGCTTCGCAACCGGGTCACACGACTAACTGCGGCCGGTTTGGCCATGGGGGTCATCGGAGTCATTATATTGGTGCAGAATGGCATCGCCACCCGGACGGACGAATGGGGAATGGCGGTCGCCGCAGCGTTGTTGTCGACCATTTGCTACGGTATTTCCGGCACCTATATCAAAGCCTCCCCCAAGCCGGTTGAGCCGTTCAGCAACGCGCACGGAAGCATGTGGGCGGCGACCGTTCTGATGGCGCTGACATTGCCGTTCTGCCCGACCGCGGCGGAGCCGAGCCCTGGGGTCTGGACTGCAGTGGCGGCACTGGGGGTGCTGTGCACGGGAGTTGCCTACCTGATCTATTTCCGACTGATCCAGGACATGGGGCCGATCTCGGCCCTGTCGGTCACGTTTCTGATTCCGGTGTTCGGAATCTTGTGGGGAGTTCTTTTTCTCGATGAGCAGATCGATTGGAGCACGATCATCGGCGCCCTGATCGTCCTGGTCGGCACGGCGTTGACGAACGGTATCACCCCCCGCTTCTTCCTTGAGTCCGGGAAAAGGGCCCGGCCGGATCGACCCGAAAAATCGCAATAGTCAACAATGCCCCTCGGATGATATTGCTGAATGGCAACCAGCTCGCACGAAAGGAGAAAACACCCTTGACGTGGACAACATGGATTGAAATCGAACCAGACGACACAACCAATGCCACGGTGCAGCAGCTCTACAAGAGCACGCAAGACCGCGCGACGTGCCGCCCTCCCGACACCGTGCGCCTGACCAGTCTGACCCCCAGGGTGGCCGGCCTTATTCACGACCTCAATCGCGCTATTCACCGCGATGCAAAAGGGCTAACGGCCCGTGAACAAGAGATAGCAGCGCTCATCGTATCTTCTTATAACGGGTGAGGACACTGAACAGCCAGCCATCTGGCGGCCCTCGGTCGAGCGGCCCGGAATCAGCAATTGGCAGAACAGGTAAAAAACGACTTTACCAAGGCGGACTTGAATCCACGGGAACGGAGAATCGCCGACTTCGCGGTCAAAGTAACCCGTTCTCCCAATGCTTGCAGCCCTGCGGATGTTCAGGCACTGAGAGAGGTGGGATTAGGCGATAAAGACATTTTGAGCCTTGTGCAGATCATAGCCTACTACAATATGAGCAATCGGCTTTTTGAGTCCCTCAGTACCGTAGATCCTTGAAAGCAAAATTGCCGCCATCAGGCAGCACGATATCGGGTTTGCGGTAGAGGACTGGTCATCCTTTATGTTTCTGCAGGTTTCCAGAACCTCCAAGCAGTCCCTGCATAGGAATCTGCATAGTTTCACAACAATATATAATTGAAATTTTATATTTCATAAATGAAATTTAGAACTCATGTTCAAATTTAATCTAAAATAAAAAATGTATAAAAACATGGTTTTAAATGGTTATGCCGTACTGGCACCCATATTGCTTAGATTCCTATTCTCAGCGGCTTTTGCCTAGCCGTACGATTTGGTCAGCCAATCGACAATAGAAAGGATGGATGAAAATGGATTTCAAACTCAACAGTGAACAGACACGGATGATTGCGGCGTTAGACGAACTCGGTCGCAAAGAATTTGCGCCGAAAGCGGCGCGATGGGACGAAAATCATGAATACCCCTGGGAAAACCTCCACATGCTCCGAGAACTCGGTTTTCTCGGGATGACGATTCCCGAGGCATATGGCGGCCAGGGGCGCCCCCTCATCGATGCCATATTGGCCATTGAAACGGCAGCCAAGTATTGCGGCGTGACCGCCCGCATACTGGTTGAAACCAACATGGGGGCACTTGGATGCGTAATGGCATATGGTACGGAAGCTCAACGGAAGCTGGTGGCGCATCGCATCATCCACGAAGGGGATAAACCGGCTATCGGCATGACCGAACCGGAAGCCGGAACCGCCTTGACAGACCTTCAGGCCACTGCTGAAAAGAAGGGTGAAAACTATGTGGTCAACGGGACGAAGCATTGGATTACCGGAGGGGGCATTTCTGTAACCAATCTGATTTTTGTACGATTTGTCGAGGACGGCAAAGACCTCGGAATCGGCGGGATTCTTGTGGACAAAGGAACACCCGGGTTCAGCTTCGGAACCGTTGAAAAGGCGATGGGGCTGAGAGGCATACCGGAGGCAGAGCTCATCTTTAAAAATTGCACGGTCTCTCCGGAAAACGTGGTCGTTAAGGGCGAGGGAAACGAGGGCTTCAAGAAACTCATGTACGGATACAACGGTCAGAGGGTGGGGGCCAGCGCCGTTGCAATGGGAATCGCCCAGGGTGCGCATGAGCTCGCCATCGATTGGATGAAACGCCGGAAGGCATTCGGCAAAACGCTATCCGAATTCCAGGGCCTCCAGTGGATGATGGCGGATGCTGAAATCAAGCTGAACGCTGCCCGCCTGCTCATCTACCGCGCAGCATGCAATGCCCGGGACCTACCGAACAATGTCAAGCTGCCGCAAATGGATGAAGCCTCAATGGCCAAGGCCTACACCGGGCATGTGGCACTGGAAGTGGTCAGCGAAAGCCTCCAGATGTTCGGCGCCTATGGCTATTCGCAATCGCTGCCGCTGGAGCGCATGTTCCGCGACGTGCGCATGTTCCAGATCGGCGGCGGGACAACGCAGGCGCAGATCAATATGGTGGCACGGTCCATTTTCAGCAAAAAGTTCAACTACCGGAATTAGATGGCCCGATGAAAGGGATCGCGATGAATCAGAAGCTTCCGTTACAAGGCATGAAAGTACTTGATTTCACCCGTGTCCTTGCGGGGCCCTTTGCTACCATGATCCTCGGAGATATGGGGGCTGAGGTGATCAAGGTCGAGCCGCCTCAAGGGGATGAGAGCAGGACGTGGCCGCCAAAGCTAGCCCGCGGCGAAAGCGGATACTATATGGCTCTCAACCGCAACAAGCAGTCCATCACTCTCAACCTAAAACACCCGCGCGCGCGCGAAATCGCGGTCCAACTAGCTGAAAAGGCCGATGTGGTAATTGAAAACTTTACTCCGGGGGTCGCCAAAAAGCTGGGAATCGATTATGACACCATCGCGGCAAAAAACCCGGCCGTCATTTATTGCGCGGTCTCCGGATTTGGCCAAACCGGCCCCTATCGGGACAAGAAGGCTTACGACCCCATTATTCAAGGGATGACCGGCCTCATGTCCATCACCGGGGAGCGTACCCGCTCGCCGGTTAAGGTGGGGATACCGATCACAGACCTGGTCGCTGCCATTCAATCGGTGAACGCGATCATGGCGGCCTACGTTCACAGGATGCAGACCGGTGAAGGGCAGTTTATCGACGTCGCTCTGTTCGACAGCACGCTGAGCCTTCTCACCATCATGGCCATGGATTATTTTGCGACCGGAAAGCCGCCCGAGCGCTGGGGAATGGACCACATTCATCGCGTCCCGGCCAGGGCCTTCCAGACGCGCGACGGTCGTTATGTGCAGGTCGCCGCCACCAGCGACACCATGTACCCGGACTTCTGCCGCGTGCTGGACCTGGAGCATCTCATTGCCGATCCGAGGTTCCGAACGAACGCCGACCGGGTCAGAAACCGCGACATCATCATGCCGATTCTCGAGGCCAGAATGCTGGAAAAAGACAGCACGGAGTGGCTGAGCCTGTTCGAGGCCGCGGGTATTCCCTGCGGCCCGATCCTCAATATGGAGGAAGTGTTTCAAGACCCCCACGTGGCCGCCCGGCAAATGCTGTTTTCGATGGAACACCCGACGGAAGGCAGCATCCCGCAGATAGGGTTTCCCTATAAATTCTCCCGCACACCCCTTCAGGCCCGGATATGCCCGCCTCGACTGGGTGCGGACACGTCCGCGGTTCTCTCGGATTGGTTGGAAATGCAGGCGGCCGACATCGAAGGGTTGCGCCGGGAGGGTGCGATATGAACCGGAGCAGAAAAACTCGCTCGCGCTTTGCACCAAGCGGACCGAAAAAATCAAACGCCTGGCGTTGACGGTTTTCACCATCAATTTTTCTGGGTATCGTGGGTTAGCTTTCGCCAGAGTGTGGGCAGGCTGATTCCGAGGGCCTCGGCGGCCAGCTTTCGATTGTAACGACACTCTTTCAGGGTTTGCGTGATGAGGTTTTTTTCAAACGCCTCCAGTCGTTGCTTTAGCGTCGGCTGGCCGTCAGGTGTTGAGACCTTTCGGTCGTCGGGATTTTCCGCTTCACTCGATTTCTTCCCCCTCTCACCCTCCCAGCGGATTTCGTCCATTATCTGATCGAAAAGAGACTCGTCGCAGGCGCCCCCCTCGTTCAGGAGCATGTAACTGTCCAGCACCGATAGCAACTCGCGAATGTTCCCGGGCCAATAATAGGATTGAAGTAATTCCCGCATCCTGGCGGAAAGGCAGTCGAGATTGCGCCCCTGATGGCAGAGTGCCGCCTCCGCGATCACCAGGATGTCTTCGGAGCGCTCCCGGAGAGGTGGGATCCGCAACCGCAGCAATGCAAGTCGAAAGTAAAGATCCGCTCTGAATTTGCCCGCCTGGATTTCCTGACGCAGATCCCGGTGGGAAGAGGCGATAACCCGAACGTCCACGGGCAGGATCCGGTCGCCGCCGACCCGCATCACCTCCCTGGTTTCGAGCACTCGCAGCAGCCGGACTTGCATGGCTGCTGAAATGTCGGCGATCTCATCCAAAAAAATGGTCCCCTGGTTTGCCAGTTCGAAGAGACCGATCTTTCCGCCTTTTTTCGCCCCGGTAAATGCACCCTCTTCGTAGCCGAACAGTTCGGTTTCCAGAAGATTTTCAGGAATCGCCGAGCAGTTGAAGGCCACGAAGGGTTTTTCTCGACGGCCGCTGAAATTGTGGATCGTTTGCGCAAACAGTTCTTTTCCCGTCCCCGTTTCCCCCTGGATAAGGACCGTCGCATTGGCCATAGCGTATTTCCCGGTCTTGTGGAGCAGTTCCTTTATTTTTGCGCTTTCCCCTTTGATATCCTGCTCCGTGTAGCGCGCAACGAAGCCTCTCAAGTAAAGACGTTCTCGCAGCTTGCGGTCGATATTGTGGATTGCGTGAGCTTCACGGAAAAGCGCCACGGCGCCCTTCGGTCGACCATCGATCGTGATCGGTAGAGAGCTCACCACAAGATCCTTGTCGCTTATCCTTCGGATCTCCTCGATTTGGGCCTTGCCCCCCGAAAGCACATCGATCAGGCCGAACTCTCTGGAAACTCGCGACAAGGATTGCCCCATGATGCTTTTCAGGTCGGTCTTGAGGATCTTTTCGGCGGCCGGGTTGAAAAAATTCACTCTGCCGAAGTTATCAATCCCCAACAAGCCGTCGCCGATGATGTGAAGCGTGGTCTTGAGCTGCTCGGCATATTCGACCTCCCGGCGGCGCGCAGCTGCGATTGCGCGCGCCTGGGTCAACGCCTCCTTGATCAGTCTGATATTGGGTTCAATGATGACCACTGCTCCCTGACCGCTTGGGACAAGGCCGCGGCTGACGCCTCCACCCACAATCACACGAAAGTCTCCGGCAAGGGCGGCATGAATGCCTTCCTCAAGCTCGATGTTGGTTCGATATACGACTTGCCAAATCGTCAGGTGAAGCAGTTTTTCAAGAAGTTCCATCCCGTCTCGTGGAGCGGCAAAACTCGTAATGGCTACCCGGTTGGAAATCTCGCGCGCCTTCAGCAGCGCGTTCAACACTTCAAGCGTGGTTGTCGGAATGTTGACCACCTGCTGGCCCACATTCTGCGCAATCGTCGCGCCAGTCCCGCCGTGTCCTAAAATGACCTCGCAGCCCTCCTTCAACAGCCGTTGCGCCGTCGGCAACGCTTTATCCAAGTCCACCAGTTCCGTTGCCAGATGTTCGCTTTCCGGCTCGATGCATTTGCGGACCGCCTCAATGATTTCCATGGAATGAGTGACCAATGCGAATTGGTAGGGTCGGTGTTGGCTCATCAGTCCATCCGTTCAGAATTTTGCTTTATCAAGCTGGATTCGTTTGAATTACATACAAACAGCTGTACCGATATCAAGCGTAACGCGGCACCGTTTCATCTCGCACTGAAAGGTTTATGCTCTTCCGCGCGTCCGGCGATGACGCCGTTTGAGATGCATCAGCACCGAGGCAACCATGCACCCGAGTCCGAGGCTGCCGAAGGCAATACCCCAGGCGGCGGGGTTGGCCTTGCCGCCGGCCATGTCGAGCACCACACCAAAAAAGAGCGGCGCGACGAACCCCGCCCCAAAGCCTAAGAAAGAATACACCGCCATGGCCGCTCCGCGCTGATTGAGTGGTGTTGCGGCGACGAAGCCGGCGGTCAACGCCGCGGAATCGGCCATTACGGTTAAATAGTAGAGCATAACGATCAAGAGCATTAGCCAACAGGGCCACGTCGCGCTGAATCCCACAACCCATGCCAGGGTCCCGGAGACCGCCATCACCACTTTGATATAACTCGCCCGGCCAAAGCGCCCGGCAAACTCGTTGCCCAGGATGCTGGCAGCCAATCCCAGCAGGCCGACGAGGGCCGCCGCCTCCGTGGCGCTGAACAAAGGCTCGGATGGCCGTTGAAGACCGTAGGCAAAGATGATGAATGCCACCATCCACGAGCGCAGCCCGAAGAGTTCCCAGCAGTGCACAGCGTAACCGAGGATGTAGCCCAGTACGGAGCGTTCGCGCAAGACAGCATAAACCCCAGGAACCAATTTGGGTTTTGCCTCTCCGGCAAGGGGCGTAAGCGTCTCCAGACCAAAGCCGACCAGCAGAGCGGCGGTGAGCGGGCCAACCGCCAGCAGGCCAAACACCCAACGCCAGCCCATCGAGCCGACAAACCAACCTGAAAGCAATAGGGATAGGCTGCTGCCGATAGCGAAGGTCGCGGTGTAGAACGCGATGTAGCGGCTCTGGCGCGGCCCGGCCACACGGTCGGTCAACGCCTTCAGCCCGGGCATGTAGGTGCCGGCCAGTCCCGCTCCGGCGAGGGCTTGGAGCAGGGCGGCGGTAACGACACCGTCGGCGAAAACCGCGAACCCGACCGCACTGATCCCGGACAGCATGCAGGAGAGCATGTAAACCCGGCGGGCATCGAAGCGATCGGTCAGGCTGGAGAGGGTGGGCACGGCGACCATGTAGCCGCCGAAAAACGCCCCGCCGATGAACCCGGCCTCGGAGTTGCTGATGCCCCAGGTGTCCCGCAGCAGGGCCAGGAACGCCGGGTAGACCGCGAAGCCCGTCATGCTGAGCACTTCGGCCAGGCACATCAGGCCAACGACGCGGAGGGCACCGGAGTTATTAGAACTGGGGGTCATGGTGGCGCTGCCGGAATTGAATTCTTTACCGCAAAGGCGCAGAGCGCGCGGAGAAAGCACCTTTTATTGAACCGCCGTGAGAGGCCGGCGGTTGAAAAAAACCACTCCTCTCGCCGGCAGCCCGTGAAGCGGCTGAGGTTTTGCACTTGCCGGCCTCTCACCGGCAAATGCAAAGATCTCTGCGTTCTTGGCGCCTTTGCGGTGTAAGATCCCTTGTTTTTATTTTTTGTCGCCTCGGCTGCCGCTCAAATAGTCGGCCAGAACCCCGCGGCTGTGTTCGTCGTCGTGGCAATAAGCGCAGAGGTTCTCCCAGTTGGAGCCATCGGCCGGGTTGTTGTGGTGGTTGCCGTCCCGGTGGTGCACCGTGAGCAGCTGCCGGTTCGTATGGTCGAACTCCCGGCCGCACTTGGCGCAGATGAGGCCGTGGATCCGGAGCGAACGCTCGCGGTAGTCGCCGTCGGCGGACTTTTTTTGCCGGGCTTCCCGGATGATCTCATCGATGCTCGGACCTGATGAACCGCCAACGCGCTTCACCGGGTGGCGCAATTTAGGTTTGCCTCTAAGCCGCATCACCATGTCACCCCTCCTTGACGACTTCGCAAAAAGTCCAACTTCGGCGTTGCGCGTCATCTCGATGTCACTGCGGCGTACGATAAGTACGCCTCATGACACGAGACTCGCGCGCCTTGAATTTGGAGTTTTTGCAAAGCCGTCTGTAAATCGACTTTTTACGAGCCCATCCTCCTTAGCGATCCCGCGGGCGGCTGTTTGCCGCACCCCAAGAATTTTTATTCGCTCTTATAATGACATGAAAGTGCACGTCTATCAATCGCTTCCGTGTAACAGAATTGCATTCCCTATCTTGTCGCTGCAACCGGGAAGAGCCGGACGATGTCTATCGTGAAAAAAGCTACCGCACCTTCCATGGACAAGCAGGCGGCGCGCATGCGCGCCGCACGGCAAGTGTCCACCCGGAGGGGTTGCGCCGCATCCTCTCTGAAACGGTTGAAGCCATTGCCGCTGCCGTGTTAGGATCGCGGCCATGTCGGTCGAATCCACATTTGACACCATTATCATCGGCGCCGGTGCCGCGGGCATGATGTGCGGGGCCACGGCCGGGCAGCGCGGCCGGAAGGTGCTGCTGCTTGAACGCTCGCCAAATATCGGCCAAAAGATTTCGATATCCGGCGGCGGCCGCTGCAACTTCACCAACCTCAGGGTGGATCCAAAAAATTATTTTTCCGACAACCCGCACTTCTGCAAATCCGCGCTCAGCCGGTTCACCCCGCTCGACTTCATCAAACTGATCGAGAAGCACGGCATCGCCTACCACGAAAAGACAGCCGGCCAGCTTTTTTGCAACGATCGGGCGCAGCGGATCGTCGACCTGCTGGTATCCGAGTGCAAGGCCGGCGGCGTCATCATCAAAACCGGTTGTGCCGTCAAGCGAATCGAGAAGAAAGACCTCTTCAGCGTGCAAACCGATACGGCCACGTACACCGCCCCGGCGCTGGTCGTGGCGACCGGCGGCCTGTCTTACCCGCAAACAGGCGCCACGGGTTTCGGCTATGAAATTGCCGCGCAGTTCGGCCTGGGGATCATTGCCTGCGCGCCCGCGCTGGTGCCGCTGTCCTACCAACCCGCGGACGTCAAGCGCTACGGGAGCCTATCCGGCATTTCCATCTTTGCTGCGGCCGCAACCGGCAGCACCACGTTTACAGATGCGATTCTGTTTACGCACAAGGGGCTGAGCGGCCCCGCCATCCTGCAGCTTTCGAGCTACTGGAGCCCGGGGGAGCCGATCACCCTCGACCTGCTGCCGCACCTGCGCCTGAACGAGGCGATCCCAAAGTGGAAGTCCGAACGGCCGACCGCCGAACTCAAAACCCTGCTGAGAGAGCACCTGCCCGAGCGCCTGGCTCAGCGCTTTCTGGATCTGCATGGGCGAAACCGCCCTGTCCGGCAGCTCACCGAGCGGGACGAGGCGGCGCTCGCCCGCATCTTTCATCACTGGCAAATCCAGCCCCGCGGAACCGAGGGCTACGGCAAGGCCGAAGTCACGCGGGGCGGGGTCGACACCCGTGAACTATCCTCCAAGACCTTCGAGTCCCGCAACGTCCCCGGGCTTTATTTCATCGGAGAAGTCCTCGACGTCACCGGCTGGCTGGGGGGCTTTAATTTCCAGTGGGCCTGGGCATCCGGCCACTGCGCGGGGTTGGTTGTGTAGGCGGTTGAACGGCGGCAACTCAGGCCATGACCCGACGTTGCGCGGGGTTTTGGAAATGCTCACATGACGGCAGCAGAAAGCTTGAGGGAACTCAACGCCTCCACTGGATTGTGATGCCGGCTGAACTGAACTCTAGTTTGCCGGCCATACGGTATTGCACTTAGCCTTGCTTGCGCGAAATCCGCTGACGCAGCCGCGCAACCTGATTTTGCGATTCAGTGCGGGCCGAGCGCAGCAGCGCAATGGAAGGCTGTGGCTGCCGCATAGCATCGAGGACCACATTTTCAGCGGCGATGAATTCATCGCCCACGTCCGCGACCTCAGAGGCAATCTCGCGCGGAATGGTCGTGACGCCGTTGCGATCGGCGTGGAGCAAATCATTGGGATAGACAGCCAATCCACCCACATGGACTGGCACGTGAACCTGTGGGATGTGGACATAGCCGTGCGAACAGTTGGTGCCGCTGGTGAATACGGAAAAGCCGATTTTGCAAACTTGGTCCAAGTCACGGCCGGTGCCACTGGTAATGAGACCCTGCGCGCCGAATACCTGGTACACAGTGCACATGATTTCGCCGAACGTCGCGGCGACCGAGGGGCTGTCGAGATCCTGAAAGACAATGATCGCCGGGCCATCGAGTTCTTGAAAGCGCGAAACCTGTCCATCCAGGCCGGCATAGGCATCGCCCTGCCGTGGCGGAGCTGAAGCGCGGAACGTGGCTGTCGCCGCAAAACCCACAACCGGCGGCATCTCGGGAAAGCACGCTTTGATCCGCTCGTCCATGTAACCGGCGTTGCGTGGACGCACGTCAAACAACTCGATCACGTTACAGATCGTCGGCGTATCAAACTGGCGCAGCTTTTCCAACATCGCTGATTGAATCTTCACTCAAGCCTCCTGTCTCTGGCGCATGTTACCGTCTTTGGGCAACTCACTTGCGCACCGAATTATCTTATGAGTGGAAAACCCCGCCTGACCCCCGATAGCGGCGTTGCAGGCTTCTCGAAATGCTCACATACTGCCGTGTATGCTGAGTTTTCGAACCGGCCCGCACCTTGCCCTCAGGTGTGATCCGAGGGTGTGAAACCACTTCTATAGCGTTTTTACTCCTCGTCTTCATAACTGGGGGCTATTAACACGGCTCCTTTGTCAGCGGAGGTGACAAGTTCTGCATAGCGCGCCAACGCACCGCCTTTGACCTTTTTGGGGTGAACTACGGTCTTCAGGCGATCCTGGATTTCTTGGTCGCTCAGAGCGACCTCCAGCTTACGGGCCGGGATGTCAATGGTGATGATATCCCCATCGCGGAGAGCCGCGATGGGGCCGTTCATTGCGGCTTCGGGCGAGATATGCCCGATGCACGGCCCTCGGGTGGAACCGGAAAACCGACCGTCGGTGATCAAGGCCACGCTTTCGTCCATCCCTCTGCCGACCAGCAGGGATGTGGTCATGTGCATCTCCCGCATGCCGGGGCCGCCCCTTGGCCCCTCGTAGCGTATCACCATCACGTCGCCCGGTTTTATCCTGTCGCTGACCACTGCTTCCGTAGCGTCTTCCATCGAATGGAACACTACCGCCTTGCCCTTAAACTGAAACATGGATGGCTTCACGGCGGACTGTTTGACCACCGCGCCATCGGGCGCGAGGTTACCTCTTAGAACCGCAAGCCCGCCTTCCTTCTTGAGCGGGTGATCGACACTGTGAATGACGTCTCCGGGAACCATGGTTACGCCCGAAAGATTTTCCTTCACCGTTGTCCCGGTCACCGTCAACTGCTCAGGCTTGATAAACCGTTCCACGGCCTTCAGCACTGCCGGAATGCCCCCGTGTTCGCCAAGTGCGCGCACCGCGTACTTGCCGGAAGGTTTGATGCTGCATATGTGCGGCACGATTTTGCCGATCCGGTCAAAGGAGTCCAGATCCAACCGGATGTGAGCCTCCTTGGCGATGGCTATCAAATGCAGGATGCTGTTGGTTGAACCGCCAAGCGCCATGTCGGCGACGATGGCGTTGTGCAGGGCGGCTTCGGAAACAATCTTCCGGGGGGTGATGTCCCGCCGAAGCAGTTCGAGCACCTGCCGGCCGGACTTGCGCGAGAATTCCTCTTTCTCGGCCTGCAGCGCCATTGCCGTCGAACACCCGGGCAGCGAAAGCCCCAAGACTTCGGTCAGACACCCCATGGTGTTGGCCGTACCGAACATCGCGCACGTGCCGGGACCGGGGCAAGCGACCTTTTCAATTTCCGATAGTTCATCCATGGAAATTTTTCCGGTCTGTGCCTGGCCGACAAACTCTCGCATGTCGGTCAGGGTGATATTTGAACGTTCTTTGTAGCGACCGGCTTCCATGGGGCCGGCGGTAACAATGATGGTCGGGATATCGACCCTCAATGCCGCCATGATGTGGGCAGGCACGGTCTTGTCGCATCCCGGCAGCATGACCATGGCATCAAATTGATGGGCCTGGACCATCATCTCGATGGAGTCCGCAATGATTTCCCTGCTGGGCAGGGGGTAACTCATCCCCTTGTGGCCCTGGCACATGCCGTCACACAGGGCAATGGTGTCGAACTCCTTTGCGATACCGCCACCTTCAACAATACCGTGTTTGGCACATTCCCCCAATTTGCGCAGATGAATATGCCCGGGTACGATTTCGTTCCAGGAGTTCACAACGGCAACCAAGGGTTTTTCGAAATCTTCCTTTTTCATTCCCGTGGCATATAGCAGCGCTCGGTGACCGGCACGCTCGATGCCGTGAGTGATCTGCCGGCTGCGGTATTTTTTCACAAGCTGTCCCCTTCCCTGTCTGTTAGTTTTTTCTTTCTGCGCCAGCGGTTCGGCACAGGTTTCCGGTCCGGATGATGCGCGGTTTGATCCAGGCGATCAGGATGGGACCCAGCAGCACCAGGACCCCGACAAGCAGGATCGTGCCCGCAATGGGCCGATTCAGAAAGACCGTCAGGTCACCCCGGCTGATCATCATCGCCTCCCGGAAGCTTCGCTCCATCATGGGGCCGAGGACCAGGGCCAACACCAGAGGCGCCAGGTCGTACTTGAGGCGCCGCAGGAGATAGCCCAAAAGACCGAAGCCGGTCATGAGCCAAATGTCGAGGATCGAGTTGTTGACGGAGTAAACGCCCACCAGGCACAGCAGCATGACAATCGGCATGAGAATGTAGAGAGGGGTCCGGATGATGCTCGCAAAAACACCCACCAGGGGGAGATTGAAGACGAGAAGCATGAAGTTGCCGATATACATGCTGGCAATGACGCCCCAGAAGAGATCGGGTTTTTCGCTCATCAGCAAGGGGCCGGGGTTGATCCCGTGGATCAAAAGGACCGCCATCACCACCGCCATGGCGGGAGTGAAGGGAATCCCCAGCGCCATCAGCGGGATATAAGCGGCTCCGACCGAAGCATTGTTGGCCGCCTCGGGCCCTGCAACTCCTTCGATGGCGCCCTTGCCGAACTCTCCGTGCTTGTCGAGCTTTTTCTCTACGGAATAGGCAACCATGGTTGAGATGACCGGGGAGGGACCGGGGACAAGACCGACGAAAAAGCCGATAAAAGAACCCCGGATCATGGGCCAAAACGACCGCTTCCACTCCACGAGCGTCGGCCACAGCTCCCGGAAGCCAACCCGCCGCAGTTGCATGTTCCCGGTCTGTTCTTCTGCCGTGACAAGCACTTCGGAAATACCGAAAAGCCCCATGGCGACCGGGAGAAAATCGATGCCCTGCGCCAGAAGCTGCTGCTTGAAGGTGTAGCGCATGTACCCGGCCACGGTCTCCATGCCGACCGTTCCGAGAGCCAGCCCGAGGGCGATCATCATCAGCGATCTGACAAGATTACCCCCCGTCAAGCGCGACATGATCACAAGCCCGACAAGGGCGACGGCAAAATACTCTGACGGCCCGAACTTGAGGGCTGCCGTTGCCAGTGTGGGAGCCAGAAAGCTCAGACCGATCAGGCTGATCGTTCCGGCGATGAACGATCCGATGGCGGCGACGGCAAGGGCGGCTCCGGCGCGGCCCCGGCGAGCCATCTGGTAGCCTTCGATCACCGTGATGACGGAGGCGGCCTCCCCGGGGATGTTGAGCAGGATGGAGGTGGTCGAGCCCCCGTACATTGCGCCGAAGTAGATGCCGGCAAAAAGGATCATGCCCGCCGTTGGGTCGAAACCGTAGGTCAGAGACAGGAGCAGCGCCATCGTCCCCAGGGGGCCCAGACCCGGCAGGATGCCGATGATCGTTCCAATCACCGCCCCCAGGAATCCGAATAAAAGATTGGTGGGGGTCAATGCGACCGAAAAACCGTTTAGAAGTCCTCCAAAGACATCCATGACGCTTTGCTCCTATCCCAGAACCTCTTCCAGAATCCCGAGAGGCAGGGGGACTTTCAACCAGATGACGAAGGCGACATAGGAAATAGCGGTAATAATCGTTGCGGTGACCAGGGTGATAACCCAATGGCGCGAGCCGAAGATGCGGGTCGAAATCAGCAGGAAGATACAGATGGTGACGGGAAAACCGAGCGGGGTCAGCGCGAGGATGTAACCGATCATGAGCGCCATCAGCTGAACGGTTTTGCCGAAATTGCCTTCAGCGGATGCAGCCTCACCCGAGGAGGGGGCACCCGGTTGACGGTCAACGGCTTTACACTTCAGGATTTCCTGAACAAGGCATCCCAGCGCCGTGGCGATCAGAAAAACGCCCACCACCAAGGGAAAGAAGCCGGGGCCGGGGTAGGCCATAGTGCCCCGGGGCATATACAAGGCCATGATCTCATAGACCACCCCGACCGCGAGCATCACACCCGGAAATATGGCTGAGGTCAGCTTCATTCGAACACCTCAGGCGGGAGAGACCCACGGCCTCTCCCGCCCCCCGCATTCAGAGGAAGATCATTTCGCAGCGCCCGCTGCTTTACCGTACTTATTCCAAAGGGGTTGGTAGATCGAATCCAGTTTCTTGATAAAAGCGGCGTATTCTTCCGGCCCTTTGTAATCAGCCGGAAAGGCCGTCTTTTGCACATTCGCTTTAAATTCCTCCGAATCCATTACCTGTTTTACTGCGGCGGCGAAAAGGTCGATGATGGGCTTGGGGGTGTTCTTGGGCATGGCAAACCCCCTCGCCGAGCCGCTGGTAACGTCGTACCCCAGTTCTTTAAAGGTGGGAACGTCGGGGAGGAACGGACTACGCTTATCCGTCATGATCGCCAGCGCCCGGAGTGAGCCCGCTTTGACTTGAGGGTAAACAATTCCCAGGTTGTTGGCGGAGGCGTCGACGTGGCCGGCCAGCGCGGCCTGCCAGGAAGGACCGTCTCCACTGAATGGGACGATGTTGAATTTGGCTTGCGATGCCGCTTCGAACATGTAGGTGGCAAACCAGTCATCCCCGGGTGCTGAGGCGACGCCTACGCCGACCGTTCCAGGCTTATCCGTGGCCGCCTTGAGGATATCCGCCAACGTCATATAGGGGCTTTCCGCCCGGACCACTAGAATGCCAGGATCTGTAACGACATTGGCGACGAAGGCAAGATCTGACGTCTTGTAGCTGGTTTCCCGAACATACGTGTTGATGGGAATCATGGGGGTGCAGGAGATGAAGACCGTGTAGCCGTCGGGCTTGGACATGGCCAACTCGGTCGCGGCGATGTCGCTGCCGGCGCCCGGCTTGTAGACCGGTACCAAGGTGGCATTGAGCGCCTTTTCAAGTTGTGGCCTTATCATGGAAAACATGACGTCACTGCCTCCTCCGGGAGAAAAGCCGATCAAGACATTGATCGGCTTCCTGGGATAGTTGGCATCGGCCGATTTCCCTTGAGCAAAAACGTTCGTCGCAAGAACCATAATTAAAAATGCGATAACGCTGAATCCGGATTTCGTGCACATGTTCATCTCTCCTCCTGTTGTCACGTTATCATTGTTCAGGGCCTAACGCCCGTTGGCCGCGCAGATTAGAAAAGATTACCCTGGTCATTGAAAGCCAAGACGTGCGGCTCGCCCGGCGTTTCAAGGTGCCTGCTCGCCCTCACCTCCGGCAGCAGGTTCTCCGACACGGCGATTTCATCCAGGGCAACGGTGTTCTTGATCCGCGCCAGCCGGACTTTTGATTTGTCCAGTATGTTGCAGGTCTTGATCGCCGCCTGGATGGCGTGGCGATCGTTTTTCAAAACCATCGGGATCTTCACGCTCATCGGAACAGTGGACGTGAGCGAGTTGGGATAGGTGTTCTCGAAGTCGAACTTGCCGAACGCCCGCCGCGTGGTGAAATCCAGGATCCCCAGGCCGTTGGCATTGCCGTGCGACCGGTCGGTGATGTCGAGGCCTGCGATCCTGGTGATCGCAGGCCCGCCGCTGACAAACGGGGTATGGTAACGCCCGACCACGTTGGTATCGAAGCCCGTGCCGCTGATGTCCTTTCCGATCTCGTCTATGATCAGGACATCGAGCTGCTCGAAGTATAATTTGGGGTACAGGCGCCAGGCCTCTTCCAGCAGCACCGGTTCGCGCACCGGGATCTCCTCCCGGGCAAGCACTTCCAGCTGTGCGGTTTCGTGGTAAGCGTTTTCGAGAATGCCCACGCCGCAGATGATGTTCGACTTTGCCAGGGTCACTCGACCGATGGACAGGATGTTTTCCGCCATCTTGCCAAACCCCAGCTCATGGCAGATATCGGCGCCCTTCTGTTTGCCCATGCCGATGACGATCATCTTCATCAGCCCGCTTTCACATTTTCCGCGAAAGGCCACGTGGGGCTTGATGCGGTTGACGACCACGATCCCGTCGGCCTCATAGGCGTATTTGTCCAGGTGGGCCGGAAACCCGTTCTCGGAAGTCCCGATCTCCACGGTTTCCATGGTCGCACGGATGGGGGCTCCGACAACCTCCTCGGTGATGCCCATACCGATGAGCATGTCGCGCTGGCCTTCAGGTGTGGCGCCGCCGTGGCTGCCCATGGCCGGAAACAAAAAGGGTTCGCCCCCGGCCCGCTTGATCTCTGATACCAGGCTTTTCAGCATCTGCGGCAATGCGGTGATTCCGCGGCTCCCGGCGGTGATGCCGATCTTGTGACCCGGCTTCACTTTCGCAAGGACGCCGCTGTCTCGAACTTTCCGGATCAGTTCGCTCTCGACATCGAGGACCCGCGGCCGATCAAAGGCCTGCAGGACTTTAATCATTCTGGGAATCGGTATGCCATCCAAAAGAGTGTCGATCGTGCTCATTTCTTAAACCTTTAATTAAGTGTTTTTAACGTCTGCCTGCAGGAAAGGACCCTCTTACGCGTGATACCTGAAGCGCCCTTTGACTGCAGCGCCGTCACGGTTTGATGGCCACCCGCAGCGCCTCCGAACGGGTGGCCGCCATTTCGAAGCCGGCATACCACTCTTCGAGCGGATAGACATGGGTCACCAACTCTTCGGTCCGCACTCTGCCGGTAGCTACCAGGTGAATGGCGGTCTTCCAGTCGTAGGGGATCTGGGAGATCTCCCCGCGGATGTCGAGTTCCTTTACGATCACCTTGTAGGTGTCCACCGGTGCGACAATTCCGCCCCGGATACCGCCGCCGGCCCACAACACCCGGCCGCCCTTGCGCACGATGTCGAGGGACTCGTCGATGGGCCCGACCGAACCGGTGTTCTCGAGCACCACGTCGACACCGATGCCGCGCGTCAACTCGGCCACGCGCTTCCTCAGGTCTTCCTTTTCCACGTTGACGATGTAGTCGGCACCGAGTTCTTTGGCCTTCGCCAGGCGGAAGGCCGCGTCGCGGTCCATTCCGGAAATGATGATCGGCCCCGCACCGATGGCCTTGCAGACCTGGGCCAGCAGAATGCCGCGAGCCCCGGGGCCGAGAATGGCCACCGATTCCCCGGCCTTGACCCCCATGCGCGTGACAATGGTGTGCACCGAACCGGCCACCGGTTCCAGCAGCACGGCCGCTTTCGAGCTGATCGCATCGGGCAGCACATGCAGCTGCCATTCCGGCCAGACCGTATGCTTGGCGAAGCCGCCGCCGGTCACGAAATGCGCCCGGCCCTCCATCGGAGGCAAGGTGTTGCAGATGTTGAACCGGCCTTCCAGACAGGCCGGGCAGCGTCCGCAGTACATGGTGACGATCTCGTGCACGACCCGCTCACCGGGCTTGACCGTGGTCACCTCTTTGCCGACCGCCTTGACCACGCTGACGATTTCATGGCCGGCCACCACCGCGCGCGAAGTGGTTTTTACTCCGGTCTTGTCGGCGCCCCACTTGTGGATGTCGCTGCCGCAAATGCCGCAGTACTCCACCTCGCACAAAACGTCATGCGGGGCGTATCGGTTGTTGCCGAGTTCGGGAACCGGCACCTCTTCCAGTTTCAAATCACCGCTGGGATGCGACACCAGCGCTTTCATGTTCGCCATCAATGCCTCCTGATATTAATATAGTGCGGCGTCTTATCTTCACCTGGGTCCGCGTTTGTGCAGGACCAATTCTTCCGTGACCTGAATATGTCGCTGCATCATCGCAACAGCACCTTCGGTATCGCGCTTTTTTAGCCTATCTATTATCGCTTTGTGTTCTTGCACTGCTTCGGGCATTCTGTGGGTCCTGCCTCTTATGTTTAAACTTGCCAGCTCGATCAATTCGCGGACATTTTCAAACGAAGAGACGAGAAAGCTGTTCTCGGTAAGTGCCGCGAGGAATCCATGGAATTCTCGATTGACATTGATAAACCCATGCATGTCTTGTCGAGCGGCAACCCGCTTGTCTTCTTTGTGCAATGCGTCCAAACGCAGTATCGCCTGCTCGCTTATTCGGGGAGCAGCAATTCGTATAATCCCCGTCTCCAAGACCATCCGAAACGCATACAGCTCTCGAATGCTTTCTTCTGTTATCTCTTTGATCTGGAAACCGCGCCTGGGAATAAACGTCACGAAACCCCGCGAAGACAGATCAAGCAGGGCCTCGCGAACCGGGGTGCGTGAAATGCCCAATTGCCTGGCGATTTCCGGCTCGCTGTACAACGCCCCCGGCGTTAAATCGCCCGACAAAATGGCTTCTTTTAAAGAATCAAAAGCCAGATCTTTGAGGCAGCTCGGCACTTCGATGCTACGGAGTTTAGGCTTCTGAGTGGCAAGGTTTTTCATAGCGGTTTCAGATTCCATGTAGCATGTAACATACTACATTTTACAATGTCAAACTTTTTTATGAATTGGCCGCCTTTTATGAGAGGGTTGATTGAATCCATATAGCCGGTCAAGGGCGGGCGGGTGTCGGCGCAACGGTTGAAGCTTTCAAATTGGCAATTCGCTTGGCAGGCTGCCCATAAAAAGCCAATTCCAGGCAGGCTCTCCGTCAAAGTCGAGGCCTTGTTTAGGAGACAACGACTGTTCGTAGTGAGGCCATCCGGTATGCCTGAAGCGTATCTTCCTGGATGCCTGAAAATCGAAGCTTCCCTGCAGCAAGCTGCAGGGAAGCTTCGACGGTCAAGGAATGCGCTCGCTTGCGCGGTTCAGCTGCCCTGCATGAGTTTGAGAAACTTCGGCTCCTCGCCCTCGATCATTCGATAGCAGTGCTCGTCGCCGGGAAACTTGCCGGCGCGCACGTCGGCGCAATATTCCTTCATGGCCTTGGTGATGACCTCGGCCACGTTGCAGTATTTTTTGACAAACTTGGGGGTGAACGCCTGGAATTGCCCGATCAAATCGCTGACGATCAAGAGCTGGCCGTCGCAGTGCAGACCGGCGCCGATGGAGAGCACCGGAATGCAGAGTTTCTGATGAATGTAACGCGTCACTTCGGGCGGCACCGCCTCTACCAGGATCATCTGCGCGCCGGCACTTTGCACGGCCAGGGCGTCTTCCACCACCAGCTTGGCCGCATCTGCCGTACGTCCCTGGGCCTTGTGGCCGCCCAGCACCCCCGAGCTCTGGGGGGTGAGTCCGATGTGGCCGACCACTAGAATACCGGCCTCTACGATGGCTTTTATGCGGCCGGCGGCCCGCACGCCGCCTTCGAGCTTTATGGCATCGACGCTGGCTTCCTTGAGAAACCGGCCGGCATTTTCCACGGCCTTCTCATCGCTGACCTGATAGGAAAGAAACGGCATGTCGCCGATAACGAAGGTGTTGGGGGCCCCCCGGCGCACGGCGTCGCAGTGCAGGATGCACTGGTCCATGGTCACCGGCACTGTTCCCGGGTATCCATAAACACACATTCCGAGCGAATCTCCGACCAGGAGCATGTCCAGCCCTGCGGCTTCGGCGAACTGGGCCGTCGGAAAATCGTAGGACGTGAGCCAGGTAACTTTGCGCCCCTCCTGTTTCATCTGGTAGAAATCGTGGATCATTAGTTTCTTTTTAGCCATTACAGTCCTCACTTGTCAGCCATTGCTTTGATCAGCCCAGCCGCTCTGTCCGCGTTGAAAATTCCGCACATGCAGGGCTTGAACAGACGCTCGGCGCCCTGTTCCGGGGTCATTTCCCCGTTCTTGACCTTGGCCGCCGTATCTTCGATCAGCTTCACCGTGACCATGCCATGACCGCACATGGTATTCAGTTCCAAAACGTCCTGCGGCGGCAAGCGGTCGGTCCGGCCCCAGCGACCCAGGGTGTTGTTGACCGTATGAGGGGTCAGCCCGGCTTTCTTACAGCAATCACCCACCTTGCCAAAAAGGCCGGAGACGACCACGGATATGCCTAAATCCGCCGCCTTGAGTTCCTTGAGGGCAGCGGTCATCTTTTCCGGGTCGTTGAACACGGCGTGCACCACCGCGCGGTCCTCAACGTGCTCCAAAAGCGTATCGAGGCCGCCTTGATAGTATTCGTTGCCCAGGCGGCAATCGCCAATCCGTATGGCGCCGTTCTTCAGGCTGATTTCCAGCATTTTTCGAAGCTTGGGGCCGGATCCGACGTGGTTGATATCCTTCGACGGCATGAAGAGCAGGACATAATCCCGGCTCAAGCTCTCGGGATTGCCCACTCGATGAAGCGTGTGAGTCATCTTAGTCCTCCTTGAACACCGGTCGGCCAAGGCCGACGTTTGTTTTGCCATTTGGGGCGAACCAAATGCTATTTCTGCGCATTATCTCGTTCGTCGGGATTTCTCCGTTGGAGGATACCCGGGACGCTACACAAAGGGAAAAAACGGTTTCGATGCGTTGGCTCACCTCTTTGAGGCCGGCAAAGACCTGATCGAGCTTCTCCAGGGGCACGGAGAATTCGATGATGGCCGAGAGGACCTTCTCCTTGAGAACATCGTCTTTGAATTTGCCGGTCTTGACATCGGACATCAGGGAAGTGGTGGGGTTGGAGCGCTCGAATTCCACCCCCAACGTGGCCATGGCCATGGCGATTTTCTCCACATCGTAGAACCGTGCCCCCAGGGTAGGGCGGCCGACTTCGATGCCCACGCCGGCCCATCCATGTTTGAAGCGGCCTGTGACCTCGTTGGTCTTCATCTCCTCGGTCCCTCGCCCTGAAATGCCCGATTCCGGTGCGATGGTGAGAACGTCGCTCAAAACGCTGCGCACGGTGCGCGGCCATTCCAGTTTCTGCTGATAGATGGCCTCCGTCGGGCAGTCGGCCATTCTTAGGCAGTTGTAGCATTCCGTGCACTCGTCAAAATCGATTTCGGCGTGCTCATCACCGATCGTGATGGCCCCCACCGGGCAATAGACTTCGCACTGCCCGCACGCAATGCATTTTTCCGGGTCGATTCGCATTCAACTTTCTCCTTTCTTTGTGACGCGCTCGATGAGTCTTGGAAATACGTTCACATCCCGGCCATCCACATCGTCGTCGGCAGATAGAAGATGACCAGCAGGATGATCAACACGATTGCTGCCAGGAACCAGAGGACATCGCGACTGACAACCTCGATCGGCGCTTGGGCCACGAGGGCGGATATGTAAAGCGTCTGCCCCACGGGCGGAGTGAACAGGCCGATGCCCAAAACCATAGTGATCACCACTCCAAGCTGAATCGGGTCAACCCCCAGGTTGGTGGCAAACGGAAAAAAGATCGGCGTAAAAATTAAAAGCGAAGGGGCCAGATCCAGGAAACAACCGGTGAAGAGCAGGATCGCCGAGATGACGATGAGCGCCATGTTTCCGTTGGAAATGTATTTGACCAAGCTATCCTGCAGGGCCAGGGGCACCCGGGAGAGCACGATGACATAGGTGAGCATGAGGGAGGTGGCAATCAGAAAAACAACCACTCCGGTCACTTTGGCAGATTCCACCAGCATCCCGAAAAGGTCCTTTAACCCGAAGGCCCGGTAATAAAGCATCTCGATGACAATGACATATAGCGCCCCGATCAGAGCCGCTTCCGTCGTGGTGTAGACGCCGGCGAGGATGCCGCCCATGACGATCACCGGGATGAACAAGGCGGGGAAGGCTTTCACCAATTGAGGCCAGACGATGGCAAAGGAAGGCCGCGGTGCCCGATAGTGCTTGCGCCGAAAGCCCAGTAGCCCTGCCGTGAGCATCATGGCCACACCGACCAGCACACCCGGTATTACGCCGGCCAGGAAGAGCTTCCGGATGGATACCTCAGTGACCCAGGCGTAAAGAATCATGGGAATGCTCGGCGGAATGATGATGCCGATCGTCGAAGAGGCGGCGTTGAGGGCCGCGGCATACCCCTTGCCGTAGCCTTTTCGGACCATCTCCGGAATCATGACCCCACCGATACTCGAGGCATCGGCGACAGCTGAGCCTGAACAGCCGCCGAAGAACATGTTTACCACGACCATCACGGAACTCAGACCGCCGTAGAACCAACCGACGAGGCTGTTGGCCAGGTCCATGAGATAATTGCCCGACTTTCCCCGGTTGAGAGCAATCCCCATCAGGACAAAGAACGGCACGGCCATGATGGGCCAGGATTCAGTGGCCATGGCCATGCGATGGGTGAGGGCCTCCACGGGGATGCGGTCGGTTATAAAGCAGTAAAGCACCGCACACATACCCACTGAGAATGAAATCGGTATTCTCAGAAAAAATGCGAAGACCAGAAAGCCCACGCCACAAATGAATACTGCATCCATATCAGCCTCTTTCTCAGACTTCTTTTTGTTTAACCTTGATGCACCGAGCCCGATTCGTGAATGGGCCTCATCTTTAGCGGACGCATATCATGTCAGCGACGGTCTATTTACCTACGCCTTCGCTGGATCGTTCTCTTTCTTTACGTATCTTCCCTTGCCGAAGTCGGCCTGAAACTGGTCGATTATTTTTTCGATAACGAACACCATGAAAATCAGCGCGCCGACAGGAATTCCGATGAAGTAATAAATTTTGGGGAATTTCAAGACGACAAAACTGGAGCTCAAAGAAAGGGCAACATCCGACTCATAGTAGAAAATGACGAAGAAGAAAGCGAGGGTCAAAAAGAGTTCAATATAACGGGCCACTTTGCGGAACCTGCGAGGCAGCCGGTCAAAAACCAGCGACACCCCCAGGTGACTATCTTGTCGATAAGCGGCGGCCGCAGCTATGAAACAAACCCAGAGGAAAACAAACAGGGGGAATTCCTCGGCCCAACCGAAGGACACATTGAAAAGGTAGCGCGAAACGACCTGAACGCCGACGGAAATACACAGTGCGGTGAATGCGCAGCCGGCGAGTATGTTGCTCAAAAAATAGACTTTGTCAAAAAAGAATCTGCCGGCCCTGTTCATGCGTGCCTCCCCTGATACCCGTCCCACTCGATGGCTGAAGATTTGCCGCCCTAAGCAGGGTGTTGGAAAACAAGCATCAGGCTGTCAGCCAAGGCGTGCGGCGTTTTGGAAAGCGCAGCATATGCGGTCATATGTGAGCATTTACAATAGCGGCACAACGCTGGATCACGGCCTCCGGCGCGTTTTTTCAACACCCTGTTAGATCACCGAGCCGGAGGCGGCTCCCCCGGCCCTGCGTGATCAACCATTCTGCCCGTCGAGCCTACTTGCTCTCCGGACCGAAGTACACCTTCCCCGTCGGGTACTCTTTTCTAACTTTTTCCACCGCAGCCAGGACTTCGTTGACCTGATCGGCGCTCCATTTACCCTTGGCCCACGCGTAAACAGGCTCCACCGCCTTCCGGAATGGCGTCAGATCGGCCACATCGTTGATTTTCATGCCGGCCGCTTCCATGGCCTTGCGCTGGTTATCTTCGTTGGCGCCGACCTTTTTGCGAAAGTATACGGCCGCTTCAAGAGCGGCCGCCTGGATGGCCTTGCGCTGGTTGTCGTCGAGTTTCTTCCAGGTCTTTTCAGAAATTATCAGCGGAAGGGTGCTGTACTGGTGCTTGGTCACAGACATATACTTCTGCACTTCGTAAAACTTGGAAGCGTAAATATTCATAAAAGGGTTTTCCTGGCCATCCACGACCCCTTGCGACAACGCCGTGTAGAGCTCGGAATACGACATGGGCACGGCACTGCCGCCCAGGGCGTTGATGATGTTGATGGACATTTCGGACTGAACAACGCGGATCTTCAACCCTGTCATGTCCGCCGGTGTATTGACGGGTCGAACGTTGTTGGTCATATGTCGGAACCCGTTGTCCCACGTGGCGAGATACCGGATGCCTTTTGAAATCAGCGGCTCATAATACTTGGCCACAAACGGCTGGTCCATGAAAGCGTAGGCTTGGGAATAGTTGTCGAACAGGTAGGGCAGTTCGAGGAGCTCCTGTGTTCTTTTGGGATCGAAAACGGAGACCAGGCCGGCCGTGGTGATGTAAAAATCCAGTGTGCCCATGGACACCTGCTCCTGACAGCCTTGGTGGGTTCCTAAAACACCGGCGGGGAATATCTCGATCTTCACCTCACCCTTCGAAAGCTCATCCACCCGCTTGGCGAAGAAAAGGGTGACGTCGTGGCGGATGTTCGCCACGGCCTCTGAATGGGCCAGTTTCAAATTCACTGTTTTGGCCGTGGCCGAATCCGCTGCCAACGACAGGAAGACCAACACGGAAAGCATTAGCCCTACTGACAACCAGGTGAAAGACTTTTGAGTGCGCATCGTCGATTCTCCTTTTTGCATGAGTTAGGGTTGGCGGGGGGAGCACGTCACTCCCAGCACTGTATTCCTGTATACACGAATACATTATCAACCATACCCCCCATCGAAAGTCAAGCCATTTTTAGATCGGATTTCACCTCCGGCTTGTTTGGAAAGCAATCGATGGAAGGTTGCCACAGGCGTGAATTGCATTGACAGGTTATTTCGTTTCGGATATTCATTTTCAGAATACATGTATACATGTTTTAAGACTGGTCTCGAAAGGGCGAATGTGAAGACGACGCTCGTGAAAGCGGACGCAATGGTTGACGTCGCCGTCGGACACGTCAACCGGCCTGGCGCTGTTCTGATCCGAGACGGCCGCATCATCGCCACTGGACCTGAGGCCGCCCAGCGGGTTTTCGGTGTGGATGAACGGATCGACTGTGAGGGGCAGACCCTCTTGCCAGGGCTGATCGACTGCCACAATCATCTCTCCCTTGATCCGTCACTCGATAACTATTTGCTCCGAATGAACGACAGCATTCCAGAGCTCACCATCCGAGCGATAAATACCATGGCCATGGATCTTAACGCCGGAGTTACCACCTCCCGGTGCATGGGCGATAAAGGGTTCTTGGACATCGAATGCAAAAAGGCGGCCGCGGCCGGAGCAATCGCCGGGCCTCGGCTTCTTGTGGCCACCCGCGGTATCCGGGCGCCGAACGGCCATGGCTTTGTCGGTTATCCCTTCAGCGGAGTTGAAGCCATTCGCCAAGCCGTGAGGGAAAACCTGTCGGCCGGGGCTGACCTCATTAAGATTTACACCACGGGCACGGTGAAAAGCCCTAAGGGGCTGCCGCATTATTTTTCGCTCGAGGAGGTTCAGACATTGGTGGATGAGGCCCATCGCGCCGGTGTCCCGGTAGCCACCCATTGCATCGGTGGGCCGGGACTGACAATCGCCTTGAAAGCGGGTATTGACGTAATCGAACATGGCTATTTCGCCTCTGACGAGGGGATCGACGAAATCGGAAACCTGGACCGGTGGCTGGTGATGACCCCCAGCATTTTCTATACGGACGCACGCATCAAAACTCTTCCGCCGAATTTGATTCAGCCCCACCTCCAACAGCGTGAGGAGGTGGGGCAGCGGATGTCTGCGGCCATAAAATCGGGAATTAAATTCGCCGTGGGCACGGATGGAATGCACGGCGGCCTGGCGCAAGAGATCAAATACCTGACTGATTTTGGCGCCTCTGCCGCTGCTGCAATCCGAGCGGCCACTATACAGGCCGCGATTCTTTGCGGATTGGAAAACGAAATCGGCACGCTGGAAGCCGGTAAGGCCGCCGACGTTATCGGGGTGGATGGCAACCCTTATGAAGACATCAGCGCCTTGTCCCGCGTCGCGACCGTGATTCAAGGGGGCAACATCATTCGATTCAAACATGGCGGCACAAGCGCTTTAACAGGGTGTTGAAAAACAAGCATCCGGCCGTCAGCCCAGGCGTGCGGCGTTTTGGAAAGCGCAGCCTATTCTGGCATATGTGAACATTTACAATAGCCGCGCAACGCTGGATTACGGCGCGAGGTGCGGTTTTTCACCACCCTGTTAAATCGACCTGACACCGGAGGAACCACATGAACACGACGATTGGAATCATTGGCTTGGGCCGCTGCGGAATGCCGGCCGTGAAGCGTTTTGTTGAGAGCGGCTTTAAAGTCTACGGATATGCGCGCAGGCCCGAGGTCATTCAGCAATTTGCAAACGTGGGCGGGGAATTCATGCCAAGCCCGGCCGCAGTGGCCACCCGTGCGGCGGTGGTCATCGTAATGGTTCTCAACGACGACCAGGTGATCGATGTCATCACCGGACCGCAGGGTATTCTCGAGGGCGCCGCAGAGGGCTCGACGGTGATCTGCATGAGCACCATTAACCGCGACAACCTCGACTGGATGGCCAGGGAGTGTGAAGCCAAAAAGACCCATTTCATCGATTGTCCTTTCACCGGCGGACCCGCCCGGGTCGCCAACGGAACGCTCACGTTGATTGCCGCGGCCCCGGAACCCGTGCTGTCACCCTGCCGTGGCATCTTGGAGGTCATCGGCAAAATCACCTACGCCGGTGAAACCCCCGGCATGGGACAGGCCATCAAACACTGCAATCAACTCTTGGTGACCGCGATACACGCCGCAGCCATTGAGCTGATACTTCTTGCTCAAAAAAGCGGTGTCGATCCCAAGCTGGTCTGTGAGGTGGTGGGCAGCGGGATCGGAGGAAACGACTATTTCCGGCTTCTTTCGAAAGCCATTCTCGAAAAAACCTCATCACCGGGCGGCATGGGACAGCTCTGGAAAGATATCAACATCGTGATCACTTCTGGCCGCAAACACAATTTGCCGCTGCTGGTCGCCTCTGCAGTGTCCCATTACTTCAACATGTCTGTCGCCCAGGGGCTGGCGAATGATGATTCTTCCAAAATGATGGACGTCATGTTGAAAATGATCGAAAAATAAATTTGCCACAGCCTTCCGGATAGACCTTCCGGTCTTTGACCAACACTTACGACACTCAGGTTGCCGATGAACACCTTCAATGGTTTGCGCCCCAAAGTGATAGTCGACCCGGCAAAATCGATCGCCGATCAAATTTACGAAACGCTTAAGAACGCAATCATCAGGGGCGAAATCGCGCCCAGCCAACGGCTATTCGAGGTGGAGGTTGCCAAAATCTTCAACGCCAGCCGAACGCCGGTGCGGGAGGCTTTCCGGAGGCTGGAACAGGACGGCGCTGCCGAACGGCTGGCGCAGGGTGGCATTCGAGTTCCCCAGTTAGACGAGCAGAGCATTCAAGACCTTTTCAATCTGCGCATCATCCTCGAAGTTCATGCCATTGAGCTTGCAAGCGCGCGCATCAGCGCGGAAGAGATCGCCTACCTGAAGCAGATCCGGGCACAGGCGAACGAGTTGCTCCAGTCGAGCGACATCGGCCAAGACTTCACTTTGAGCAGGTTTTTTGAACTTAACTCCATGTTCCACGACACCATCTACAACGCGACCCGCAGCAGGGTCCTCATCAAAGTGATCAGCAACATCCGCGCCATGGTATTGAGCATGCGATCCATGAGCATTCGCTTAGACTCGATCCGCGAAGTTTGGAATGAGCACAGCCGGCTCATTGACCACCTCGAAGGCAAGGAAAAAACAGCTGCGGTCCGGTTGGTAAAGGAGCACGTATCCAAAACCGCGAGTCAGGTCTTGTCATTTGTTCGGTCGAAACGATCCGACACCACCGACCCTGCCGGCGCAGGCGCCCCGCAGAAATCCATTGCCGGCCGAAAGCAGGCGGTCAAGCGTAAGAAGCATCGCGCGGGCTGATTAGAAGGAGGATACGCAAGTGTTGCTGACTCGGCATCTTACCGACAACGGCGTTCGTTGGGCTTCGAATGGAATGTTTCTGACACCCTTTTTTTCGCTTTCGGCCTTTTTAGGGGTATCGCGCGCGAATGGCATTCAAATGGTCGAAGCTCACTTGACCGACAGCCCCGCCGCGGGTTCGTTGCTGGCTCCCCTTGATGATTCGCAAGAAGTGTGGGCCAGCGGGGTCACGTATCTTCGCAGCCGGGAGGCTCGCAAGGAAGAATCCGAAGCTGCCGATATTTACCAGAAAGTGTACGATGCGGATCGACCGGAGCTTTTTTTCAAGGTCTGCGGGTGGCGGGTGGTCGGACACGGTGGCGCTATCCGGGTGCGGCACGACAGTGCCTGGAACGTTCCTGAGCCTGAAATGACGATTGTCGTCAACTCACAGCGCGAAATCGTCGGCTATTGCGCCGGCAACGATGTTTCTTCCCGAAGCATTGAGGGCGAAAACCCGCTTTATCTGCCGCAAGCCAAAATATTCAACGGGTGCTGTGCCCTGGGCCCTGCCATCAAATTGGTTTATCCTGAGGAGATCAGGGAGATCGCCATTCATTTGGAAATCATGCGCGGGGGGGCCTCGGTGTTCGAAGGAAACACGCGGACCTCCATGATAAATCGGCCGCTTGAAAATTTGATCGAATTTCTATTCCGGGAGACGGACTTTCCAACCGGCGTATTCCTGATGACCGGAACCGGTATTGTGCCCCCGGAGAGTTTTTCACTATCAGTTGGAGACAGAGTTGTTATTACCATCGGTGAACTAAGCCTTGGAAATGTTGTTGCCAGCGGTCGCTAATGCCGACGGCGGGTTCATCCGATGGGCTCTTCGCTTAGACCCTTGCAAGGCCTCAGTGCTCATCGCATGAGACCATCTGCCGTGCAGACGATCCATCACTTTCAGCATGAGGACCCGTAGGCCTTCATAACCAGGCGGTTTTGCACTTCGGGATCCCCTCGAAACGTCGATGGAGACCGCTTTTATTCCTCTATTCCGGCCAGGCGGCGGGCGGCGCGTTTACGCGCCTCGACGTCGCTTTCCCGCAGGATGGTCACCCGGTGGGCTTCGGGAGAGCCGCCCCCGTGGATGTCCGAAATCGTGTCCGCACTTTCCATCGCCATTTTTTCAACCAGGCGAAACATCTTGACCCGTTTTTCCACCGGCACATCCTGCTTGCCCTTCAGGTATTTTTTCAGCAGCCCGCCGATTTCCGGGTTGTCGAAATCGCGATCCGAGGGCAGATCTGCAACGTATCCTCCGCAGACATCGACCATCAAGCGAATGGCCTCGGCCATTTCCTTGCCCTCGTGTATTTTAGATGCATTCGCCAGCACCGTGTCGATAAAATAGGTCCCCGACGGCATCTTCATGCCCTCGTAAGAGGCCGCCAAGCTGCATCCGTACAGGGTTTCGGCGCGGTGAATCATGTCGATAATTTTTTGTTTGAGGTGGCCGGCCCGGCTCGTGCCGTTGTAGTCCATCATCGTCAGGGCTGCGCCGGTCATGCAGTCGATCTTGCCGGATTTGCACCCCCCGTGGCTCTGGCGGTGGAAGGAAGAGAACGTGACGACCATGTCGACGGCAAACTCCGTTTCGCCGCACATGAAGACGCGCTCCCACGGCACGAAGACGTCGTCGAAGATGACCGTCGGGCAGTACTTGGAATAACGGACATTGCCGATGTCGCAACCTTCCAGCTCCCGGCTGTCCAGGCTGGAGCGCCCCACGACGTGAATCAGCCCCGGCGTGTCGTTGGGGATGGCGAACGCCACGGCATAGTCTTCGTCCCCCGGTCGCAGCGCCCGGGTCGGCAAAACGATGATCTCGTGGGAGGAGAGCGAGCCTGTCTGATGGGCCTTGGCGCCTCGCACGACAATACCGTCATCCCGGCGCTCGACCACGCGCAGGTACATGTCCTTATCCGCCTGCTCGTGGGAACCGAGCGAGCGGTCGCCTTTGACGTCCGTAACCCCGGCATTGCAGGTCAGATCATTTTTTTGAACGTGTTTCAAAAAACCCTGGAACCGTTCGAAGTAAGGTGTGTCGTGTTTCTGATCGATGTCGTAGGTGACGATGGACAATGCCGATAGACAGTCCAGTCCGGTGCAGCGCTGGTGGCAGGTGCCGACACGATTGCCGAGCGCGCGGTTGATCTTGACGCGGGCGACCAGATCGGCGATCGAACCGGGGGGCAGCGTGAAACGGTTGACCGGTTCGTCTATCAGCGGGCTGTGGGCCAGGATCAGATCGCGGTATTCATCCATCTGCGCCAGCTCGTAGGTGGCGCCGGTCGACTCGATACCGGATCGCAGGCGGGGATTGTCGACGATGTCGGTGATGCGCTCACCGAACATGTAGGCGGTCGGCTTCATCTGCCGCAGCGATTCGATGTACTCTTCCTTGGTTTTAACTCCCATTTCAACTATCTCCTCATGCATGACGTGATTTGCAATGATGTGCGCCCGGTTGTCACCTTCGGCGGCGCTTCCGGGAGGCTCGCGTCAGGCCGGCCTGACACGCTTTACTCCCAAGTCCAAGGCGCTCAAGTTGACCTGATCCTTGCCCGCAGGAACCGCGGCCACGATCGCCGCCTCCAACGCCTTGCGGCTGACGATTTCGGTAATCTTGAACAAGGCACCGAGCATGACAATATTCGCCGCCAGAGGCACCTTCAGCTCGTTGCGCGCGATCGAGGTGGCTGCGACGTGATATACCTTCTTGGCATTCGGCGGCGTGCTCCGAACCATGTCGCTGTCGACGATCAGAATCCCGCTCGACTTCAAAGCAGCTCCGAAACGGTCGATGGAGTCCTGCGCCTGGGCCACGAGAATGTCCGACTGAATGACCCGCGGATACTCGATGGGCTGATCGGATACGATGACCCAGGTTGCGGCAAACCCCCCGCGCAACTCTGAGGAATAGGCCTGCGTCTGGGTCGCATAGCGACGGTCGAAGGTGACGGCCGCCGATCCCAGGATCACGCCGGCCAGGATCGATCCTTGTCCCCCGACTCCGGCTATGGTCAGGTCTGTTTGTGCCATTAGGCCTCCTCCGCCAATTCGCAGCGCAGCCGGGCCCACTGGGCGCTCAACTCGGCTTTTTCTCGGTCGACGAATTCGCCCACGATGATTTTCCCCTCGAGCTGCGCCGGGGCCATCTCCAGCGCCTTGTCGCGCCGCACGCTGTTTTCTTTAAAATGTTGCAACATGCGGGTCGCGCCGCCCAACTTGCTGGCCCGGCCGAATTGCACCGGACACTGGCTCACGGCTTCGATCAGCGCAAACCCTTTTTTTTCAATGCCTTTTTTGATGGCGCGGCACATTTGGCGGGGGTGATGGGTCGTCCAGCGCGCAACGTAGGACGCCCCGGCGGCAGTGACCATCTCCGAAACGTCAAAATCGTATTCCATGGAACCGTACGGGCTGGTGATGGTCTTTATTCCCGGGGGGGTCGTGGGTGCCGTCTGTCCGCCGGTCATCCCATAAATTCCGTTGTTGATCAGCACCACGGTCAGGTTGATGTTGCGCCGGGCCGCGTGAATCAAATGATTGCCGCCGATCGCCGTCAAATCGCCGTCACCGCTGACCACCATCACGTGCTTGTGCGGCAGACCGAGCTTGACGCCCGTAGCAAAGGCAATCGGCCTGCCGTGCGTGGTGTGCAGCGTGTCGGTGTTGTAAAAAGGACTCGGGACCCAGGCTGAACAGCCGATGCCCGAAACAAAAACAAAATCATCGATATCGATTTGCAGCTCGTCAATCGCCCACAGGATCGATTGCGAGACCGTACCGATGCCGCATCCGGGGCAGGTGGTGGTGCGGGCGACATGGCGGCGGGTATATTTTTCCCTCAATGGATGGGTAGTTGCCGTCATTGCATCATCTCCTTGACCTTCGCTACGATGTATTCCGGATCGTGGATCTGCCCCAGGAGCTGGGGGCCCAGAAAAGAGACCCGGCAGGCATGCGCGGATTCGGCCTTGATATAGGGGTAGAGCTGTCCGGTGTTGTTTTCCAATACCAGCAGGTGCTCGACACGCTCCGCCACGCGGCGAATTTCAAGGTCGGGAAGCGGCCAGCAGGTCACCAGGCGCAGCGTGCCCACCTTTAATCCCTGGCTGCGCGCCATGCGTGCCGCCGCACGCGCCGAGCGTGACACCGTGCCGCAGCTGACGAGCACCAGTTCGGCATCGCCGGCCTCGTCCCGCACCTGCACGATGTCGTCGCGGTGGCTGAGGATCTTTTCGATCGGCCGCATCACATAGCGGTGCATGGTCTCCGGGTCCGACAGGTTCCGCATGCCGTGTTCGTCATGGCAGGAGCTGGTCACATGGGCCTTGAGTCCCCGGCCGAACACGGGCATGGGCGCCACGTCGACGTCCAGAAAATCGATACGTTCAAGAACCGTCTCGGCCGGCGCTGCAATCTTTCGACTCTCGATGGCGATCTGCTCGCCCGGGGGAATGACGATCTGCTCCCGCATGTGCCCGATAAAACCGTCGGCGAGCACAAAGACCGGCACCCGATATTTCTCTGCCAGGTTGAACGCGCGGATGGTCAGGTCGAACATCTCCTGGGGGCTCTCCGGGCACAGGGCGATGATCTGATAGTCCCCGTGGGACCCACGGGCGACCTGGACGACATCACCGCCGAGTCCGACCGACGGCACCCCGGTGGACGGCCCGAAGCGCTGCACATCGACAATGACCAGCGGTGTTTCCGTGGCGACCGCGAAACCGATGGTTTCCTGCATCAGACTGATGCCGGGACCGGAAGTGACGGTCATGGCCTTGCACCCGGCCCAGGAAGCACCGACCGCCGAACAGATGGCGCTGATTTCGTCTTCGGTTTGCAGGAAAGTGCCGTCCAAGTGCGGCAACCTGGCAGCCAATTGGTTGGCGATTTCACTGGCCGGCGTAATCGGGTATCCGGCCACGAAATTGCACCCGGCGGCAAGGGCGCCCTCGGTGCAGGCCCAATTGCCCATTTCGAAGTGGGTTCCCGTTAAAACTCTATGGTTCCGACCCATGAGAATCCTCTGAATTGCAATCGGTCAATTTTTCTCCCTTTTCAACAATGATCGCGAAATCAGGACAGCAGAGCATGCACGTTCGGCAGCCGGTGCATTCATCCGGGTCCGTCAGTTCGGGCGGATAGTAGCCGGCCGCGTTCATTTCCCTGCAGGCCTGGAACAACTGCTGCGGACAGACAAACTTGCAAATCCCGCAATCATCGACGCCCTTGCATGACTGCGGGAGTATCGTCAGCTTCGCCATACAAATCTCCTTAACAGGCTCAGGAATACTTTATGTCCAAACCCAATCGAGCAGCTAGCGAATCCAACTCACGACAAGTGGCTTCGGAAATGAGAATCCCTTTCTCCAATCTTTGTTTTTGAGTTCGTGCCTCTATTTCTCCCGGGAAAAAAATCTCTTCAACGCCCTTTGCTTTTCCGCTGCTTTTTAGCATCAGGATGTATTCATCCAAGCTATTCTTAAAGGCATCGCGGCCGACGAAACAATCCGGATCGATCGCCATGAATGAATGGCAGGTGCCTTGTATTCCCGTAGGATCCTCTTCGTAAAGGCTTTTTATATTTCGCGTGATCTTGCCGCCCGTCAGCAAGGCGGCCAGAATCTCGTGGGCGACCGCCAAGCCGTATCCCTTGTGCCAGCCGATAGGGGCCAGGGATCCCCCGCCTTCATACCCTTCGTAGGGGTCTTCCGTGGGCAGACCCTCTTTGTCGACGGCCCATCCCAAGGGTATTTTTTCCCCTTTTTTGCGCATCAGGATCAAACGCCCCGAAGCCACTACCGAACATGAAAAGTCCACCACCACATCATCGTGCTTTTCTGCCGGAAAGGCGTAGGACATGGGGTTATTCCCCATGATTCGCTCACGACCGCCGAAAGGCGCCATCATGGGCGCTGAATTTGAGCAAATATAACCGACAAGGTCTTTTTCCGAGGCCATCATGGGAAAAAGACCGGTTACACCGAAATGCCCACTGTCTTTAACCGATACCCAGCCGATACAGTGCTCTTCGGCCAGTTCGATCGCCAATTGCATGGCCTTGTAAGAAACCACATGCCCCATGGATCCGTGCGCATCGACAAAGGCCGACGCTCCTTTTCGCCGCGTAATGTCGAATCGGCATTTTTTTCGGACAAAATCCTTTTCCAGCCGTTTTATATATATCGGCAGGCGCATTACACCGTGGCTCTCAATGCCACGCAAATCGGATCGAGCCAAAAGATCCGCTACAATCGCAGCCTCATCTTCCGGAACGCCGACCGCCAGGTAGCATTGTTTAACGAAAAGGTTTAAGTCATCGAACCGGATGCGTCGAGTTCCATTATTGCTCATCTCTTGCTCCTTGGATGGTATGGTGGTTGTCAAAATAACGTTCCGACTGTCGGGCGTTATTTTGTTACAACCACTTATGCCGCCATCCTCTTTTTCGGAAAATTATTATGACAAGCGGTATAAAAACGCATTTTTGAGGGTAAGTATACGGAGTCTGCGCGTGTGTGTAAAGGACAAATCCAGGCTCTGATACGGCGGATTATCGATCATCGCCGGCCGGGGTCAATGCGAAACAGATCGACCTAATCCTTGAGGGGCAATTGAGTTATAGCGTGCATCGAACGAATCTCGGCCTTGGCAGAAGTGATTGGCGATCAGCAGGGGAAAGGTGTTGGTGGGATATACCCATAAATCACTATCTATCCGACCTTCTCCCAGAGAGGATATTCGCAATTTTCAGGTGAGTTGCTTGCTTTCGATTACCTGACGAAGTCCAATCGTCAGCATCTGCGGATAATATTGATCGGAAGTGCGCTTTTTTGACTATGACCCGAACATCTGTAGCATTTAGAAAGAATGGGAGGTGCAACTACAATGTATCGCGGGACCCAGTCAGGCCGGGTTGTGTAGGTTAGGTTGCCAATAAAGACGGCAACCTAACCTGCGCGGCGAAAGCGGCTGGAAAATAAAAATCGGGCAGATCAGTTCGGCGCGAACGGCAGCGCCGACTTGTGAACAACAATCCTCAGCTTGCCGTCATCGCCCCGCTTGAACGCGAAGAACTTGTCGACCATGGTCTCGCCCCCCTTGGAATCGGTTATGAACACGTTACCCATAGTGAAAGCATAGTCGCCATCAATCAAGACGCCCGCGTTACCCCTGAACTCCCCGACTCGTGGAAATCTTCAACATATAGTTTTAATTATAGTTAGATAATCAAGAAGTCCAGATCGCCTCGTTCCACGTCGGGGTTGAGCTGGCGGATGGCCGAAAGGTTCTGCAAGCAGCGCACGGGGGTGAGCTTGCGATTGCTGCTGATATCGGGTATCACCGTCAGCCCCGGCATGCGCGACAGATCCGGGCCGTAAAGGTACACGTCCATGATCCCCACCCTGGTCCCGTTGAATCTCCTATCCTTTAACTGGACTCGGCTGATCCAGGTGAAATGTTGGCGACGTTGGCCCGAGCGAGCACCGCGCGACGGACAAGGTCGATGTGGTCGCGCAGCGTATAGGCTTCGCTCGCGTAACAGGCCGGTGTGCGCACGCCTTCGACGGCATGTTCGATACGATCGAGGTCGCGCAGCCACTGGTCGATCGGCGGGAGGTCCTGCCTTGAGCCGACATCGCGCTCGATCAGCGCCAGTTCGCCGTACCAGCGATAGATGCGCGAGCGCATTCGCCAGCGTATGAATTTCGGGATGTAGCTGAGCAGAGGAGGCAAAACGACCAGCATCGGCACGAGCAGGATGATTGCCCGTTCGAGGAAGGCCGCTACCCGGAACGGCAAGTAGTTGTATACCGCACTCGCCCCGTAGCGTCGGTAATTGTCCGCGTGCAGCGATACGCGCAAGTCAATGGGTGCGGTATTGGGAAACTCGCCCGCTGCCTTAAATTCGTCCTGCTCGGCGTGGATTTCGCGCGCGGCATCGACCAGGAGGTTGATGATCGCCGGGTGCAGTCCGTCGCGCGCCGCAAGCATGGCCTTCGTGCCGATCAGCGACACCTGCTGCTGGGGCACGTTCCGTTCAAGATCGATAGTGCCTTCCGACAGCGTGAGTCGGGAGATGTGCGGCCACCGATGCGCGTAAGCTTCGGCCCGCGGCAGGCTCATCAGCTTCAACGCCGGATCGTTGAGCGCGTCCCGGACAAATGGGGTATCCACGCCTCCCACGTAGAACATGACATCGACGTCGCCCCGCCGCAGCGCGGCCAGCGCCTCGGGTCCGTTGAGCGGCACCCGGGGCGTGGAGCCCACATCAAGCCCATTCGCGACCAGCAGGGGTTCGGTGGAGGCATGGGTGCCTGTCCCCGGACCGCCGTTGGAGATCCGGCGTCCCTTGAACTCGCGAATCTCGGTCGGCGCATCGCTGACGCGATGAAAAATCCACAGCGGCTCGTAAAAAAGGCTGATCAGCATCACCAGACCGTCGGTACGCGGCGGCTGCTTGAGTCCGCCCTGCACGAACGCGACCTCCACGCCAGAGGCGGGATCCAGCAGCAACTCGATGTTTTCACCCGCGCCCGAACTGCGCTTCAGCTCGACCTCGATGCCGTTGCGCGCCAGGAGTTCCCGGTAGCGCAGCGCGTGCTGGTGGTAGAGGCCGAATTCGGGGCCAGAAGCCAGAACGATGCGCCGTGGCGGCGCGGGTATCGGGAACTGGATCGATACCCAGAGCGTCGCGCCGACCAGCACGACCGCCAGCAACAACGTTCGGATTGATAGGAACCCACTTTTGGCAGGCCGCAGCTGCCCGAGGGCATGATTGCGGTCCTGCCGCCCGTCTGCCCAAAATCCCATGGGTTGTCTCCTTTGGAAGCTCCGTTTTGAGGACCGTGAACGTGAACACCCTGATTTAACCGGCAGCATCGGCCCTTCATCTTGAATAGCAACCCACCGATGAAAGGTCAACTCACAACAATTTTACGATAGCGGTCATCCCCCCCCCCGGACATCACCCCCTGTACAGCCTCGATCCAATTCTCTTGAATGTGGAAACCACGGAGGCCTTCCGTCCCCTCGATTGAGCGCTTCAGTCGGGCGCAAACGGACGGCGGCGAAATCTTGCCGAACGACCAATGAGTGGGCAACGACGCATTATTACAAAATCACGGCGCGCCTTTTATTTCTCTTTCGGTTTTGCCGCTGCCATCGCTTTCGCCCGGGATTCCTCTTCCTGCTGGATCACGGCCAATGCCGCGGCCGGACCAATTTAATTCGTGCCTGCAACGAATCCTGACTCTGGCAGAAGTGGATTGGGATTAGCAGATGAAATGTGCAGCTTTAAAAGTTACTGGCTTAGTTTGGGTCGGCGGGCCGGCAGGTCGATCAGGTCTTGAGATAGTTTTCGTTTTTCAACGCCTTGATCGTACGTCATTGCCTATCTTTTCAAGCAGGTTCCGTAGTATTGAGACGGAAGGATCTCGCCCTCGACGATGATATTGCGGCTGTGGACGGATTTCCCGGAAGGGTCGATGGTGGTCGTTAGGACCTTGCCCCCGTCGATCATCTCGATGAACGTCATGCCCCCGCTCGGGGAATACAACATCTCGACATCGAAACTGCCTTTGCTGCCGATCGTTTTAGCCGTCTCCTTCGCGGTGTCGACGGCAAAGACGAGTTTGAACTCCTCCGGCATCTTATGGTTGCCCTTCTTGTCGCTGTAGCTCTGATACTGGCAGGCGTAGGTAATCGTGTCACAAAGTGCAGGGATGGGTACCAGGCAGAGGAAAGCTGCGAGCATCAGGATTGTCACGGCCGGTCTCATCGTTCAGGCTTTCCCCCTTCATGCAAGGTTCGGGCTAAGGTGCCGGCCAGCCCATGATCGGCACCGTACTGAGGCTGTTCTGCGGGCTGCCCGCGAGGACGCGGTCGCTGTACGACACGTACACCAGCACGTTGCGCTCGCGGTCGTAGAAGCGCACGACCTGCAGCGTCTTGAACACCAGGCTGCGGTGCTCGTCGAAGACCCGCTCGCCGTCCTTGAGCTCCCCGAGAATGCGGATCGGGCCGATCTGGCGGCAGGCGATGCTGGCGTCACTCGTGTCTTCCGCGGCACCGATGGCGCCTTTAACGCCTCCCGTTTGCGCCCGTGAGATGTGGCAGGCGACCCCCTGGACTTTGGGGTCGTCGAAGCCGTCGACCACGATCTTGTCGTTGGGGCCGAGCCAGCGGAAATTCGTGCTGACCGAGCCGGTCGTCCCGCGGTCGGGACGGCTGACAACCCACCATCCGAATCCCCCCGCCGCCAGAAGAATCAGTGCACCGATGGTAATGCCGATTTTTTTCATCCTGACTACCTCCCTGCTTCCAGATTGAGCGCGGCGCTCACCGAGTCTTTCTCGTCGACCGCGGCCGAGGGCTTCACTTCGATGCGTTCGGCCGGGATCTGTCCGGCTGCGCTCAGCTCGGCGACGATGGCTTGCGCCCGGGCGTCGGCCAGCTGGGTCAGCTCGGGGTCGCCGATCGGTTCGGCATCCGCCAGCCGCGCAAACATGGTCTTCGCAAGCTGACCCGGGTCCCTGGGCTCGCCTTCCGCCGCGGATGCAGCGCCCTTGGCAGCCGCCTCCTTCTTGGCCTTGTCTTCCGCCGCTTTCTGTTCATCCTTGAGCGCTTTGAGGGCGTCGCTGCCGAAGCGCTCAGCGAACATGACCTCCAGGGCTTTGCCGGTGTCCGGGTTGCCGAAATCCACCGGCCCGGGTTCAGTGCTTCGTCGGAGCTTTCGCCCGAGACTGACGGCCAGCGTGCGGCGCAAACTGGCGGTGCGCAGCTCCCTCAGATCGGTTTCGGGATTGTAGCGGCCCTGCACGACGAGCTTCAGCTGCGGCCGTTTCTGCAGCGCTTCCCCGAGCTTGGCGAGCTTCTCCTTTTCCGGCGGCGGAACATCGGGCCGGCCGGGCTCGAAGGCCACGGAGTTGAACGATTCCTCTCCTCCGCCGGGCACAAGCGCCCCCAGGGCTCGGAAGGGGCTGGTGACGATCTTGGTGAGCAGGTTGGTGAAGGCTTTCCATACCACCGCGCCGAAACTGAACTCGGGAGAGTCCAGATCGCCCTTGACCGGCAGACCGAGATCGATGACGCCGTTGGAGTCCTCGAGCAGCGCGATGGCGAGATCCAGCGGCAGGTCCATGGCCTCCGGGCTTTCCACTTTTTGGCCGAGGACCAGGCGCTCCACGACGATCTGGTTGTCACCTGCAAGCTGCCTTTGGGCAACCTTGTACTTCAGGTTCACGGACAGCTTGCCGGAATCGATCTTGCGGCCGGCGAACTTGCCCGAATAGGGGGTGAGGCTGGACATTTCCACGTTGCGGAAGACAACGCTGATGTCGGTGAAGGCCTTCGGGTCGGCGGTGTTGAGCTCGCCGTTGATCTTGGCAATGCCGTACTCGTCCACCCGGCCGTCAAGCTCCACCTGGGCGCGGGCATCCTTGGTGGACGATATGCCGGCCACGATGCCTTTGAGCTCGTGGATCTTGGTCCCGAAGGGGGTCGGCAGGCTCAGGTCGGCGAAATCGACCCGGCCCTCGCTCACGAGGACGCGACGGATGCGGTACGGGAAGGGGTCGGCAGTCCCCACCGCGCGGCCCGGCGCTGGAGTTTCGACTTTTTTAGGTTCAGCGCCGGGCTTGATCACGTTGACCAGGTTGATCGAGCGGTCTTTTTCGATGATGAACTTTCCGGCCAGCAGCGCGACCCGGAGGTCGCCGATATCGAGCCGGTTCGGTTCGAGCTGCACCGTCAGCTGATCGGACGCAAGCGTCCGCCATCCCACCAGGGTTTGTTTCTGGCCGGCTTCGGTGACGCGCAGGTTGCCGACCCGGAACCGCCCCTGGTATGCCGTCCGGGCCCCGGCCGTTTTGATGCCGTGGCGCAGGGTTCCGTGGGTCGAGAAGGTGCCCGACTGGAGATCCACGGTGGCCGCCTGGCTGAGGTAAGGCTGAAAGGGGGCCAACTCCAGTTTCGACACATCGATATCGGTTTCAACCGCCGTCTCGGCCGGGTTGACCGTGCCGCGCGCTTTGATCTGGCCGCCTTCACGCACGTTGAGGCCCACGTCGAAGGTCATGGGAGACTTGCCGTCTACATTTGCCAGAGAGACCGCCATCTCTTCCAGGTTGATAATCGGGGCCTCCGGCTTGACCGTGAGATCGG
>DATITS010000060.1:0-35876 GCA_035467535.1 Desulfobacterales bacterium
CACGGGCAGGATCAGGTCGGCCTGCTGCGAAGTTTCGTCGATGAAACTGCCGAGGCTGACGACAAAGAGGTCGCGGGCGCTGAGGGCCTCCCGGGCGCGGCTTTCGGCCGGCAGGCTGAAGACCGGGTTGACGTTGTTCAGTATCAGCAGATCGCAGCCTCCGCCTTCAAGCGTCCGGACCAGATCGAGCACGTCCGACCGGCGGTCGGCCGATTCCACGCGGTGGCGGTTGACCGTGTCGATGCGTGCAAGCTGCGGGTCAAGAATGCGGTTGAGCAGGTTCGCGGCCAGGTTGGTCTTGATGCCGTTGTCGTCGCCGAGGCCGCTCCCCGCCCCGAGCACGAGGGGGTGGCGGGCCTGTTCCAATCGGCCGGCCAGTTTCTCACAGACCGCCGGCGCAAGGCCGGCGAGCTTGGACACCATCTCCGGAGTGTAGGCCGCGCTGGCCTTTATGAGGGCCTCGCGCAAGGGCGTCGGCAGGTGCCCGCCCCGGCCGCCGGCGAGCATCCGGCGCACCAGGCCCAGCGCGACCACCGCCTCGCTGCCCGGGGCGCAGGCGAGCCAGTGATCCGCATTGGACCCGGTGAGGCCCTGGTAAGGGCTCACCAGCAGGAACAGCCCCTTTTCGCCGCCGCGCACCGCATGCATGGCCTTGAACTTCCGGGCGTACTCCACCGGCGACAGCCAGGTCTCCAGGAACTCGGCGCCGAAGGAGACCAGCACGTCGGCCGCCTCCATGCGGTAGGATACCAGGCCGTCCACTCCGAAGACCTCGCGGTTGGCTGTCTTCAGCGCCTCGTAGGCGAACGGTTCGAAGACCACCGGCCCCCGGGAGTTCCAGTTTTTCAGGGCGGCCCGGAACAGCTCCATCTGGCTGTCGCCGGCGACCTCGGTCACAAGCCGCACCCGGTCGCCACCCCGAGCGGCGGCCTGCCGGGCCTTGGCTTTGAGCAGGACCCGGGCTTCGGCAAAACCGATCGGCCGGAAGCCGTTCTTTTCCTTCACGAGCGGGGTTTTCAGGCGATCCGGGTTGTACACCGCCTGCAGGGCGGCCTGGCCGCGCATGCAGAGCCGGCCTCGGTTCACCGGGTGCAGAGGGTTGCCCTCGAGCTTGACCACGCGCCCCTCGCGGTTCTTGGCGATGACGCCGCAGCCGGCCGGGCACTCTCGGCAGGTCGAGGCGTACCAGGTCTCCTTGCCGGTCACCATGTCTTCCGGGGCCTGCACCAGGCTGTAGATAAATTTCGGGGACTCGGGGCTGCAGCCGGCTGCGAAGGAAACGCTGCCCAGGCCGGCTAACTTGAGAAAGGTGCGTCGATTCATGTCGCCTATCAACTCCAACCACAGGGCGAAAGGGCCGGATGGAAGCAGGGTGAAAGGCCGTGGTTAGCGGCAGGCTCGAACGAGCCGGTCTCGGAGACGTAAGCTGTCGAACCTATATCGGAAAGTTGTCGATGGTGTCAAGGGTGGTTCCGATTGCGCATCCGTTGGTTGATATCGAGCCGCTCGAGCGAGAGCCGGATCACATCGGCGGCCTTCTCGTTTTTCAAGATGTAATCCGCGAAGAACCGCCGCACGTCCTCGGCGTGGTCGATGCCGGCCGCGGGCACGATGGAGGCGATCACCCGCTCGTAGAGCATGGGGTGGAACTGCTCGAGCTCGGCCAGGTGGTTCACGTACCAGTCCCACAGCAGGGGTACGGCGTGCGGGTTTGCCGACATGGCGACAATCGGGATAAACTTGTTGCGGGGCGGCACGGTGGCAAGCACGTAGTCCAGGGCGCGCTCGATTTCGGTGCTGCCGCGGAAACAGCCGATGGCGGACAGGATGAGCATGCGTTCATGCTCGCTGGCGCAGGCGGTGAGGCGCCGGTCGAACCACTCGAATTCGTGCGTAGCACCGCACCAGGCGGCGGTCTGCATGACGCTCTTCAGGATGTCCGGGTGGACGGGCCCGCCGCGGCGGAGCTCCCCGAAGCGTTCGAGCGCGAACGCTTCGGCGGCGGCCGAACCGTATTGCACCGCGTCGAACAGCAACTGGTCGCGCAGGATGGCGGTGGTCTGCCGTTCGCTCGGCCGGGGGGCGTAGCCGATGCGGCCGAGGATCGCCTCGAACCAGGGCCGGGTGCGGGCGGCGATGTGCGCCCGCGGCCCGGGGGCGGCTGCCAGACAGGCGTGGGACAGGTTGCCCGCGATGCTTGCCAGCGGCAGATAGGCATCCTCGGAGACGTAGTGGCGCAGATAGTCGAGATAGGCGGAAAGCGGCACGTCGCCGGAAACAGCGAGCGCGTAGAGGTCGTTTTGCAGGCCCCAGCGGTCCTCGGCCGGCAGTCTCTTTTCCCGGACCAGCTTCCCCAGGCGCTCAAGCTCCTCCGGGTCGGCGTAGCGTGCGCGGTAAAACCCGGTCTGGCCGTCGTTGAGCTTGAAGGCCACAACGTCCTCGCCGAGGTCGACCCGCTGCTCGGCGGCCTCCATCAACACCGTCATCCTCCGCCCGGGTCCGCCCGCGGGACCGAAGGTGAGCAGGCTCACGGGCACCAGCCAGCTCTGGCCGGAGTCGTTCGGAAGATAGGTGAAACGCTTCTGGGTCAGCACCAGGCGCCCCCGTTCGCGGGCGGCGGTGATGACCGGGAAGCCGGGCTGCTCGACCCAGCTCTTCATCATGGCGTTGACCGGCCGCTCCGCGGCGGCCTCGAAGGCGTCCCACAGGTGGCGGCTGTCGGCGCATTGGTAGGCGTGGGTGTTGAGGTAGCGCCGCAGCCCTTTTTGAAAGGCGTCCGGGCCGATGTAGCCCTCGATCTGCCGCAGGATGCTGCCGCCCTTGTTGTAGATGATGGGGGCGGTGCTGGTGTTGATGACGAGGTGGGCGCCGCCCGGGATCTCGATCGCATAGTTTTCGAGCAGCCCGTCGCGGGTCATGGCGGTGGCGGTCGTGCCGTTCAGGAACTGCTGCCAGATCTCCCATTCCGGGTGATAGTGCGCAACGACGCCGTAGCCGAAATAGGTCGCGAAGCTCTCGTTCAGCCAGAGGTAGTTCCAGTCCGACGGGGTGACCAGGTTGCCGAACCACTGGTGGGCGATTTCGTGCGCGATGACCTCGCAGATGCGCTCCTCGCCGGACCGGGAGGTGACGTCCGGGTAATGCAGCAGCAGGTTCTCCCGGAAGGTGATGGCGCCCCAGTTCTCCATGGCCCCGAAGGCGAAGTCCGGCACGGCGATCAGGTCCATCTTGGACAGGGGATAGGGGATGCCGTAGTAGGACTCGCTGAACTGCAGCGCCTTGCGGCCGAACTCCAGGCCGTAGCCGGCGAACTTCTGCTGGCCGGGCAGCGTCAGCACGCGCACCCGGCTGTCGACGTGATCCCGGAGTGTTTCGAAGGGGCCCACCCCGAAGAAGACGAGGTAGGTGGACATCTTCGGCGTGCTCTCGAAGACGACCCGCTTTCGGCCGTTTTCCAGAACCTCTTGGGCCTGGATCGCGGTGTTCGACACGGCCGTGAGGCTGCGGTCGACCTCGAGCTCGATGTCGAAGACGGCCTTCTGCGCCGGGTGGTCCAGGCAAGGAAACGCGCGGCGGGCATCACTTTCCTGGAATTGGGTCACGGCCATGTGCTCCGTCCGCCCGTCGCGCGTGTAGCGGCTGCGGTAGAAGCCCGCCATGCGGTCGTTGATTTGCCCGGCATAGTCGATCTGGATCCCGATCGGCCCGGACACGCTCTCCGGCAGATCGATGCAGAGCTGCTCCGCCGCAGGGTCCACTCGAAACGCGCAGGCCGCAGACCCGTCCGGGCGTTCGAGGCGGCAGCGCCAGACCGCAAGCTCGACGGCGTTCAACACAACCTGCGTGACCGGTTCCGGAGCTTCGAGCCGGATGTCCACGCGGCCGTCAAATGTGAAGCGGACCAGATCGGGGACCAGGCGGATGCGGTAGTTCAGCGCGGTCAAGTGCGGCATAAGACCTCCCAGTGAGTCGGAATTGCATTCGATGTCGAAACACTATAAAGAGATGGCAGGGATGTCAAACTTCAGTTTATCGGCCTGAGTCGGGTTGGTCGATCGTTTCGTGAAACTTAATTTGTGGAGGCAAACCCCATGAGTGTCATTGTGGATTTTTCGATGTATCCCCTGGACAAGGGGGAGAGTCTGAGCCCTTATGTGGCGCGCTCGATCAAGATCATCCAGGAAAGCGGCCTGCCCTATGAGTTTCGCGCCATGGGCACCAGCATCGAGGGCGAATGGGAGGAGGTCATGGCCGTGGTCAACCGGTGCTTTGAGACCATGCGCCAGGACTGCAACCGCGTGGTCCTCTCGCTGAAAGCGGACTACCGCAAAGGCCCCTCCGGACGGATGCAGCGCAAAATCGAATCGGTGCAGGAAAAACTCTGACGGCTTCATCCCACACTCGCTGCGGCGTACCAAAAGTACGCCTCGCTCCGCGGGATGCGCGCGCCTTGAACTCGGCTCTTTCTACGAAGCCGTCGGGGTTGCCCCCGATTCCATTATGCCTTTTTTTAGACCCCCTTGAACCCGTGACCCCTCGAACCCTATTTTACCCCTATGAAGCACATCACCGCCTGCACCTATGATTGCCCGGATGCCTGCTCGCTGGTGCTGGAGCAGACCGGGGAGGGGAGCCTGCGGCTGCTCGGCAACCCCGACAGCCCCTTTACCCGAGGGGTCATGTGCGCCAAGACCCGGCGTCATCTCCGGCGGCTGCGAAGCCCCAACCGCATTTTGAAGCCGCAGCTCAAGACCAAGGGCGGCTGGCAGGCGATCGGCTGGGAGGAAGCCCTCGACCGGTGTGCCGAAAAGCTCCAGCCCCTGCGCCGCGAGCCGACTGCCATCCTGCACATCCACAGCGACGGCGCCAAGGGCGTTCTCAAGGAGGCCGTCAACCTGTTCTTCTCTCAGCTGGGGTCGAGCCGGATCATGGGCTCACTCTGCGACGCCGCCGGCTTCATTGCGGGTGTCGAGGATTTCGGCGCACGCGCGAACAACGATATCGAGGATTTGTCGATCGCCGCGGCGATCGTGAACTGGGGCAAGGATTTCCCGCGCAGCTCCATCCACACGGCCGCGGTCGTGCACAGGGCCCGCCGCAGGGGCGCCCGCGTGCTGACCATCTCGCCCGGCGGGGACGCCAACGACCCTTTCACCGACGACCGCATCCGCATCCGGCCGGGCACCGACCGCTTTCTGGCAGCCGCCGTGATCCGGCGGCTAATGGGGGAAGGGCGTGTGCGGAAAGACGTGCTGTCCCACACCCGCCAGCCGGAGAAGTTCCTTGAGCTGATCCAGGGCCGGTCGACGGAGGAGTTGTTGGCCATGTGCGAGGTGCCCCTGTCGGACGCCGAGCACCTCTTCCATGCATACACCGGCCTTCACCCCCTGGCCACCTTCATCGGGGCCGGACTGCAGCGCTACCGCTACGGCGGTGAAAACGTGCGTTTCATCAACGCCCTGGCGCTGCTGTCGGGCAACGTCGGCCGGTCCGGCGGGGGCGTCTATTTCCACCTGCACTCCTACCGCAACCTTGATCTCGGGTGGATCAAGGGCCCGGGGCACCGGGGTCGGAGGGCCTTTCACATCGCCACCATCGGCCGCGACATCCTGGCGGCCCAGGACCCGCCGGTCCGGATGATCTGGGTGAACGGCGTCAATGTCGTCAACCAGGCGCCCGGCGCGTTGGAGACCGTCCGCGCCTTCGAGTGCGTGCCGTTCAAGGTGGTGGTGGACGCGTTCATGAACGACACGGCCCAGCGGGCCGACCTGGTGCTGCCCAGCGCGCTCATGCTCGAGCAGGAGGACGTCGTCGGCTCCTATCTGCACGAATACGTGCAGCACGTCGGGGTGGTGGTGGAGCCGCCTCCGGAAGCCCGCCCCGACCTGTGGATCGTGACCGAACTGGGCAAGCGCCTGGACCCGCCGGTGTGCATGCCGGCACCGGACGACTGCCTGCGGGCCGCCTTGGCGTCGCCCCATATCGAGACCACCCTCGAAGCGCTGAAGACCCAACACTTCGTCCGCTCGAAGCGGCCCCGCATCGCCTTCGAGGGGCTTGAGTTCGCCCATGCCGATGGGAAATACCGCTTCCCCGGACAGTTGCACGATGAGCCAACGGCCCCGGCCGGCTACCCGCTGCGCCTGCTCACGCTGGTGCGGCGGACGGCCATCCACTCCCAGATCCTGCCCGAGGACCAGCAGCCGTTCCCTCCGGTATGGGTGGCGCCCGAATGCCCGGTGCTGCAGGGCCTTGACCTTTCGAAACCGGTGGCCCTGGTTTCATCGCTTGGCCGTCTGGCGGTGGTGGTCCGTCTGATGCCCGGGCTGCATCCCGGCGCGGTCGTCTATCGGCGCGGGGATTGGATGAGCCGCGGAGGCGGGGTGAATCAGTTGATCGCCGCGGGAGTGACGGACATGGGCGGCGGCGCCCCCTTTTATGACCAATACGTCCGGCTGGAACAGTCTGAAAATGGAAAAATCGTCTCAGGAAAAAGTGACCGCGATCTGCCGGAAATGGGCGGCGGCCGTAAAGAGGATCAGCGGCAGCGAGGGGCGGATGGATTTCTTCGGCGATGAACTGCCGTCCCTTTTAGCCAACCGGGCGCTTTTCGAGGGCGTCCTGTCTGGAATCCTAAAGGGCAACCCTTATCCGGATTTGCGCCCGGAAACCATGTTCGACAATGAGATCGTGCTCTATCGCGACCCCAGCCGGCTGTTTTCGCTGCGCCTTTATATCTTCGGCGCGGGCGAGCACACCGCGGTGCACGATCACACCTCCTGGGGTGTTTCCGGCTCGGCGTTCGGAAAGCTCGAGGTGGTTCGCTACCGGCGCGAGGATAACGGCGCGGACCCGGACCAGGCAGAATTGGCGCTGCTCGGAAACGTCGTCCTGCGGCCGGGCGCAACTGAAAAGACGTTGCCGCTCGATCAGGGCATCCACTGCACCGGAAACCCGGCCGAGGGGACCACGTTGATGCTCAGCGTTTACGGAACCCCGTTGCGGCGGCTTTTCATCCAGCGTTTCAATCTCGAAACCGGCAGCGTCCACCGCTTGTTCCCGCCGCGGTTCAAGAAGCGGATGCTGGCGGAGCAGGCCCTGAAAGCGATCGAGCGCACCCGATGATCCATTTTCATCCGGGAAAGGAGAACAACTTATGGCGGAGATAAAAAAATACGATGTCGTCATCCTCGGCACGGGCCCGGCCGGTCTCCAGGCCGCGATCCACGCCGCCCGCAGGAAGGTCTCCGTGCTTGTCCTCGGCAAGGAGAGCCGCAGCAGCATCTTCCACCATCACGTCGAAAACTACTGCTGCGTGTTCAACACGACCGGTGAGGACATCATCAAGACCGGCCGTGAGCAGGCGGCGGCCTTCGGGGCGGAGTTCCTGGACGAGGACGTTCTCGCAATCACGGCGGACGGCGGGCGTTTCAACATTGCGCTGGAGAGCGGCAGCATAGTTAGCGCCGGGGCCGTGATCATCGCCACCGGAACGGCACGCAAGCGGCTGGGGGTGCCAGGGGAGAAGGAACTGCTCGGCCGGGGGGTGAGCTACTGTGTCGAGTGCGACTGCAACTTCTACAAGGGAGCCGAGGTGGCCGTAGTGGGTAACGGCAGCGCTGCGGTAAGCGGCGCCCTGACACTGCTCGCTTATGCCCGGACGGTGCACTTGGTCTGCGAGACGCTGGATGTCGGCCCCGCGCTTGCATCCGAGCTGCGCAAAAGCGCCGTGGCCCTCCACGAAAACCGCAAGGTCAAGGAGATCACCGGCCAGGACGGCGTCGCGGGGGTCGTTATGGACAACGGCTCGCGGCTTTCGGTGCAGGGGGTCTTCATCGAGCTCGGGGCCAAAGGGGTGATGGAGCTCGCCGGCCTGCTCGGCGTGCAGCTGGACGACGAAATGAAGCACATCCAGACCAACAAGAAGATGGAGACCAGTGTGCCCGGTATTTACGCGGCCGGGGACATCACCGGCCCGCCCTGGCAGGTGGCCAAGGCCGTGGGCGAAGGCTGTGTGGCCGGCCTGGAAGCCGCCGGCTATGCCAAGAAACGGGTCCAGGCCCCGCCGGCAAAAGGCTAACGGGGCGGCTCAGCCCAGAAACGTCCCGGTGCCATTCAAGACCTTCTCGGTTTCTACGACCTTTGATTCAATAGCCGACTCAAACGCGTAAGGTCTTGTGTGGCCATGCATGGTCGTCCCTGAAAGCCTTCAGCCTTCAGTCTATATCCACCTGAGCAGCTACCGGCTGGGCGGCCGTCGAACGCGTCCGCAGGGCCTCGAGTGCCTTTGCGGCGGCGGCGGCCTGCGGGGTCTTGCCCTCGGCGATTTTAGCGAGAAACGGCTCCGAGCGGGCGGTGCCCATGGCGCCCAGGGCGGAGATGGCGGCGGAGAGCACTTTTGCCTCCTCCGGATCGCCGGATTTGCGGATGCGCTGCAAAATTCCTTTCTTGTGGCCTGCCGCCTTCTGCGCGACCTCCAGCACCGCCGCTTCGACCCGGTCCCGGTCCCTGAAGCTCTTCATGCCGCCCACCGTTTGGATGATCTGGGTAACCCGGCGGTAGTGCCGGGCGGCGAGGTCCTTGTCCTCGGGGGGCTCGGCGGACAAGCGGGAAAAGAGCTTCTCCACGGTCTCGTCCGAGAGCGGGGAAAGCTCGGCCAGCCCGGTGGCGGCCCGCCAGCGGACTTTCTCGTCCGGGTCGTCCAGCGCCTTCAAGGCCAGTTTTTCAGCGTCGGGCGCCTTCATGGCGACGATGGTGTTCAGGGCCTCGTCGCGCACCCGGGCGTGAACGTGGCCCGTGAGCTTGCGAACCGGTTCGATGTCGCGTTCATCCGCGCCGATCTGCCGCAGCAGCATGAGGGCGTTGCGCTTGAGGAACCACTTCCGGGCCGGGTCCTCGAGGACCGTCAGCACCCACTCACGGGCGAGCGCCCCTTTCTGGCCGAGGGCCTTCATCGCCGCCTTGCGGGCCCCGCGGTCCTCGCTGTCGGAAAGGATCCGGCACAGTGTTTCGATCCCGAAGACCCCCAGAAAATCCAGCACGACTTCGATGGATGTGCGCCGAGTCTCGTCCGCGCGCTCGTAGGCGTCTTGAATCTCGCGCGCCCGGTCCTGGAACAGGAAGAGCAGGGGCTCGGCTGGCAGGCCGGCCTCCCCGGCCGCGAGCGCCCCGGCTTCCTTCGCCCGGCTTACGGCCCGTGCGAGCACTAGGACGGTCCGCAGATCACCCTGTTCGATGAGGGGCGGAATCGCGCGACGGAAGCACTTGAGCAGCACGGTCGCATCGCCGGCGGATGCCGGCTGCAGCAGCCGCTGGACGTAGTTTTTGATATGAGCGGCCACGTTGCGCGCCATTTTATGGGTGTTCACGAGGGACTGCACGTCCGGCGGCAGCTCCTTGAACGTAAGGATGCCGTTGGCGTAGAGCTCTTCCAGAAAGCCCTGGGCGCCGCCAATGTCCTCGAGAACCAGCCGGCGGGAGACCCACTTCAGGATGCGCTTCACGCCGCCGAAGCGGCGTTGCACGGCAGGGTTGCCCGGGTCCTGGGCGCTGATGGCCTTCAGGCGGTTGAGCTCGGCGAAGATGAAGCGCGAGGTCGGCAGCAGCGCCTCCAGCGGGAAGGCATCGATGATGACTTTTTCGATGTCTTCCTCCTGGATGTTCTTGACGTGCTTGGCAATGACGTAGCAGTTGATGATGAGGTCCTTCAGAAACTCGGGGTGCTTGAGGGGGCGCAGAATGTCCTGGATGATCTGCAGCTTCATGCGCTTGATGGCCTCGTCCGATTCCCCCTGGAACATGGGCAGGACCTTGAGGTCCTTGGCCAGACGTTGGATAGCCATCTCGACCCGCCACGGCAGGTTCTTTTCGAGGACGATGATGTCGTCCATGAACACCGTGGAAATCTCGGTGATCCCCCGCTCCACCAGCGCCCGGGTCAGCAGCTCGCCCACCTTGGCGTGCTGGCCCCGCTCGGCGGTCGGGTCGCTCATCACGTCGACGAAGCTTTCGAAGTGCTCGGGAGTGATCACTTTTTTGAGGGCAAAGCTGACGAGCGCCTTGCGGTTGAAACACTCGCTCAGCTTGGGGACGAAGAGTTCGGCCATGCCGGCCCCCACCACGGTGCGCACGTTGACGGGCTCGTCCAGGATGCCGGTGATCAGGATCTCGTTGCGCTCGCGCACTTCCTGGTTGGTGACCATGATCTCCGGGCAATCCCGCAGGCAGCGCTGCAACGCCTCGTACAGCCCGTGCTTGGCTTTCTGGGCGCCGGGGTGATCGGAGGCATAATAGCCCGTGCGCAGCATGGCCTTGGTGAGATCCATGACGAACTCGCCGACGGGTTTGATGCGCTCGCGCTCGGCGGCGGAGAGGTCTTTCTTGACATTGGTGACCGGTGCCGCCGCGGCCTCCGGCGCGATTTCGCGCCGGGCCTCTTCCTGGGCGACGGCGGCGCGGATCCAGCTGATCGGCAAGACCGCCTCTTCCGGCGACCGGGCAGGCGCGGCGGGCGCGGGCTCCGCGCTCCGGGCCGGGGCTTTGGGCGGGGGTAACGACGGGGTGGTTCTGCCGACCGGGGGTGAGTCGCCTGTCCCTGGCCGTCCGGCGAGCGCGGCGGCAAGCCCCGGTATGGCTCGGATCTCCTGCGCGAGGGTCCTGAGGGCGGCCTCGAGCTCCCCTGCCGGGCCGAGCAGCATCCCGCAGGGCTTTTGCAGCGCTGCGCCGCTCTTTCGATCCACGGCTTCGAGCACTTCCATTTCCAGCTCAATCCGGTGGGAGACGTCGGGAAGGATCAGGGCGAGAAGCAGCCTGGTTTTCGCCGGCAGGGGCATCTCAGTCGGGATGAACATCCGGCCGGACTTCAGTTGCCGGTAGTGTTCCGCGAACTGATCAATGGACCGGTAACGCAGTTTGAGAGCTGTCGCCTCCAAGTCCGCCTCCCGGTGTGAAAGGATTCGCTCACGAGAAGTGGTTTCACAACCTCGGATCACCCCTGAGGGCAAGGCGCAGGCCGATTCGAAAGCGCAGCAACCACGCCAGTATGTGAGCATTTCGAGAGGTCTGCAACGCCGCCATCAGGTGTCAGGCGGGGTTATGAAACCACTTTTACCCTTTTCTGTATATCCGCAAAGGTATTTATAGTCAAAAAAATGGCATTAGACAATGCCGAACGCACGGTTTCGATGCGCGCTCCATAGCTCTGTATTCCGGGATACAGACTGGATTCATTGGAATTCCGGTCGGTAACGGGAACCGCAGCAGATGGCACGTTTTCTGCTAGACGTATTTATGAAGTCGTCCGGCTTCCATTTGCGGAGGCGTGCTCCGGACAGGCCGCAGTCGCCCAAAAGGATCACCTCAAGAGGCTTGGTTATGGGAGAAGACCCGGATAATCGTAGGGCGCAGACCGGTGGTGGAGACGTCCCACGGCTGACGGCGGCAGCCGCACCGGCTGAAAACCGCGCCTTCAAATATCAGGCTCTTTTCCACAATGCCGCCGACATTGTCGCCCTCTTCGCTCCCGACGGGGTCCTGGTCGAAATCAACCAGCAATTCGAAGATGAGCTGGGGGCCGCCCGGGCTGAGGTCATCGGCCAAAACGTCACGTCCACTCAGATTCTCACTCCGTCCTCGAGCGAACAAGTACTACATCACTTGAGCCAGATCCTCGCAGGCCAACCCCGCGCGTTGTTCGAGATCGAGGCCGTCCGACCGGACGGCGCCGTGGTGCCCTACGAAGTTAACGCCGTGCCGATCCTATCGAGCGGCAGTGTCAAGTTGATTCAAGCCAACCTTCGCAACATCTCTGCGCGCCGGCAGGAGGCGGAGGCGCTGCGCAACAACGAGGAAACCATCCGCGTCCTGCTCAACGCCGCTCCCACCGCGGCCTTCATGATCGACACCCAGGGCATCGTCCTGGCCGTCAATCACATTGCCGCGATGCGTCTCGGCCTCCCGGCGGAGGCGATCGTGGGGCGGCCGATTTCCGAATTCAGTCCGCCGCCCGTGGCGGAATTGAGACGTCAAAAAGGTATCGAGGCTATCCGCACCGGCCAGCCCCTCTTCTTCGAGGACACCTGCGAGGGCCGCACGTTTTCCACCTCGGTGCACCCGGTCTGCAACGAGCAGGGGCAGGTCATCCAGTTGGCCGTGCACAGCCGGGACATCACCGAGGAGAAAAAATCCGAAGACGAGCGGCGGACGCTGACCATCCAGCTGCAGCAGGCCCAGAAGATGGAGGCGATCGGCACGCTCGCCGGCGGCATCGCCCACGACTTCAACAACCTGCTGATGGCCATTCAGGGCAACGTCTCGCTGATGCTCTTCGACGCGGAGCCCTCCCACCCGCACCACCGCACCCTCACGAACATCGAAAAACTGATCCGCAGCGGGGCCGACTTGACGTCGAAGCTGCTGGGCTATGCCCGCAAGGGCAAATACGAGTCCAGGACGCTCCTGCTGAACGACCTGTTGCAGGAGACGGCCGAGACCTTCGGCCGGATGCGCAAAGACATCCGCATCGAGTGGGATCTGGCGCCGGACCTCAAGGGCATCGTCGCCGACAAGGGCCAGGTCGAGCAAGTGCTGCTCAACCTGTTCGTCAACGCCTCGGATGCCATGCCGGGCGGCGGGAAGCTCTTCCTGAAGACCGACACCGTGACCCACCGGGAGATTCCCCGCAAGGGCTACACCGTTCACCCCGGTCCGTACGTCCGGCTGACGGTCACCGACACCGGTCTCGGAATCGACAAGGAGATCATCGACCGGATCTTCGACCCGTTTTTCACGACCAAGAAGATGGGTCGCGGCACCGGCCTCGGCTTGGCGTCGGCCTACGGCATCGTGAAAAGCCACAACGGCTACATCGATGTGGAGTCGGAGAAGGGTCAAGGCTCGACGTTTTTCATCTATTTTCCAGCCACGGACGCGCGTCCTACCGCGGCGGCCGAGAAAATCGGCAAGCCGGAGGAAGGCTTCGGCACGCTCCTGCTGGTGGATGACGAGGCGGCCGTGCTCGACGTCACGGCCGCCATGCTCCGCCGGCTCGGCTACACGGTGTTCACCGCGCGCAGCGGCCGGGAAGCCATCGCAAGTTACACCGAGCACGCCGACCGAATCAGCGCCGTGGTCCTGGACATGATTATGCCGGAAATGGGCGGCGGCGAGGTCTTCGATCAGCTCAAGCGCATCAACCCGCGCGTGAAAGTGCTCCTCGCCAGCGGCTACAGCATGCAGGGGCAGGCCCGGGAAATCATGAACCGCGGCTGCAACGGGTTTCTGCAGAAGCCGTTCACCCTGGAGGATATTTCGGTCCGCCTGCGATCCCTGATCGGCCGCAGATAGGAGGCCGCTGCCCCCCTGGATTCACCCCGTTTGTCCCCTATGGACTTTCGCTGCATCTTCTGTTACTGCTCGAAGCGATCGATCAGGGCCTTCGATCTCATCTCCCCGTTCGGATGAAATTTACCGTCTTTATCAATGGCTCCCGTGAGCGGGCCCTCCGCGGGTGTGGTCCAGGCCGGTCGCCACCTTCCAGTCAGATTCAGCCCAAGGCCGTGAAACCCGATGTCGCCCGCAGTTCAGAGTCGAATTTCTCTTGTATGCTATCCGGAAAGGGGTGGCTCCGATGCGCGCTGAAGGGACTCGCAACGCAATCTGTTTGAAAGCCTACGCCGGGACCACCGGCGTGATGCTGGCCATGAACGTCACCGACGCGCGGCGCACCGGGCTGCTGGGGTTTGCCATCGAACGGGAAGGGCCGGCCGGCAAACACCGCTGGCTGCAGGGCCTGCTGCGGTTCCCCGGGCAGGGCGGCGCCCGGCTCTCCCCCATTGACAGCGCGAAGGCGCCGATCCAGAAGTTCCGCTGGTCGGACTACTCGGTCTACCCGGACTCGGCCTACCGCTACCGGGTCCACGGGGTCTACGGCAGCCCCCAGGCGCTCAGGCTGATTCGGGGCGGCGAAGTGAGCCTGAAGACGGAGCCTCTGGACGGGCTGCACCAGGTGATCTTCAACCGGGCCGCGGCGGCAAGCCAAGCCTATGCCCGGCGGTTCGGGAACGCCAACCCGGATGCGCCGGGCAACGAAGAGGCCCGGCGGTGGCTGTCCCGGGGGCTGCGCGAAAAACTGCTCGCCTTCATCGAACGCGCGCAGGGCCCGGGCTGGGCCATCGACGTGGCGATCTACGAAATCGAACTTCCGGAGGTCGTCGACGGCCTGGAAAGCGCCTTGCACCGCGGGGCCGGTGTGCGGGTCGTCTACCATGCCAAGGCCGGCGATCCCCAGACGGCTGAAAACGAGCGGTACTTGGCGCGGCTGCCGGAGCCGCTGAAAAAGGCCCGGCTCACCTCGTCCATCTTCCACCAGAAGTTCGTGGTGCTCAGCCGTGTCGCGGCCGACGGCCGACGCCAGCCGACGGCGGTGCTCACCGGGTCGACGAACTTCACCTCCAATGCCGTGTACCGCCAAGCCAACGTCGTTCACATCGTCGAGGACCCGGCTCTCGCCGAAGACTATCTCGGCCTGTTCGAGCACCTGTTTGCAGGTGAGGCCCCGCGCGCCACTAAACGCTACATCAACCGGACCAACCCCATCGGCAGCGGCGCGCGGGAGGTGGCCTTCAGCCCGCGCTCCGGCCTCAGCGACATCGCGGCGGTCACCGACGCAATGAGGCAGGCCAAGAGCGACGTGACCTTCTGCACGGCCTTCGACCTGCATCCGGAAGTGATGGCGGCCCTGGTGCCGAAGGTTCCGGACGAGGTGATCCGCTACGGGCTCCAGAATTCCTCGAGCCAGATCACCGGCGTGCACCGTTTCGGCACATTCGTGGCAAGCGCCTACCTCAAGGATGGCCTGGAAGGCTTTCTGCAGGAATCCACCGCCGGGCAGCGGGGCCGCATCCTGATTCATCTCAAAACCGTCGTGTGCGACTTTACCGGCCCGCTGCCCGTCATCATCACCGGCTCCAACAACTTCTCCAACGCCAGCTCCGCGAAGAACGACGAGAACATGCTGGTGCTCAAAGGCCAGACGTCCGCCGCCGACACCTACGTGTGCGAGATGATGCGCCTCTACGACCACTACCGCTTCCGCTTCAACCAGCAGAGCCCCGCCGGCCGGGGACCCGGGAAACGGCTGCAGCTTTCCCCGGACGACAGCTGGGCCGGGCGATACTTTGAAACCGGCAACCTGCTGGCCCTGGAGCGCAAGCGGTTCTGCCCGGTGAAATAACGATGGTCATCTGGGAAACTCTCGCAAAGCTGGTGCTGCTCCTGTCCGCGGCCTTCTTGCTCGGCGTCGGCGCCCGGCGTCTGAAGCAGAGCGCGATCATCGGCTATCTGCTCGCCGGGACCATTCTCGGGCCGACGCTCTTCGACCGCCAAGCCCTTTCCGACTGGGGTGAGCTCGGGGTCGCACTTCTGCTTTTCAGCATCGGGCTCGAGTTCTCCTTTGGGAGGCTGAAGCGCCTGGGTTCCGGCGCCCTGATAGGCGGCGTTCTTCAGGTGACGGTGACACTCGGGCTGTTTGCGCTGATCTTCTCCTTCTGGGGCGCCACCGGCCCGGCCGTTGCCTGGGGCGCGATGGTGGCGGTGAGTTCCACGGCCATCGTCCTCAGACTCCTGATGGACCGTGCCGAGATGGATTCCCTATCGGGAAGGGCCGCGCTGGGCATTCTGCTGCTGCAGGACATCGCCGTGGTGCCGCTCGTGCTGACCCTGACCGTGATGAGCCACGGGGGCAGCGCCCGCGATGTTGCCTTGCGGATCGGCCAAACCATCGCGGCGGCCGGCGGGCTGGTGGCTGTGTTTTACGGGTTGTTCTACCACCTCATCCCACGGCTGCTGATGCGCCGGGGTCTGTTTGCGGACCGCGAACTGGTCGTGCTGCTGGCCATCATCTTGGCGTTCGGCTCGGCCTGGGCGGCGCACTTCCTGGGCCTTTCCCCCGCGCTGGGAGCGTTCCTGGCCGGGATGCTGCTCGCCGGATCGCCGTTCTCGTCACAGATCCGCGCGGATGTCGGATCCCTGCGAACGCTGTTTGTGACGTTGTTTTTCACCTCCGTGGGCATGCTGGCCGACCCGGCGTGGTTCCTCGCCAACTGGATCGAAGTGCTGGGCTGGCTCACCGTTGTCTTTGTCGGCAAGGCGCTCATTGTTTTCGGCATCGGCGTGATCCTCAAGATGAACCCCGTTTCCGCCCTTGCCGCTGGGATCACGCTCGCCCAGATCGGCGAGTTCTCGTTCGTGCTGGCCACCGAGGCCAGAACGGGCGGCCTGATCGACGAAAAGCTTTTTTCGCTGGCGGTGTCGGTAACGATCCTATCCATGTTCCTCGCCCCCTACATGGTCACCTATGCGCGCCCCCTTGCGCGGTGGCTGATCGGGTTTTTCGCGCCGTCGGTCCGGAGCCGTGATACCGATAGGGGGGAGCCGTCTTCCGTACGGCACGGCGGGATTTTCATCATCGGGTTCGGCCCGTCCGGCCGCAAAGTGGCCGGGGCCTTGATGGATCATGGATTGAAGCCCGAGGTGATCGAGCTCAACCCGGCCTCCGTCAAGGCGGCCCGCGCGATGGGCCTTACGGTCCACCTGGGCGATGCCGCCAGCGAGGAGGTCCTCTCCCACGCCGGGATCACGGGATCCTGCGTGATCGTGGTGACGGTGCCGGATCCGCGTTCGGCCAAACGGATCCTCCAGAACGTCCGCGCGCTGTCACCGGCCTCGGCCGTGATCGTCAGAAGCCGCTACAACATCTCCACCATGGACCTCTGGGAATTGGGGGCGGCATTTGTGGTGGACGAGGAAAACGTGGTGGGGCTGGAAATTGCGCGACAGGTGATCGAGTACCTGAAGGACTCCGACCCGGACGCCGTGACGTGCGCGCTGCCACCGGATGAGACGTGAGAGGCTTGTGAACTCACGCTGATTCAGAAAGAGCGGCGCGGCTGCGCGGGCGTCGCCTCCGGCGGCGGGGTGGCGCCGCAGGCTTCGGAATGCTGCTTGATCTGCTCGAGCATCCGGACCGTCAAGCGGTGCAGCCGTTTGGGGACGCCGACCCAGCGGCCCGGCACCAGCAAAGGCCCCTTGAAGGTCTCCATGCTTTCCAGCACCGTCCCGCCTTCTTGTTCCCGAAACCGCCAGGTGTGAACGGCGCGGATGCCGAAGCGTTCGGCCTCCCAGACAACCTCGCGCCCCGGCTCGCAGCTGACGACGCGCGGCTGCACCCGGACCGGGAAAACAATGGGCTTGACCACGAAGGCGAGACAGGCGCCCGCGGCCAGTTCGTCCCCCTCGACCAGCCGGCAGCTGTTGCAGGCGGTGTTCCAGTCTTTCCAGTCCTCCAGGTGCGAAAAGACCCGCCAGACGACGGGAAGCGGTGCGCGGATGTGAACTTCGGCCTGGATGATCATTTCCGTCTCCTGTTTGCGCGTGCAGTTGCCGCGGCCGGTTGAATGATGTAGATAATAAGGCCGGATGTGCACGGTTCAATGCACATGGAGGACGCGCACCCATAGATTGGCCCGCGCGCTTGTTCAGCTTTTCCCGGTTAACCGGGACGATCAGCACACGGGCAAACAGGCAACCCAACCGAAAGGAGGACGTATGGCTGCGAAAAAGATTCTCATGCTGGTGGGAGACTTCGTCGAGGACTACGAGGTCATGGTGCCCTTCCAGGCCCTGCAGGCCGTCGGACATGCGGTGCATGCGGTCTGCCCGGGCAAGAAGGCGGGTGAAGCCGTGCGCACGGCCATACACGATTTCGAGGGCGATCAGACCTACAGTGAAAAGCGCGGCCACAACTTCACCCTCAACGCGGCGTTCGACGACGTGAAGGCGGACGGCTACGATGCCCTGGTGATCCCGGGCGGCCGGGCCCCTGAATACATCCGCTTGAACCCGAAGGTTATCGAGATCGTCAAACATTTTGCAGGGGCCGGCAAGCCCATCGCCAGCATCTGCCACGGCGCCCAGCTGCTGGCGGCAGCCGGGGTTCTGAAGGGGAGGAAGTGCTCGTGCTACCCGGCGGTCGCCCCCGACGTCAGGGGCTCGGGCGGCGAGTACATGGAGATCGCCGTCGACCAGGCCTTCCGGGACGGCAACCTGGTGAGCGCGCCCGCCTGGCCGGCGCATCCTCAGTGGATCGCCCTTTTTCTGCAAGCGCTCGGAACGAAAATTACACTCTAACCTTTTTTCTCCGCTTGCCGGTGCGGCAAGCGGAGAAAAAATTGAAGATCGAATGGAATCCGTCTACGAGCAGGTCGCCGAACTGATTGCCCGCCGGCAGCCGTGTGTCGCGCTCACCGGAGCAGGAATCTCCGCCGAGAGCGGCATTCCAACATTCCGGTCCAAGGGCGGGCTTTGGGAAAAATTTGACCCCACCGTCTACGCCTCGATCGAGATGTTTCGCAAAGATCCTTCCAAATACTGGAGCATCCGCGGGGAGTTCATCCGCAATTATGACGCCTATAATCCCAACCCCGGCCACCTGGCGCTGGCAGAGATGGAAAACATGGGGCGGCTGCGCCACGTGATCACCCAGAACATCGACGGCCTGCACCGTAAGGCCGGCAGCCGCAGCGTGACCGAAATTCACGGCAGCCTGCGGGAGATTTTCTGCATCAGCTGCGGCAAGGAGGTCCGGGCACCCCACATTCCCGAGGGAGTGCCACCCCTCTGCGACTGCGGCGGCGTGCTCAAACCCAACACGGTACTTTTCGGCGAGTCCCTCCCGCCCCAAACGCTGGAAACCGCTTGGAGGGAGTCCGGCGCCTGCCGGGTCATGCTGCTGATCGGCACCTCGGCCGTGGTGCAGCCGGCGGCGTCCTTGCCTTCCGTGGCGAAAGAGCACGGCGCCGCGGTGGTCGAGGTCAACATTGAGCAGGCCTTCCCCGGTGCGGATGTCTGCATCCTGGAAAAGGCGGGTACAGCGCTGCCGCAGATTGTAAATGCGTTGAAAAAGCGGCTCTAACTCAAAGGAGCATCCATGACGAAGCTTGCACTTGAAGAACACGGGAATGTGGCCATTTTGCGCCTGACCAACGGTGTCATCAATGCCATCGGCGCAGAAGTGGTTGCGGAGCTGTCGCTGGCACTGCAGGAGGTAAAAGGGCGGTTCAGGGGTATGGTGCTGGCCGGGGGGAGCAAATTTTTCAGCATCGGGCTCAACCTTCCGGAGCTGATCGAACTGGACCGGGACGGGATGGCCGACTTTTGGGCCCGCTTCGAGGACACCGTGCTGAAACTCTACACCCTGCCCCTGCCCACGGCCGCCGCCATCGCCGGACACGCGAACGGGGGGGGCGCCATACTGGCGCTTGCCTGCGATTTTCGCTTTATCGCGGCCGGCAGAAAACTGATCAGCCTCAACGAAATCCTGCTCGGCCTTCCGGTTCCTTACTTGGCGGACATGATGCTGCGCCAGATCGCTGGCGACCGCGTCGCCACCCGGATGGAGTACCTCGGTACGTTCCTGATGCCCGAAGAGGCGCAGACCGGCGGCGTGGTGGACGAAGTGTGCTCCGAGGCCGAAGTGGAGGCCCGGGCGCTGGCTCACATCGAGGCCGCCGCTGCCCTGCCCCCATTTGGTTTCCCGCTCACCAAACAGCACCGCACACGAGATATCCGCGCGCAGTTCTTGGCTGGCAGAGAATCCATCAATCAGGCGTTCATGGAGTGCTGGTTCATGCCGTCGACGCAGGCCCTTCTGAAAGAAGCCGTCACAAAATTTTGATGTGGCGTTGCTACTGCATCAAAATTTTTTGGATAATTGAAAAAGCTGAAAATAAGGGCTTCGCAAGAAGCCCTTATTCCCAACCGGCTTGTTTTTTGAGGGAGCGCAGCGTCAGGACGAGGCTGGCCTTGAGGGTGTCGTTCACGCCCAGGCCGGTGGTGGCGCTGGCGGCGAAAAAAGGGGCTTTGAGCTGGCGGTTGTAGTATTGGTTCATCTCCTCGATCGACATCAGGGGGACGCCCGCGTCGGCAAGGTCGCGCTTGTTGTACTGCATCACGACCGGAAACTGAAAGATGTTGAAGCCGTAGTCTTTCAGGTTCTGGGCCATGTCCTTCAGAGCCTCGATGTTCTGCTCGTGCCGCACACGCATCGAGTCCGCCACGAACACCACGGCATCCGCCCCCTTGAGCACCAGCTTGCGCGTCGATGAATATTTGACCTGGCCGGGCACGGTATAGAGCTGAACGCGTACCTCGCAGCCCTTGATCTTTCCCAGCCCCATGGGCACGAAGTCAAAGAACAGCGTCAGGTCCCCCTTGGTCTTGATCGAAACCATGTCGTCGATCATTAAGCGGCGGCTGTGCTGGAATACATACTGGAGGTTCGTGGTCTTGCCGCAGCGGCCGGGGCCGTAGTAGACGACTTTGCATTCCACCTCGTGTTTTTTCAGATTAATCGTCGCCATTTTCCGCCGCTACTCGCAGACTCAGACCCGAGCCCGTCGCACGCGTGAACGCCATTGTTCAGCGCGCGCCCTGGTTTCGCAAACCGATCTGGATCGCATTCTATTTTATTTATTATAAAAAACCGTCGGTCAAGAGTCAAGCCGAGGCCCTTTCTTTTTTCCTCTATGTTAACATATCATCGGCCGAAAAAGGGAAAAATTTAGGACAATTTTACGATTGAAGGAAGGGGCCGGGGTCCACGGGGTCACGCGATGCATGCAACAGCCCGGGCCGGTGACATTTTCACCGGCCCGGGTTGTCTGGTTCGGCTGCGGCAGATGCTCAGAAGTCTATTTCTGGTACTCGGTGCTGTGGCACACGGCAGAGCCGGTATCGACCGACTCCTTGTCCGCGATTTCGAGGGACTTGTCCAGGACCGCCAGGGCCTCGTCCACCTGCGCCTCGGTGATGATGAGCGGCGGGGCGATCACCATCGTGTCGTACCACGGGCTGATGTAAACCCCGCGCTGCATGGCGTCGCCGGCCACACGGCCGGTCATCAGCGCTTTGGTGCTGAACTTGTCGGCCTTGACGTCGAACGGCTCCCGGGTCTTGCGGTTCTTGACCAGCTCCAGCCCCCAGAAGTGACCGATGCCGCGCACATCGCCGACACAAATGTGCCTGTCCGCCAACTCGTAGAGTTTTTTCTTCAGATGCGCGGAGACGCGCTCAGGCAGCCCGGAGGCCACGACCCGCTTCAGCTCGCTGATGGCGGCCGGAATGGCAGCGGCCGAGAGCGGGTGGAAGGCGTAGGTGTGGCCGTGGCAGAAAACCTCGTCTTCGAAGAACTGGGCGACCTTTTCCGAGGTGGCGGTGACGGCTACCGGCGTGTAGGCGCCGCTGGCGCCCTTGGCCGTGGTGATGAAGTCCGGGGTGACGCCCCAGTGTTCCATGGCAAAGGCGGGCCCGGTGCGGAACCACCCGGACATGACCTCGTCGGCGATGAGCAGCACCTTGTGCTCGTCGCAGATCCTGCGCAGCATGGGGTAATACTCCGGCGGCGGGATCAGCCGGCCGTTGGTGCCCACGATCGGCTCCACGATGATGGCGGCGACGTTGCCCTCCTCGCGGATCATGTAGTCCAGGTACTTGGCGCACTGCACCCCGCACTGGGGATAGGCGAGGTCGAAGGGGCAGCGGTAGCAGTGGCAGTCGGGTGCGAAACACACGCCCGGAACAGTGAACCGGGCCTGCTCGGCGTACCAGCGCCGGGGGTCTCCGGTGAGCGAGATGCTGGCGGCGGTGGATCCGTGGTAGGACTTGTAGCGGGAGATCACCTTGAAGGCCGGCGCGCACGCCTGGCGCACCATCTTGACCGCCGCCTCGTTGGCCTCGGTGCCGCTGGTCGAGAAAAAGAATTTATCCAGCCCCTTCGGCATGACCGAACACAGCGCTTCCACGGCCGCCATGGTGGCCTCGTTGGCAAAACTCGGCACGATGTAGGGCAGTTTTTCAGCCTGCTTGACAATGGCCTCGATCACCACCTTGTTCTTGTGGCCGAGGTTGGAGCACATGAGCTGGGAGGAGAAGTCGACGTAGGCCTTGCCCGTGTGGTCGTAGAAATAGATCCCCTCGGCGTCGTTGACGAGCAGCGGGGCCTTCCACCCCTTCTGCCGGCTCCACGTGTGGAAGCTGTGGGCGGCATATTCCTGGATCCGTTTGGTTGTGTCCGTCATGTTCAGTGGCCTCCTTTTTTCAAACGGTGCTTAATGGCCCGCGGCGGAGATCTTCGCCGCGCGGGCCTTGCGGATCTTGCCGAGGGTCCGGAGCGCCCGGGCCACCTCGGAGAGCGCCTGGAGCTTTCCGGCCGCCTCTATGTAATAGCGCTCCGCCCGGGCCTCCAGCCGCTGGGCGATCTTCAGCACCTCCGCGGCGGCCAGGACGGCCGCCTCCGCGCACTCCTCGCAAAAGGAGGCGCGGGTGAAATCCTGGACCGGCTCGAGAATCATTTCGGTCACGTTCTCCCGGCGGATGCGCTGAACCGTCTTCACGTTCTTGCCGGCTTCGACCGCCAGGTCGGCAAACAGCTGAGCGTAGGCGCCGCAGGCCGGGTTCGTCCGGGCCGCTTCATAGAAGCGCTGGTCCAGTTGCTCCAGCTCTTCGGCAAAGTTCAGTATGCTTCCAAAGTTTTGCAGAGGCATAACGAAGTCCTCAAAAGTATGAAGGGTTAAATTATAAAACAGATGGCTTTGCCCAAAGCGCCAGCTTCAAGGCGCGCCAGTGTCGCGGTGCGAGGCGTACATGGAAGTACGCCGCAGCATCCGCCACACGCCGCGCAACGCCGAAGATGGGCTTTCGGCGAAGCCATCTATAGCCAGCGTTCGATCACGACCTTGGTGTCCGTAAAGAACTGGAAGATCTCCTGGCCGTGGCCCTTGACGTCCCCGAACATGGACTGACCGGCGCCGCCGAACGGGAAAAAGGACATGGGCGCGGCAATGCCGATGTTGATCCCGATCATGCTCGGCTTGACCTTGTACTTGAACTCGCGCGCCGTCCCGCCGTTGCTCGTGTACAGGCAGGCGGCGTTGGCAAAGCCGCGGGTGTTGATCAGGTTCACCGCCTCGTTCAGGTTCTTGCAGCGCACGATGCTCACCACCGGCCCGAAGATCTCCTCCCGCGCGATCGTCATTTCCGGGGTGACGTTGTCGAAGATCGTCGGCCCCACGAAGAACCCGTTCGGGAAGTCCGCGACCTTGCAGTCCCGGCCGTCCAGGACCAACTTGGCGCCCTCGGCGATGCCCTTCTCGATGTAGCCCAGCACCCGCTTCCTGTGGGCCGCGCTGACCACCGGCCCCATGCCGGTTTTCTCGTCGAGGCCTTCGCCGAGTTTGATGGCCTTAGCGGCCGCCATGAATTTGGCGAGCAACTCGTCGGCCACATCCCCCACCGGCGCCAGGATCGAGCCCGACAGGCAGCGCTGTCCCGCGCATCCGTAAAAAGAGGTGATCAGCGAGGGCATGGCCGGGCCGAGCTTCGCATCCGGCATCACGGCTACGATGTTCTTGGCTCCGCCCAGCGCCTGGACGCGCTTGCCGGTCGCCCCGCAGCGTTCGTAGATGTACTTGGCCGTGGGCGAGGAGCCCACGAAGGAGACCCCCGCGATGTCCGGGTGGTCGAGGATGCCGTTGACCACGTCCTTGGAGCCGTGCACCATGTTCACGACCCCTTCCGGAAAACCGACCTGATCCAGGACCTCGAAGATTTTCGTCTGGGTCATCGGCACCTGCTCGGAGGGCTTCAGGACGTAAGTGTTGCCGGCGACGATCGCGTACGGCAAGAACCACCACGGCACCATGCCGGGGAAATTGTACGGGGCGATGCCCGCGAAAACCCCCATCGGCTGGCGGTGGCCCGCGCAGTCGATGTCCTTGGCGATGTCCTCCAGCGCGTAGCCGCACATCAGCGTCGTGACCCCGGTGGCGTGCTCGACGTTTTCGATCATCCGCCGCACTTCGCCGCGTGCCTCGTCGATCACCTTGCCCTGCTCGGTGGTCAGCACCCGGGCGATCTCCTCGAAGTTCTCCTCGAAGGCATCCTTGAGACGGAACAGGTAGCGCGCCCGGGAGAGCGGCGGGGTCGCGCGCCATTCCGTGAAAGCCGCCCGGGCCGCTTTCACGGCCTTGTCCACATCTTCCCTGGTGCCGTAAGGAACCTGGGCGATCTTTTCGGCGCGGGCCGGGTTCCACACATCACCGAAGGTGGTCGTACCGGATTCCACCCACTCGCCGTTGATGTAGTTTTTAATGATCGGTAGTGCCATGCTGATTCCTCCTTTGCGTTGATCCGTGGCGTCCATTGTGAACAGCGTTTATCCATAAATTAAGTGAAGCGTGCAGCCGGAATAGATTTCAACCGAGCATACAGGGTTGTTATTTCGAAATCAAGTAAAAAATGTCTAATAAAGATCGATTTATAATAATTAATACACCTCTGTTTGTTTGAAAGTGGCAATATGCCGCTTATCTTAGGATCGGCGACCGGGCTCTCCGCAAGACGCTGCAGCCGGGGCACCGTTCGCCCCGGAGGGTCCTACGGACCGCAGAAGGCTGCAGACCGGGCGGCCTGCGGCAGCGGTGTGGACAGGGCCGGGGAAGTTAGGCGGTCTCCTGCTTCGAAGGCTCAAGAAACATCCCGGGCCGGTGCGGGCTCACGATCGCACCCGACAACATCGGTCGGCCGTTGACGATAACGGCCTTGATTCCCGATGGCGGCCGTCGCGGCGCCTCGTATGTCGCCTGGTCGATGATACGGCTCGGATCGAATATGACCAGGTCGGCGTGCATCCCCACGGCCACGTGTCCTCGATCTCGGAGGCCAAATTTTTGGGCAGGCAGGCTTGTCATTTTGCGCACCGCCTCCTCCAGCGCGATAACGCCGGTGCCACGGACCAAACGCCCGAGGATTCTCGGGAAAGCCCCATAGCCGCGGGGATGCGGCCGGCCCTGACCCGGCGGGCAGGGGATGGCGTCGGTCCCGATCATCCCCAGCGGGTGGCACAAGGCCGTCAGCATGTCCTCCTCGGTCATCATGGAGAACACCATCATGGCGTTGGCCTGTTCCGCGACGATAATGTCGAAAAGGGCCTCGATGGGGTCTGTGCCACGCAGCCTGCCGACCGCCGCCAAATCCATGCCGACGATCGGGTCCGAACGACCCCGGTTCAGCGCGGCGATCTTGACCGCATCAAGGCCGCAGGCATTGGCCCAGTTTTCCCAACCGGGCGTATCGGTTTCGATGTCCCGGCGGATTTTGGCCCGGTCTTCGGGGTTCCCCAAACGGGCGACAAGGCCGGAAACCCCTTGGACCTGGGCCCATCTCGGCACCAACGTGCTCAGCAGCGTGCTGCCTTCGGTGTAGGGATAGCAGTCGAAGTTCACCTCCAGCCCGGCCCGGCGTGCCGCCTCGATTCGAGCAATCACCGACTTGACCTTTCCTCGATTTCGGCGGTGCAGGCCGATCACCTTGAGGTGCGATATCTGCAGCGCAACACCACTGGCGAAGCTGATCTCCAGCGCCTCCTCGACGGCCGCATCCACCAGATCGGCCGTCTCGCCACGCACATGGGTCACATGGACCCCGCCGAACTCCGCAACGACCCGGCAGAGGGCCTCGATCTCGCTCGGCTCGGCGTAGCAGGCCGGGGGATAGATCAGGCCGGTGGACAGCCCGAAGGCGCCCATCTCCATGGCCTGCCGGACCAGGTGCCGCATCCGATCCAACTCCCCAGCCTTCGGCGCCTCCGCGCGGTCGCCCATGACAGCCACCCGGATCGATCCATGCCCTGCCAGGGAGACGATGTTGTGGGTCAAGCCGATTCGCGTGCAGGCCGCCCGGTAGTCATCCAGGGTCGACCAGTCCCAGGGCAGGCGGATCCCCGGCAGAAAGCCGGACATGGTGTCCGCGCGCAACCCGCGATGGCGGTCATCCACCGGGAAGGCGCTGTATCCGCACTGGCCGATGATCTCCGTGGTCACCCCCATGCGCAGTTTCTCGTCTTCGAGCCCCTGGGTCAACAGGGATAAATCCGCGTGGGAATGGCTGTCGATGAATCCGGGGCACAGAACCATGCCGGCGGCCTCAAGCTCTTCGACCGCCCACGCATCGGCGGGTACGCCGACGGATGCGATGCGGCCGTCGGCAAGGGCCACGTCTGCCTCAAAGGCCGGAGCGCCGCGGCCGTCGACGACCGTGGCGTTGCGAATGATGAGATCGAATTTCATCGCTGCCCTGAATCTGAATGCTTTAGGAGGCCGGGAGAGGGGTCCGTTTCGGCCGCCGATCCCATGCGCACGGTTTTTGGAACCTCGGGTTCCGATCGGCCACTTTTTCTTCGACCCAGCCGGGCGATCAAATTGTCCAGCAGGCCCCATATCCCGCCGCGGGCGAAGAGAACGAAGAACACGAAGAGGACGCCCATGACGAACATCCAGCGGTCCCATAAGGCACTCGCCAAATCGGAAGCCAGCACGATGATGAAGGCTCCGACAATTGGGCCGAAGAGGGTCCCCATCCCACCGGTGAGCACCATCATCACGATGTTGCCGGACACCTCGAAGTGCACGAAGTGGATATGGGCGAAGTTGATGTACATGCAATAGAGGGCGCCGGCGAGACCCATGAAAAAACCACCGATGACGAACACGGCCATTTTGTATACACGGGTGTTGTACCCGATGGCTTGGGCCCGTTGCTCGTTCTCCCTGACGGCCATTAGTATTTTGCCGAAGGGTGACAGCGTGATGCGGCGAATGATGTAGACGGCCGCCATGAAGAACCCCAAGCAAAAGAAATAGTAGGCCAGGGATGACTGCAGATCCACGGAGAAGAACCCGGGGATATCGATGTTCGGACGCTTGATGCCCGTCAGACCGTTGTCCCCCCCGGTGAGCCCGCTCCACTGAAAGGCGATGAAGTAAATCATTTCAGCGAAGGCCAGGGTCAGCAGCACCGAGTAGCTCCCGCTGCGCGAGGATGCCATGAACCCGATGATCAGCGCCAGGAGGGCTGCGGCCAGCACCCCCATCCCGATGGCGGCGAACAGGTTGGACGTCAGGTGCAGCAGCGTCAAAGCCGCCGCATAGACCCCCACGCCGAAGAAGGACGCCTGGCAGAACATCATCACGCCGGTGTACCCGAGGCACAGGTCGAAGGCTACCGCCGCCAGCGCGAAGAGCATGATTTCATTGGCCAGCGCCGTGTACGGCAGCACAAACGGAAAAGCGGCAAAGGTGAGCGCCAGAACAATCATCGAGCGGTTGCCGGGCCACCAGCCGCCCGTCGGGCTGGATTCCGCGCGTGTCGACATGATCGATCGGTCCTTTCTCCTAGTCTCGAATCCCCATCAGGCCACGCGGCCGAATGAGCAGAATGCCGGCCATGACCATGAAGATGATGATCACCGAGGCACTCGGCATGATGAGGGTGACCATGCTTTGGCTCAACCCCACGATCAGGCCGCCGATCACCGCCCCGGCAAAGCTCCCCATTCCGCCGATGACCACGGTGGCAAAACAAATGCCCAGGATCAGGTCTCCCATGAAGGGTTCGATACCGCGCATGGGGGCGGCCAGGACACCGCTCAGGCCGGCGATGGCCATGGCGACGCCGAAGGTCAGCGTGAACACCCCGGAGATGTTGATCCCGAGGCAACTGACCATTTTGAGGTTCTCCGTCCCGGCGCGGATGATGGACCCCCAGCGGGTTTTTTCGATCACGAACCACATGCCGGCGGTCAGAAGCCCGGTCAGGACGAACACAAACACCCGGTAGATCGGGAAGAAAAGACCGGCGATCGGGATCACCCCCACCAACAGGTCCGGCGTGTCGAAACTTTTCCCGACCGGCCCGTAGAGCATGATGATGAGTTCCCGGCCGGCGATCGCGATCCCGTAGGTCATCAAAATCTGATACAGGATGTTTTGGCCGTAAAGGCGGCGCAGAAGGGTTACCTCCAGCAGCATGCCGATGGCCGCTGTGACCAGGGGCACCACCAGCAGGCAGATGAAAAAGCTACCGGTCAAGGAGGCGACGGTGAACGCCAGATAGGCTCCCAGCGCAAAAAACAATCCATGGGCGAAATTGATGATGTCCATCATCCCCCAGACGATGGAAAGCCCCATGGCAAGGAGCACGTAGATCATCCCCAGGACCAGGCCGTTGAACGCCTGTGCAATGATCAGATCAGTCATGCCGAACATCCGTTCTGAAGGGTTGTCGCCTGCAGTTCCCGGCCGAGACCGCCCTCGCCCCGCCGCAATGGGTGCCGGCAGGGCGGGGTCGGTACGGCCGAAACAGCCAAGGGTCGATCAGCTGAACTTGCAGCCGGTATCCGCGCACGGCGGAATGTGGGTCGACGAACCGATGATGTCGGCAAAGTCGTCCGGGTCTTTCATAGCGCCCGCGGCCTTGCACTGCAGCGTGTAGTAAGGCTTCACCGCCTGGTGGTCACAGGCCCTGAATTTCTCAACTCCGGTCAGACCCTCGTAATCGAAGTCTTCAATAGCCTTCATCACCTTGACCGGATCGTCGCTTTTGATCCGCTCGATGGTCTCCAGCAGCAGCTTGATGTTGATGTACGGGTTGGCCGCCAGATAGTTGGGTGTCTCGTTGTATTTCTTGCGGAAGGCCTCGACGAATTTTTTGTTGCCGGGCGAATCAATTTTGTAAAAGTACTGAAGCCCCATGATGACCCCGTCCAGAATCTTCGGTCCGATGGCCTTCATCTGGGTCAATCCGGAGCCCCAGACACAGGCGATGCGGGAGACCTTGTTCAGCCCGAAGCTGTTGGCCTGCTTGAGCGCGTTGACCGTGTCGCCGCCGAAATTGAGGAACAGCACGCAGTCGGCCTTGGCCGCCATGGCCTTGGTCAGGTGCGAGCTGAAGTCGGACTCGCCCATGGGGTGGTCGGAGTTTCCGAGCAGCTTCAGGCCTTTCGCGTTCAGGACGTCCTGAGTGTTGCGCAGCAGGTCTTCACCGAAAACGTATTTCGGTGTGATGGTGTAAAAGGTCTTGGCCTTGTAGACATCGATGATCCGAGGCACCACCTCCCGGATGGCGCTCCAGGTGGCCACCGGCCAGCGAAAGGTGAACTGGTTGCAGCTCTTCCCGGTAATCTCGTCGGCGCCGGCCGATGCGAACAGAAGGGCCTTCTGCTTGGCGACATACTCCATGACCGCCAGCACCGTCGAGCTGGACGGAGAGACGAACATGAACTTGGCGCCGAGGTTTTCAACCGCCTCCTGGGCTTTCTTCACGCCTTCCGAGGGGTTCGGCACGTCGCGCTCGACGATCTCGACGGGCCGGCCCAGCACCTTGCCCCCGTGCATTTCGACGGCGAGTTGGATGCCTTTGCGCGCGTAGTCACCGGTCTCGGCGTAGGCCCCCGAGAAGGTGGTGCCCACCATGATCTTGAGCGGATCGGCACCCCAGGCGCGCAGCGGCATGATGCCGCCTGCGGCCAGACCCAGGCCTGCCCCGGCGATTACGGAGTTTTTCAAAAACGTCCTTCGACTGATGTTCTTTCCCATAAATCCTCCTTTTCGAATTGGTCACGATCGTGACGGATTAAAAACCGGTTGATCGCCCCCGGCGGGGGCCTTTGGGGGTGGAGTGCCTACACCCCCAGATACTTCTCCTGAAGCTCGGGCTGAGACCAGAACTCCTTGTGGCTGCCCTGGTGGACCAGGAGACCCTGCTGCAGGATGCAGTAGCGATCCGCCACGTGACTGGTGGCCTCGACGTCTTGCTCGACCAGAATGATGGTAAGCCCGCTTTTTTTCAAATCCTGGATGATTTCGAGCAGCTTTTCGACGATCAGCGGCGCCAGGCCTTCGGTGGGCTCGTCGAGCAGCAGCAGGTCCGGGTTGGTCATCAGCGCCCGCGCGATCGCGAGCATCTGCTGCTCGCCGCCGCTCAGCTGATTGCCCTGGTTGTTGCGGCGTTCGGCCAGGATCGGGAACACCTCGAAAATCCGTTCGAGGCCCCACGGGCCATCGGCGCGGCTTTTCTGGATGCTGATGGTGAGATTCTCTTGGATCGTCAGGGCTGAAAAAATCTGGCGGTCTTCGGGCACATAGCCAATGCCCAACCGGGATATCTGAAACGGCTGCAGACCGTTGATCGGCCGGTCATTGAGGCCGATCCGGCCGCGGCGCGGCGGGACCAGCCCGATGATGCTCCTGAGAGTCGTGGTCTTGCCGGCCCCGTTGCGCCCGAGCAAGGCCAGGCACTCCTTGACCCGGACATCGAAGGAAACCCCCTGCAGGATATGGCTCTTGCCGTAATAGGTGTGGATGTCCTCCACCTTGAGCATCGTCCGGTTTACGTCCATGTCCGCTTGCCCCCCCCCAAATAGGCGCGCCGCACGATCTCGTTTTTCTGGATCTCATCCGGCGAGCCTTCGGCGATGATCTGGCCTTGGCTGAGCACGGTGATGGTGTCGGAGATGGACATGACGACCTTCATGTGATGCTCGATCAGGGCAATGGTGTATTTTTCGGAAATGCGCTCCACCAGCCGCATCATTTTCAGGGTGTCTTCAGGCGACATCCCGCTGGTGGGCTCGTCCAGCAACAGCAGCTTGGGGTCGGTGGCCAAGGCGATGGCAACGTCCAGGGAGCGCTGGCTGCCGTAAGGGATGGTGCTCGCAATTTGATCGCGGAACTGGGCGAGCCCCATTTCCACCAAAATGGCATCCGCCCCGTCTGTGATCTCCCCCAGGCTGGCCGCGGCACGGAACAGAGAAAAGCCGCAGGGGAACCGCGACTGAACCGCCAGCCGCACGTTCTCGTGCACGGTCAGCTCCGGGAAAATGCTGGTGACCTGGTAGGAGCGCCCGATGCCGATGCGGGCTCGCTGGTGGAGCTTCAGGAGGGAGACTTCCTTGCCCTCGAAGAAGATGCTGCCCGAGGTCGGCGGAAAAACACCGGCCAGCAGGTTGAAAAACGTGGTTTTCCCGGCGCCGTTGGGGCCTATGATAGAGTGCACCTTGCCGGCCTCGACCGCAAGGCATGCCTGCGACACCGCCGTCAGGGCACCAAAAGATTTGGTAACATCGCGGGTTTCCAGAAGCGGCACGGTCGGTTTCCTCTTTAACGGATCCTTGGGTTGATGTCTTTGGTTATCGCCCGGGGTGCGTTTTACACCGCCTGCGGCGCGAGGTTTCGCCTGACAGTCTCAGGCCTGGCCGTGAACGATTCGCCCGCCGACCATCGTCAGCCGGACGCCGATTCGGCTGATCTCCTCGGGCGGCGTCTCCCAGGGGTCTTGGTCCAATACCACCAGGTCGGCCAGAAAGCCGGGGCTCAGCTGCCCTTTCAGGTGCTCTTCGCCCGACACATGGGCCGCGTAAACCGTGTACATCCGGAACGCCTCCTCCAGGGGGATCCGCTCCGCCGGCCCGATCACCTGCCCTGAAGCGGTTCGCCGGGTAACCATGGATTGGACTCCCAGAAGCGGAGGGTATAGGCCGGCCGGATGGTCCGATGAGCCCGCCACCTTAACGCCGGCCTTCAGGAAGCTATTGTGGGCGAACATCCGCGCCGCACGCGCACCGTAGAACCGCTCGAGTTTTTCACCGTGCTGGTAGAGGTAGGATCCGAACGGAAGCGCCATTGCCCCGAGCCTGGCCATCCAGGCCAGAAGTGCATCGTCGATCATGGTGCAATGCTCCAGTCGATGCCGCGGATCCCTGCGGGGGTGCGCCGCCTGGGCGCGCTCGATCGCCGTGAGGGCCATTTCAATGGCCAGGTCGCCGTTGGCGTGCACACATGCCTGGTATCCGGCGCGGTGGATCCGGGCGACGATGGCATCCAGCTCCGCCTGGTCCTCGATCAGAAGCACGCCGTGATCATTGGGGGCGTCGGCATATCCGTGCTTCAACGCCGCCGTTCGGCCGGCGATGGCGCCGTCGATGATGACCTTGATGCCGGCGCACCGGATCCATTCGTTGCCCCAGGGCCCCAGCAGGCCAATCTGCTCCAGCAGTGGCAGGAATATGTAGGGGATGATCATGTTGACCCGCAGCGAAAGCTGCCCGTCCGCTGCCAGATCGCGGTAGGTGGCAATGTAGCTGGGTGCGGTGAGCGCGTCCCCCACCCCGCAAACGCCGGCGGCGTTAAGGGTCCGAGCGGCGTCCTGCAGCGCTTTACGGCGTACCTCAGGCGGAAATGACGGCACCACGGTGGGCGCCACGGCCAGGCTCTCGAAGGCGAAGTTGAACATGGCCATCTCGACCAGCCGTCCATCAAGCCGGCCGCTGCCCGGCTCGCGGCCGAGCGCGCCGCCCTTGGGATCGGGCGACTGCTCGTTCAGATCCCCCAGTTTGAGGGCGACCGAATTGACCACGGCCCAGTGGGCGCTGACGTGGATGATGATGACGGGATGCTCCGGGGCGGCGGAATCGAGGTCGGCGCGGGTCAACGGACGCCCCTCGGCCATCTTGGTGTCGTCATAAAGCACCCCGCGGATCCAATCACCCGGGGCGAGCCGTGAGGCCTCAAGGCGGACCTGGGCCAGCAGCCCGGCGAGGCTGCTGAACCTCTGCGGCGAGCAGTCCAGTTTCAGCGGTTCTTCGGCGAACCAGGACAGGTGCTCGTGGGCGTCGATAAAACCCGGCAGGACCGTGCGCCCTTCCAAGTCAAGTTTTCGAGTTTCCGGGGCACACAGGGATTCGATCTCGCTCTCCGTCCCCACGGCGAGGACGAGCCCTTTCCAGACGGCGATGGCTTGGGCGATGGACCCCTTCGGGTCCATGGTCCGGACCCGGGCATTGCGAATGATCAGATCTGCACCTGCGACCATGAATGGTGCTCCAGTGTCCGCGTTTCAGGGGTTTGACGGACAGCCCGAGGATGCGTCACGGCATCATGAACCCGGGCATTACGATCCGTGAGGTTGCGGGCGGCCGCCGACAGAGACTACTGAGGGGAAGAAGCACGGTCGAATTTTCAATCCGCCATTAGTCACTGAATTTGTATTAATTGAGCAAGGTGCCGTTTGTCAAGTAAGAAAAGCCCTGATAACCACGAAATCAAAAGCCAATTTGACAAAAAAACACGAATTGAGATAACAACAAGCTAATAAAATATCAGAATTAGAAAGTTCGGGCGGTCGCCGGACAGGAACTGCCTCGGGGCAGCGGACGCCATAAATGGCCCAGGCTTGCTTGGCAGGAGGGGGAGACAATGAAAAAAAACAACACAAACAACCGCAGGAAGGCTATCGACCCACTGGACTGCCGGATGATCGACCTGCTGCAGAAGGACGGGCGGGTTGCGAACACGGAGATCGCCAAGAAGCTCGGCATCTCCGAGGCCACCGTCCGCACACGGCTCACGAGACTGATCGAGGAGCAGTATATCCAGATCGTGGCCGTCAGCAACCCGCTCAAACTGGGCTTCGAGGTCGTCGGCACCATCCGCATTCACGTCGAAATCAAGAAAATGGACCGGATCATTCGCGAACTGAAAGCCATCAAGTCCCTTTGGCACATCGTGCAGACGACCGGCGGCACCGGCATCGACACGGAGTTCGTGCTCAAGAACCTGGATGAATTGAACCACCTGATCTTCGACCAGATCAACCGCATCGATGGGGTGCTGCGCACGGAGACCTCTCTTTTTCTCAACTACGTCAAACGGCAGTACGACTGGGGCACGGCCACCGAGTAGGACGCGTCGGAAAGCTCGGCGATGCTTTTTCTGTAACCTTCCATCGGTTATGCCCCACTGATCCCGCATTCCTTCTCGCCCAAAAGCCCCAGGCCAGGCCCCATTCCTTTGCCTTTTAGACCCCAAGGCGGGCTGCTCCAGGGCCTTGGTAGGAAATTGACTTTGGCAGCGGAAAAGCGTAGGTTTCACAGATGAGTTTTCCATTATAGTCATCGGCATCGAACCAAATCCGCCGCGCCATCTTTTTAAATTCGGAAACCTGTCGCTCGATGAGGAGGGCCGCCTTGAACCCCGCAAAACATTTCAAGCAGATGCGCAAAGGTCTGGACCTGCCGCAGGCGATCGCCGAGGCCGACCGCTGTCTGCTCTGCCACGACGCGCCCTGCTCCAAGGGCTGCCCGGCCGACACGCAGCCGGCCGAGTTCATCCGCAAACTGCGCTTCCGCAACATCACGGGCGCCATCCGCACCATCAAGGAGAACAACATTCTCGGCGGAGCCTGCGGCGAATTGTGCCCGACGCACCGGCTCTGCGAAAAGGAATGCAGCGCGCGCTTCATCTCCCTGGGCCGGCCGGAGGGCGCGGACCGGCCCATCCCGATCGGCAAAATCCAGCGGTTTTTAATCGAGCACTCCTGGCAGATCGGTTTTAAACCCTTGCGCAAGGCCGCACCGCGGGTCGAAAGAGTCGCCGTGGTGGGCGCCGGCCCGGCCGGTTTGAGTTGTGCGGCCGAGCTCGCCAAATGCGGCTTTCCGGTCACGCTCTTCGAGGCCCGGCCCGAGCCCGGAGGCGTGCTGCGCTACGGGGTCGTTTCCTACCGCTTCGGCCTTGAGTTTCTCGAAAACGAACTGCGGGACATCGCGGACCTCGGAGTCGAGTTCAAGTGCGGCCATCCCATCGAAGGCCCGGCCGGCGCGGAGAACCTGCTCAAGGAGGGCTTCCGCGCCGTCTTCCTGGCCCCCGGGCTGTGGGCGGCGGAGGCGCTTGCGCCCAAAGCCCGGCCGGTACCCGGCGTCTTTTCCTCGGTGGACTACCTGTCGGCGCTGCGGGACGGCCGCTTCAAGGAGATGGCCCGCCGGGTCGCGGGCAAAACCGTGGCCGTCATCGGTGGCGGGTCGGTGGCCATGGACTGCGTGGAGTCGGCCGCAAAACTCGGCGCCAAAGACGTCTACCTGGTCTACCGGCGCTCCTACGCCCAGATGCCGGCCGAGGCCGACGAGCGCATCGAAGCCCAGGCGGCGGGCGTGCACTTCCTGCTGCTCAACCAGCCGAAGGGCTATGTCACCGGCCGCGGTCGGCGCCTCAAGGGCCTGAAGCTCGTGCGCACCCGATTGGGGGCACCCGACGCCTCCGGCCGTCGCAGCCCCAGACCGGTCAAAGGCTCCGAGTGGGTCCTTACCTGCGATGTGGCGATCGAGGCGATCGGCAACCGGCCGGCTGCGGACTCACCCAGGTGGTATCCCCGCGTCAAACTGGCCGGCCCCAACCTCATCAAGGTCAATCCCAAAACCGGCCGCACGTCCGTCAAGGGCATTTTTGCCGGCGGCGACATCGTGCGCGGGCCCGCGCTGGTGGTCCAGGCGGTGGCCGACGGCAAACGGGCCGCCGCCGCCATTCACCGCTACCTGAGCCGATAGGAGGTGTAAGGTGTCCAACCCTGTCGATCTTTCCGTCGATTTCTGCGGGCGCAGGTTCAAAAACCCGTTCCTGCTCTCCTCCTCCCCGGTCTCCAACAGCGCCGAGATGGTGGAGCGGGCGTTTCAGGCCGGCTGGAGCGGAGTGGTGTTCAAGACCCTGAACTCCGACCGTCTGCCGATCACCCACCCCTCCCCGCGCATGCATTACATCAATTACGGCAGCCAGCGGGCCATCGCCTACCAGAACGTCGAGCAGATATCGGACCGGCCCCTGCGGCACAACCTGCTCGAAATCCACTACCTGAAGAAGCACGACCCGGACCACCCCATCCTCGCCAGCATCATGGGCTTCTTCGAGGACGAGTGGGTTTATCTCGCCCGGGCCTGCGAGGACAACGGTGTCGACATCCTGGAGCTCAACTTCTCCTGCCCCCACATGTGCATCGAAGGCTCGGGACACAAGGTCGGCCAGGCCTTTCATCTGCTCGAACGCTTCACGGCGGCGGTCAAGCAGGCCGTCTCCATCCCGGTGATGGGCAAGATGACGCCCAACATCACCGACATGACCGAGCCGGCGCTGTATGCCAAGAAGGGCGGGGCCGACGCCATC